>NZ_CP165727.1:627222-940833 GCF_041200175.1 Streptomyces sp. R33 | reverse complement strand
GGGACAGGAGGGGGGTGTCGGGGGACATGTGGGGCCTTCTGGTGATGGTGGGGGGCTGGGATCCGGGCTCAGAGGGAGGGGAGCTCGGTGGTCACGGGTACGTCGATGAGCACCGGTCCGTCCTGCTGGGACGCGGAGTCCCGTACGAGCTTGGTGAGTTCACCCGCTCCGTGGGCCCGGTGGGTGCGCACCCCGTAGCCGTCGGCGACGGCCGTGATGTCGAGACCGGGGATGTCGAGGCCGGGCGCGCCCTGGGCGTGCTCGAGCTGCGCGAACCACTGGAGGATCGCGTACTTGGCGTTGCTCAGGACGACGAAGGTGACGGGGACCTTGTACATGGCCGCGGTCCACAGGGCCTGCACGGCGTAGTGGATGGATCCGTCTCCGATGACGCAGACCACGGGCCGCCCGGGTGCGCCGAGCTGGGCGCCGACGGCAGCGGCGGCCCCGAAGCCGAGTCCGCCGCCCGCGGAGAACAGGTAGGAGCCCGGGGTGCTGATCCGGGTGGCTTCGTGGAACTGTGGGACGTTGGAAGGCGATTCGTTGACCCAGAGTGTGTTCTCCGGAGCCCCCTGTGCGATGGCCGTCATGGCGGCGAGCGGGGTGAGGACGCCGTCGGCCGCCTCGGGGAACCGCACCTGCTCGTGCGGGGCGGGCGCGGCCTCGCTGCCGGCCGGGAGCCGGTCCGTGAGCGCCCGTACGGTCAGCGCGAGGTCCGCGACGACCGCGTCCCCGACGGGGGCCTTGGCGGCCTCCTCGGCGTCCCGGGTGAGGAGGACGAGCTCGGTGCCCTCGGGCAGGTGCGCACCCGGGATGTAGGGGTAGTAGCGGAACACGGGCGCCCCGACCACGACGACCAGGTCGTGCCCGGCGAGCTGGCGGCCGAGCGGGCCGATCGCCGGGGCCAGGTCCCCGCGGAACTGCGGGTGGCTGCGGGGGAAGGACACGCGGGCCGAGACGGGCGCCGCCCAGACGGGCAGCCCGGTGCGCTCGGCGAGCGCGAGGACCGCGTCCCAGGCGCCGGAGGCGTCGACGTCGTCGCCGACGACGAGGACGGCGGAGCGGGCGCGGGAGATCCGCTCGGCGAGCGCCGCGACCGCGGCCGCATCGGGCACGGCGGCGTGCGTGATCCGGCGGGCCGCGGCCGCCTGGCCGGCCAGGTCCTGCGCCTCGGTGAGCTCCGCGTCGAAGTCGTCCATGGGCAGGGAGAGGAACACCGGCCCGTGGGGCGGGGTTTCGGCGACCTGCACGGCGCGGGCCAGGGCGGCCGGGACGTCCGCGGGGCGCGGGGGCTCGTACGCCCACTTGACGGCGGGCTGGGGGAGCAGCGTGGCCTGCGGGTTGGAGAGCAGGGCCTCCATGGTGAGCATGGCGCGCACCTGCTGGCCTGCGGTGACGACCATCGGGGTGCGGTTCGCGCGGGCGTTCAGGATCGCGCCCATCGCGTTGCCGGTGCCGGGACCGGTGTGCAGGTTGACGAGGGAGGTGGCTCCGGAGGCGAGGGCGAAACCGTCGGCCATGCCGACGACGACGGCCTCCTGGAGGCCGAGCACGTACCGGAAGTCTTCGGGGAAGCGCTTGAGCATCGGCAGTTCGGTCGAACCGGGATTGCCGAAGACCGTGGTGATACCGCGTGCTCGTAGAACGTCCAGGACTGATTCTCGAACCGTGCGCATTCGGTGTCCTTCCGCGCAGCCGGGGGCACTGTGGGTGATCAATCCAGCACACTGAGTTGATCTTTACAAAAGGCCTCCACGGACCACCCGCGTCTGCTACGCGCACGCTGCGGACCCGCCCCGGTACCGGCCCCGCGCCCGGGCGTGGTTGACGCCGCGTCCATGGGCCGGGCCGGATGTCCCCCCGATGGGTGGAGCGCGCATTCACTCCACCGGCGGGGGCGCGCCGAATTCGGCCGGTCCACGCCCCCGCCCCCGCGAAAGCCGGCGTACGCCGGTCGAGCCGTACGGCTCGTTCAGGGGCGGAAGCGCAGCGGGTGGTCCGCCGGGACCTCCACCACCGCGATGCGGACACCGTCCGGGTCGGCGATCCACATCTCGATCAGGCCCCAGGGCTCCCGCCGGGGCGGCCGCAGCACCTCGGCCCCCCGCGTCCGCAGCTCCTCGTACGCCGCCTGCACGTCGGCGACTTGCAGCCACAGCCGGAGCCCGGGCGCCGGCGGGGTCTCGGCGCGGCCCGAGACCTCGAGGAAGCCGCCGCCCAGGAAGTAGACCGTGCCGCGGTCCGGCCCGGTGCCGAACTCCCGGTAGACGGCGAGCCCCAGCGTGCCGCCGTAGAAGGCGCGCGAGCGCTCCGGGTCCGTGGGGGTCAGCAGGACCCGGCTGCCCAGTACATGCACCATGCCGACGAACCTAAGCCCTCCGTGCGGTGTGCGCCTCGCGGGTGGCGCCCGTCAGCCACAGCCGGGTGCGTACGGAGTGCCCGGTACGTGGCGCTGCCACAGCTCCCGGTCGTGCGGCCCGGCGGTGGCCGCGCACAGCCGGGGCGGCAGCCGCGTCGGGTCGGTCTCCCGGAGCCGGACGGTGTCGTCCCAGCCGGCCGTGACGAGGGTGTGGCCGTCCGGGCTGAAGGCGAGCGCGCCCACCTGGTTCTGGTGGCCGGTCAGCCGGCCGGCCCGGGTGATGCCCCGCGCCGGGTCGGCGGTGTTCCACAGCCGGACGACCGACGGCGCCGGGCGCCCGTCACACCTCCGGGACGGCGGCGTCCAGCGCGGTGGTGAGGCGGTTCAGGCGGGTCTGGAGGTCGCGGATCTCGGCCAGCTCGAAGCCGGTGGCGGCCGCGATCCGGCGCGGTACCTCCGCCGCGCGGGCGCGCAGCGCCGTACCGGCCTCGGTGGGGCCGACGTGTACGGACCGTTCGTCCTCGGTGCTGCGCTCGCGGTGGACCAGCCCGGCGGCTTCGAGGCGCTTGAGCAGGGGTGACAGCGTCCCCGAGTCGAGCCTCAGGTGGGTCCCCAGCTCCTTGACGGGCGTCGTGCCGTGCTCCCAGAGCACCAGCATGACCAGGTACTGGGGGTAGGTCAGGCCGAGGTCCTTGAGGACGACCCGGTACAGGCCGTTGAAGGCCCTGCTCGCTGCGTTCAGCGCGAAGCAGATCTGGCCGTCCAGGCGGAGGAAGTCCTCGTCGCGGAGGGTTTCGGTGGGCTGCTCGCTCATGGGGGCCAGTGTACCCGGGCAAGGCTTGCGGGTCATTTAGTTGTGCACAACTGAATTGTGTGCTCTAGTAGTGGACGTCAGCCGATGACCGGCTGACACGGTCACCACCGCGAGAGGAACCCCGATGGACGCGCTCTACACCGCTGTCGCCACCGCCAACGGCCGCGAAGGCCGCACGGTCAGCTCCGACGGCCAGATCGACCTCGCGCTCGCCATGCCCCCGGCGCTCGGCGGCAACGGCCAGGGCACCAACCCCGAGCAGCTCTTCGCGGCGGGCTACGCGGCCTGCTTCGCCAGCGCGCTCGGCCTGGTCGGCCGGCAGGCCAAGGTCGACACCGGTGAGGTGTCGGTCACCGCGGAGACCTCGATCGGCAAGGACGACACGGGCTTCGGCCTGGCCGTCACCCTGCGTGTCGAGCTCCCGGAGTCCCTCGCCGGCGAGACGGGCGCCCTGCTGGTCAAGCAGGCCCACGAGGTCTGCCCCTACTCCAAGGCCACGCGCGGCAACATCCCGGTCGAGCTGGTGATCGAGTAGTACCGATGAGGGCCCTGTCGGCCCTCGTGGCCAGGGGCGTCAGCCTGGACCTGCTGCCACTGGACCGCTGCTCCGGACCGGAATCCGGAGCAGCGGACAGGGCTACGCGATACCCGGAATCTGCCGGGCCTTGAAAGCGGCGCGGACCGCGTCCGCGGCGCTCTTGCCGTACATCCGCTGTGCCGTCGCGATCGTCGTCAGCGCCGCGTCCTGGAAGCTCGTGTCGGGGCGGAAGCCGAACTGAGCGTTCACGATGATCCGGTCGGCGGTCCGGGCGCCCAGCGCCCCGCGGATGTCGAAGAGCGCGCGGGACCAGATCTCACCGTCCGCGTGGACCTCGCCGACCCGGTCGGCGTACACCTTGTTCCCGTCCACCCGGCGCAGGCAGTGCGGGGCGGTGCTGTAGGAGATCGAGTCCCAGTCGGCGACACAGGCCAGGTCCGCCTTGCGCGGCCATCCGTACGCGGCGTCCGCGTGGTCACCGACCTCGACCGCAAGGTAGTCGCCGAACGCCTCGCCGATCGCACCCGCCTCCGGCGACGTGCCGAAGCCGGGAACCTGCGCGTTGTGCACCGCGTGGCCGTACTCGTGGACGATCACCTCGGCGTCCTCGGCGTCGTCCACGCCGCCCTTGCCGAAGCGGATCTCGGCCTTCTTGTCGGTGAAGAAGGAGTTGTCGGCCCCGTACTGGTTGATGCGGACCGGCTGCGCGCGGTCGTTGGCTCCCGGCAGCTCGCTCCCGAAGCCCAGGCCCTGCAGGTACTCCTGCGCCTCGTTGACCCAGAAGTACGCCATGACCTGCTCGAACTGGTCATCGGTACGGCTGTACGCACCCACGTCCGTGATCTTCGCGGGGGCGCCGGTCTCCGACCGGACGTACGCCCACTTCCCCGACAGCGAGCCGCTGCCGTCCAGGTTCCGCAGTGCGGCCAGGGCATAGGCGGAAGCGGGCACGGCCCCGGTGGAGTCCTTGCCGTCGGCGAGGCTCTGATCGCCCGAGGACTGGACGGGGTTGACCATGAAAAGGCGGGCCTGGGGCAGCCCGGCGTAGGCCGCGTCGGCCGCCGAGGGCAGCGCCGAAACCGGGCCGGCCAGGGTGAACAGTGCTGCGGTGGTGGTCGCCGCGGCGATCAGGCCGCGGGATGTGCGGCGAGCCATAGACATCCTCCCGTAGTGGGGTGGTGGCGAGGTGCGGCCGTGATCCTTGCGCATCCCCCGCCCCTTTGACCAGGGCCTCGACCGATTTCGCGGCCACTGCTCGATCACTGCTGCCGCATACGGGACGAGTCGCTCGTGTCGACGGTGCACCGAGACCCGGCCGGCCCGGGTACCGGGCCGGTGAACAGTTCCTCCGGGAGGGCGGTCAGGCCGAGCAGGCCCAGCGTGGTGTCGGTGGCCATCCGGTGCCAGGTGCGCGCCTGGCGGAGCATCGCGTGCCGCCCGTGGGGCATGACGATGCCTCCGGCCCGGGCGCCCCGCGCACGGGCCCGCCGTACGTAGTCCCAGGACGCCTGCGCATCGGTGACGCGGTCCGCCGCGTCGTGCAGGAGCACCACGGCCGTGTCCCCGAGATGCAGCACCGGTTCGCCCGGCGGGCACCACGGCGCGAGCCCGACCACGGCGCGGACCAGCGGGTCGGCCGCCGCCCGCAACGCGGCCCGGCCTCCCATGGAATGCCCGACCAGCACCACGGGCAGCGCTCCGACCCCGCAGCGCAGTTCGCGCAGGGCCTGCCAGACGTCGTGGACCGGATCCGCGCGGTGGCCGTTCCAGCCCCGGTGCGCGTACCGGACCTCCGCCACCACCACGTCCTGCGCCGGCCCGGCCTCCGCGATGGCCCGTGCGAAGGGAAGCATCCGCAGCCCCGGCAGGTTCGGCCGCGGCGGTGCCTCGAGCCCCATCGGCCGGCCCCCGTGCAGCAGGAGCACCGCGGCGGCCGGGTCCCGCGGCACCCGGCGCAGCGCCAGCGCGCCCGTCGGCTGCTTCATGCGTGGCCCCGCCAGGGCGGAAGCGGGAGGAACCCGCTGGTACGGGCGATGTAGCCGGCGTAGCCGGGTCGCTCTGCCATATGGGCCTCCATCAGGCGCTTGCCGCTCCCCATGATCAGCAGCAGCGTCATGGCCACGGGCGACACCAGGCACAGCAGGGCGGCCCGCCATGTGCCGCAGGCCATCAGGTAGAGCCCCCACCAGACCAGGAAGTCGCCGAAGTAGTTGGGGTGGCGGGTCCATGCCCACAGCCCCCGGTCCATGACCGTACCGCGGTGCGCCGGATCGGCCCTGAACCGGGCGAGCTGCAAGTCCGCGACGGCCTCGAAGACCAGCCCCACCGCCCAGAGCACGCCGCCGAGCACGGCGAGCGCGCCGATGGGGGAGCCTGCGTACGAAGCGCTCTGCACAGGCAGGGAGACCAGCCAGACCAGGCCCGCCTGGAGCAGGTACACCTTGAACAGGGCGCGCACGTGCGGGTTGCCCCGCCCCCGGGCGAGGAACTTCGCGTAGCGGGGGTCCTCGCCGTGCCCGCGGCCGCGCCAGGCGATGTGCACGGCGAGCCGCACCCCCCACACGACGGTGGCGGCGGCGACCAGGAGCCGCCGGCGGTCGTCCCCGTACCCGGAGGACAGGGTGTACGAGACCGTCGCGACCGCGGCGAAGGCGAGGCCCCAGGCGATGTCCACCGTCCGGTGCAGGCGCCGGGCCGTCCCGACGGCGAAGGCCAGGAGCAGTACGGTGACGGCCGTGGCGGCGGCAGCGGCCAGATTGCTCCCGAGGGCTTCCCAGGAGGCGGGGTTCACGGCCGCGCTCCCAGCGACAGGTCCTCGGTCAGGAGCAGTTGCCGGACATCCAGGTAGCGGGCCCGGAACCCCGCCTCGGAGTAGGCGAGGTAGAACTCCCACATGCGCCGGAACGTCAGGTCGAAGCCGAGCGCCGCCACGGCGCCGGCCTGCTCCGTGAACCGCTCCCGCCACAGCTGCAGGGTCTGCGCGTAGTGGTCGCCGTACCCCTGGTCGGAGACGATCCGCAGCCCCGCGCCCGACGAGTGCGCCTCGATGGCCTCCCGGGAGGGGATCAGGCCGCCCGGGAAGACGTACTTGCTGATCCAGGTGTGCGTACGGGAGGTGTGCAGCATCTGCTCGTGGCCCATCGTGATGGCCTGCAGCGCGATCCGCCCGCCGGGCGCCACCGCATCGCGCAGGGCGGCGAAGTACGTGGGCCAGAAGTCCCTGCCGACCGCCTCGATCATCTCCACGCTCACCACCGCGTCGTACCGGCCCTCCAGATCGCGGTAGTCCCGCAGTTCGACGTCCACCCGGTCGGCCAGCCCCGCGGCGGCGATCCGGCGGCGGGCGAGGTGCTGCTGCTCGGCGGAGAGGGTCACGGTCGTCACGTGTGCCCCGCGGGCGGCCGCGCGCAGGGCGAGTTCGCCCCATCCGGTGCCGATCTCGAGCAGGCGCTTGCCCGGGCCGACGCAGGCGAGGTCCAGCAGCCGGTCGATCTTCCGGTGCTGCGCGGCAGGCAGGCTCTCACGGCGCGCGGGGAACGCGGTGAAGACGGCGGAGGAGTACGACAGGGTCTCGTCGAGGAACAGCGCGAACAGCTCGTTCGACAAGTCGTAGTGGCGATGGACGTTCTGCCGGGCCCCGGCCCGGGAGTTGAGCTGGGCCTCGGGCCTGCTCCGCACCCACGCCCCGCGCAGCCGGCGCAGCGGGCCGGGAACCAGGTCGTCCACGTGCGCGGCGAGGACGGTCAGCAGGCCGGTCAGATCGTCGCTGTCCCATTCGCCCGCCATGTAGGACTCGCCGAAGCCGATCAGGCCGTGCGCCCCGATCCGGCGGAAGAACGCGTCCGGGTCGTGGACCGTCAGCGACGGCCCGCTGCCGTGGGGCGGCTCGGCGCCGAACCGGCAGCGCAGGGGCAGCGCCGCCACGGCACGGCGGACGAGGCGGCGGGCGACGGCCGCGTACCCGAAGGGCGCCGTCGGCGGGCGCACCACATCAGGCCACGCGTGTGCGTCGATCGAGTACCGCTCCACGGGTTCGTCGGCGGTTCGGGGGAGGGAAAGGGTCACGGGGCGATGCCTTCCTCGGGTGCGCGTTCGGGCCGGGGCTGGACGGGCAGCCCGCGGAGCAGCAGGTGGATGCCGTGGCGCCGGATCCCGGCCCAGACGGCGGCGGTGGACCACGGCCGCCGGGCGGCGGCGCGCAGCAGGGCGAGGGGGGTGGCGGGGCGGTGCCGGCCGCGCAGGGTCGCGGTGAACGGCCGTTGCCCGGCGCGCTCGAGCCGGACGATGACCTCCAGGCGCTCCCGCGGCGCCGGCAGCCGCATGAGGTAGCGGCCGTCGACGGGGAAGAACGGCGAGACGTACAGCTCCTTCGCCACCTCGGCCCGGTCGGCTCCGTCCGTACGCAGCAGGTGGCAGTGGCGCTGCCCGTACGTGTTGTGGACCTCGGCCACCACGCAGACCGGGGCGCCGGAGCGGTCGTGGCACCAGTACAGGGTCAGCGGGTTGAAGACGTACCCCAGGACCCGGGCGTGGGCCAGCATCAGGACCCGCCCGCCGTCGAGGTCCACGTCCCGGGAGGCCAGGTACGCGTCGAGGCCGGCCCGGACGGTCGGTGCGGCGGCGTCGAAGTGGTCGCGGGCGTCGAACCGGGCCAGGGCGCGCAGCGGCCATGGGAGCCGGGGGAGGGCGTCCAGGTCCACGAGCCACATGTACGTGCGGTGCCGGAAGGCGTGCCGCACCGGGGCCGTCCGCACGTGGGAGACCACGCAGTCGTACAGGGCCGGCACGGCCACGGCGGGGAGGGCCGGGCGTTGTCCCGGCGCCACCGCGGGGGTCACCACCGGACACCGAGCGCGGCGGCGGCCCGTACGCCCGACCGGCAGCCGTCCTCGTGGAACCCCCACCCGTGGTACGCCCCGGCGAAAGCCGTGACGGAGGTGTTGAGGCGGGGCAGCGATCGCTGCGCGGCCACCGACTCGGGCGTGTAGACGGGGTGCGCGTACTCCATGCGGGCCAGCACGTGCTCGGGGTCGATCCGCCCGCCCGCGTTCAGCGTGACGACGTAGCCGGTGTCGCCCGGCAGGCGCTGCAGCCGCGTCATGTCATAGCTGACCCGGACCCCCTCCGCCCCCGGGCGGCAGTCGGCGAGGTGGTAGTTCCAGGAGGCCCGGGCCCTCGGCGAGCGCGGCAGCAGGGCCGTGTCGGTGTGCAGCACGGTCGGGTTCACCTCGTACCGGAAGGCGCCGAGGACCCGCTGCTCGTCCCGGGTGGGGTCCGCCAGCAGACGCAGCGCCTGGTCGGGGTGCGTGGCGATGACGACGGCGTCGTACGCGTCGGTGATGCCGTCGTCGCTGCCCACCAGGACGCCGCTCGGTATGCGGTCCACCCGGACGACCGGGCTGGCGGTCCGGACGTTGCTGATCTCCTTCGCGACCTTGTCCACGTAGGCCGCGCTGCCGCCGGTGACGGTCCTCCACCGCGGGGAGCCCGTCACGGACAGCAGCCCGTGGTGGTCGAGGAAGCGGAACAGGTACGCGGCCGGGTACTCCAGCGCGGTGTGGGCCGGGCAGGACCACACGGCGGACACGAGCGGGGCGATGAAGTGGCTGACGAAGTACGGGGAGAACCCGCCGTCGGCGAGGAACGCCCGGAGGGTGTACCGCTCCGGTCTGCCGCCGGCGGAACCGTCGCCGGCGCAACTGCCACCGCCGGGACCACCGGCGACCGGACCGTCCGCGTCCAGCAGGCGGCGCGCGCGGCGGTGGAAGAGCGGTACCTCCGCCAGCATCCGCAGGTACCGGGCGCGCAGGGCCGCCCGCCCCGTGAACAGGCCGAGGGGCCCGCGGGCACCGGCGTACTCCAGGCCACAGCCGTCGCACCGCACCGACATGCTCATCTCGGAGTCCTGCGTGGCCACGCCGAGTTCGCGGAAGAGCCGGAGCAACAGGGGGTAGGTGCGCGCGTTGTGGACGATGAACCCCGAGTCCACGCCCACCGTACCGCCGCCCGGAGCGGGCAGTTCATGGGTGTGGGCGTGGCCTCCCAGCCGGGGGTCCGCCTCGTACAGCGTGACGTCGCAGGCCTTTTGCAGGACGTAGGCGGCGGTCAGTCCCGCCACACCGCCGCCGATCACGGCCACGTTCCTCGTACGCACAGTTGCTCACTCCCCACCGTTCGCCACGCCGTCGTCCGTGACGGCGGTTCACCCCTGCTTCGCAGCCGAAGTGCCGGCGGATTGGTGGCAGTTGCCGCATGCGCCAATCAGTTGCGGCGCAGCCGGCCGCAGGTGGTGCACATCGATCGCGAATTGGCGAGCGGGTTGACCAATCCGCACAGATGTCCGCTCCGAAGACCGGTCGAGAACGCAGACCTGGCAGCATCCGGAGCGGTCGGCTCTCTTCGTGGAAGGGCCGGTGCCTTCGACAGGAAGGACTGTCATGCGACGGACGGACCGCGGCGGACCATCCGCCACCACCGGGCAACCGCTGCCCTTCGGCGTCCCCGATGCGGTGGGCCCCCGGCTCGAAGACCTGATGTCCCGGGTGGCCCGCGGTGACAAGGACGCGTTCTCCGCCCTGTACGACGCGCTGTCCGCGACCGTCTTCGGGGTGGTCGTCCGGGTCGTACGCGACCGTGCCCAGTCCGAGGAGGTGGCGCAGGAGGTGATGATCGACCTGTGGCGGCAGGCCGCCCGCTACCGCCCCGAACAGGGCAGCGTGCGCACCTGGGCCGCCACCCTCGCCCACCGCCGGGCCGTCGACCGCGTCCGCTCCGCCCAGGCCGCGATCAACCGCGAGTACGACCAGGCCGCCCGCGACCAGGCGCGCCCCTTCGACGAGGTCGCGGAACAGGTCGAAACCCGGCTGGAGAGCGAACAGGTACGGCGCTGCATGCGCGGCCTGACCGAGATCCAGCGCCAGGCCGTCACGCTGGCCTACTACCAGGGCCTGTCCTACCGCGAGGTCGCCGAGACCCTGCGCACACCACTGCCGACGATCAAGACACGCATGCGCGACGGGCTCATCCGGCTGCGCGACTGCATGGGGGTGACCACATGAAGAACGACGGGGAACTGCACACCCTCACCGGCGCGTACGCCCTCCACGCACTCACACCTGCGGAGCACGAGGTGTTCACCGCACACCTCGCCGACTGCCCGTCCTGTCGGCAGGAGGTGGCCGAATTCTCCGCCACCGCCGCCCGCATGGCCGCCGCTGCCGCCCTCCCACCGCCCGCGCGGATGAAGGAAGAGGTCCTGTACGGCATCGACTCGGTCCGCCAACTGCCCCCGCTGCTGCCCGCGGCGGCCAAGCAGCTCACGTTCGGCGCCGTCCTGCGCCGCAAGGCCGTTCCGCTGGCCCTCGCCGCGAGCCTCGCCGCGGCGGCCGCCCTCGGGGGCGTCAGCGTATGGCAGGACCAGCGCACCGACGAGGCCCGCCAGCAGGCGGAGGCCTCCGAACGCCGCCTCCAGGACCTCACCGCCGTGATGGCCGCCCCCGACGCCCGTACGGTGCACGGCCGCACCACCGGCGGCGCCACCACCTCCGTCGTCAGCTCCAAGCTGCAGAACCGGGCGGTCTTCATCGGCACCGGGCTCCCCGACCCCGGCGAGGGCAGGACGTACCAGCTGTGGTTCGACGACCACGGCACCATGCGCCCCGCCGGGCTCCTCACGCACGAGGGGGCCACGCTCATGCAGGGCGGGCTCCGGGGCGCCTCCGGGGTGGGACTCACCGTTGAACCCGCCGGCGGATCCGCCCGGCCCACCAGCCGGCCCCTGATGCTCCTCGCGCTGCCGGCCTGACCAGCAGAAACGGGTGGCCGGGAATAGACGGCTCATACCCCTTGACTCGCACGAAATAGGGAGGAAACTCATCAATACACCGGACAACCAGAGAGAGCCGCACTCACTTCCGGAGACGTCCTGAAGTCCGCGTGACCCCCATCTCGGCTCTGGCCAGGCCCCCGGCAGATCCTGTCGGTGCGGGAGCCGTCAGTGACGGCTGATACTCCCGGAACCGGAACAGGACCGCCGGGGACTGCTCTGTCCGGCGCCGGGGACTGCTCCGTCCGGGGGGTTCTGGTTTCCGGGAGGGGCAAGGTCCTGCGGAACCCGGGTGCGAGCCTGCCGCGTTCGACTCGGCGCCATCCTTCGATGGGGGCGTGTTCCTTTGGCCCTCCTACGGTCGGCATGCCCGCGCAGCGCCTTCCGAGGGGGATTTCCCACACATGCGTCGCAGTGCCCTGAACACACCGAAGATGCTGGCCGTTCTGGCCCTGGCCGGGGCCGTGGCCGCCGGTACGGCCGTCACCGCCAACTCCGCCACCCAGCAGGGAGACCAGGGGAGGGAGATCCACAACGTCATCTACCTCCTCGGAGACGGCATGGGCCGCACCCATGTCACCGCCGCCCGCGACCGCTACTTCGGGCCCGCCGGCAAGCTCACCATGGAGTCGCTCCCGTTCACGGGCGCGGTCGCCACGTACGCCGTGGAGAAGGGCAGCCAGAAGCCGGCGCTGGTCACCGACTCGGCCAGCTCCGCCACCGCCTGGTCCTCCGGCGTCAAGACGTACAACGCGGCCATCGGCGTCGACTCGTACGAGAAGAAGACCGCCACGCTGATGGAGCAGGCCAAGGCGGCCGGCTTCGCCACGGGCAACGTCTCCACCGCCGAGATCACCGACGCCACCCCGGCGGCCCAGTTCAGCCACGCACTGCTGCGCGGCTGCCAGGGCCCGGTGTACTCCGAGGCCGCCTGCCTCCCCAAGAAGGAGGACGGTACGTACGAGCCGGCGCCCCAGGACAAGACGCTGATCACGCCGATCGCCGAGCAGATTTCCCGCAACGGCACGGCCGACGTCATCCTCGGCGGCGGCCTCGCCCGCTTCGAGCCGGACGACCAGAAGGCGCTGCAGGCCCAGGGCTACCAGGTGCTCGGCAGCTTCGGCGACCCGGCGCTGCCCGCCCAGACCGCCGCCAGCCAGAAGGTCGCCACCAAGGGCGAGCTGGACAAGGCCAACGGCAAGAAGGTCGTCGGCCTGTTCAACCGCGGCAACCTGACCGTCGAGCAGGCCAAGGCCGGCCTGCCCGCGGAGGCCCCGCAGAAGCAGGAGCCGACGCTCGCGGACATGACCAAGAAGTCGATCTCGCTGCTGACCGACCGCAAGCAGCAGGACCGCAAGAAGAGCAAGGGCTTCTTCCTCCAGGTCGAGGGTGCCCAGATCGACAAGCGCTCGCACGCCAACGACGCCGCACAGACGCTCGCCGAGGTCAAGGCCTTCGACGACGCGGTCAAGGCCGCGTACGAGTTCGCGAAGAAGGACGGCCACACCCTCGTGGTCGTCACGGCGGACCACGAATGTGCCGGCTTCAACATCATCGAGAAGGGCTCGTACACGAACGCCGAGGCCGTCGCGCCCCCGGCCAACGTGGACGCGGGCAACACGGCGAACAACAGCGCCCCCGCCCGCGCGGCCTCCGGTGCCAAGGACCCGGCCCGCTCCGGCGGAGCCGTCAACGGCGCGGGCTCGGCCGACGCGAAGAACTTCGCGCCCGCCACGTTCCGTACGCCCGACGACCCGGCCGGTGTCAAGGACGGCAGCCCGGACGCGAGCCTGTGGCTGACGTACCTGTCCGGCAACCACACCGGCGCAGACGTGCCGATCTTCGCCTACGGCCCCGGCGGCAGCGTCTTCGCCGCCAGCCAGAACAACACGGAGCTCTACGGGAAGATGTACCGCGCGCTGTTCAGCCGGGCTCCCCACCAGCACTGACCTTCGGGCAGCCGGGGCCGGGAGGGCAGGTTCCTCCCGGCCCCGGCCCTTTCAGGAGCGTACCGATGAGAAACCTCCCCCGCGCAGCGGCCGCCGTGCTGGCCGCCGCCCTCCTCGTGCTCGCCGCCGGCTGCTCCGGCACTACGGACGCCGACGGCGCCCGCGGCGGCGCCGGGAAGCCGGCCGGTTCCGCCGCCCCGGTCGCGATACCGGCGCCGGGCCGTGCACCCGCACCGGCCGCGGTCCTCGCCCCGCCGCCGAAGCCGGGTGAAATCCGCCTCGAGCCGGGCCCGTTCACCGACCGGGTGCAGCTGACGGCGCTCACGCTCGCTCCCGCCGGGAAGCCGGGCGTCACCGGGCACCTGGCCATCACCTCTGACGTCAGCGACGTACTGAGCCTGGAGCTGCGCGCCGCGTACTACGACGCGGACGGCCGGCTGCTGGGGACGGGCACCTTCCACTACCAGGAGGAAGGCGCGGACGCGCCTGCCGGCGACCACCACGAAGGCCCGCGCGCGGGCGGAGACGGGATCGACTTCACCGTGCCCGCGGAGCAGCTCAGCGGTACCCCGTCGAGCGCCGTCCTCTCCCTCCCGGTCCTGGTCAACGAGTAGGGCCCCGGCCGCCGGTCTTGCGACGGCCCCGCGCCGTCAGCCGCGGGGCTTCGCGCGGACGTGCATGCGCTCGCCCTGTCTCCCGAACAGGCTGAGGATCTCGACGGGCCGTCCGTCGGCGCTGCTGAACCAGTGGGGCAGCCGGGTGTCGAACTCGGCGACCTCGCCGGGGCCGAGGACCAGGTCGTGCTCGGCGAGCACCAGGCGCAGCCGGCCCTCGAGCACGTACATCCACTCGTAGCCCTCGTGCGTACGCAGGTCCGGCTCGCCGCCCCGGTCGGAGATGACCAGCTTGTACGCCTGGAGGGGGCCCGGGCTCCGGGACAGCGGGACGAACGAACCGCCGCTCGGCAGCTTCCGGGGCGTCAGCCGGACCCGGGGATCGCCCACTTCGGGGGCGCCGACCAGGTCGTCCAGCGGCACGTGGTACGCACCGGCCAGCGGCAGCAGCAGTTCCAGGCTGGGGCGGCGCTGCCCGGACTCCAGCCGGGACAGGGTGCTCTTGGAGATGCCGGTGGCCTCGGAGAGCGTGGCCAGGGTGAGGCCGCGCTTGGCGCGCAGCCGCTTGAGCCGGGGGCCGACCTCGTCGAGGACCGCTCGGTACGGCAGCGGCGGAGTGTCCGGTGGCGTGTCCGACGGCGTGCCGGAGGGTGTGTCCATGGAGGCATTCCACCCCGCTGTCCCGGAAACAGCAACAAGAGTTGTCGTGTCCGGGCGGCGGGGCCAGGCTCCACGGCATGAACCCACACAGTGAGCGGCTCGACGCCGTCCAGGAGCGCGCGTTCGAGACGATGCGCGCCGAGCTCCCCGGCAGCGTCCCCATGCTCGATCCCGAGGCGCGGCAGGAACGGAGCGCACGGTGAAGCGCCTCGACGCAGGGCGCGTCGGGGCGCCGTCCGGGAGTGCCGAAGGGACGTCGGCCTCGGTCCGGTGGGCGCTCGCCGGCCTCTCCCTGTCCATGCTGCTGTCCTCGCTCGGCACCAGCACCGCCAACGTCGGCCTGCCGACCCTGGCGCAGGTGTTCAGTGCCTCGTTCCAGCAGGTCCAGTGGATCGTCCTGGCCTATCTCCTCGCCATCACGACCCTGATCGTCAGCGTCGGCCGGCTCGGTGACATGATCGGCCGCCGCAGGCTGCTCCTGTCCGGGATCTCCCTGTTCACGGTGGCCTCGGTGCTGTGCGGCCTGGCCCCCACGCTCTGGCTGCTGATCGCGGCCCGGGCGGCGCAGGGCCTCGGTGCGGCCACCATGATGGCCCTGACCATGGCGTTCGTCGGCGAGACCGTCCCGAAGGCGAGGACGGGCAGCGCCATGGGGCTGCTCGGCACCATGTCCTCGATCGGCACGGCGCTCGGCCCTTCGCTCGGCGGTCTGCTGCTCGCCGGCCCCGGCTGGCGGGCGATCTTCCTCGTCAACGCGCCGCTCGGCGTGCTCGCACTGTTCCTGGCCCGCCGCCACCTGCCCGCGGACCGGCGGGACGCGAAGAGCGGGCGGGGCCGTTTCGACCACGTGGGAACGCTGCTCCTCGCGCTGACGCTCGGGGCCTATGCCCTGGCCATGACCGTGGGGCGCGGCAGTTTCGGTCCGCTGGGCATCGCCCTCCTGCTGACTGCCGTGCTCGGAGCGGGCCTGTTCGTACGGGCCGAGGCGAGAGCGGCGTCCCCGTTGATCCGCTTGGCGGTCTTCCGCGATCCGCTGCTGAGCGCGAGCCTCGGCACGAGCGCGCTCGTCTCCACCGTGATGATGACGACGCTGGTGGTCGGTCCGTTCTACCTCTCGCGTGCGCTGGGGCTCGGCGAGGCCCTGGTGGGACTCGTCCTGTCGGTCGGCCCGCTCGTCGCCGCGCTGACCGGTGTGCCCGCCGGCCGAATAGCGGACCGCTTCGGCGCACACCGCATGACCGTCGCGGGGCTCGCCGGCGTGGCCGTGGGCTGCGGCGCCCTGTCCGTCACGTCGGTGACGCTCGGCGTGGCCGGCTACATCCTCCCCCTCGTGGTCACCACCGCCGGCTACGCGGTGTTCCAGACGGCCAACAACACCGCCGTCATGGCAGACGTCGGCCCGGACCAGCGCGGCGTCATCTCGGGAGTGCTCAACCTGTCCCGCAACCTCGGGCTCGTGACCGGCGCGTCCGTGATGGGCGCCGTGTTCGCGCTCGCCTCGGCCACGACCGACGTCACGACCGCGCATCCCGGGGCCGTGGCCCACGGAATGCGGATCACGTTCGCCGTCGCGGCGACGCTGATCGTCGCCGCGATCGCCCTCGCCGTGGGAGGTCGTACGCTCGCGCGCCGCCGCCCGGGCGGCGGACGCTACCCGGGGGCGTGACAGCAGCCGTCGCGCAGCATCAGGTGCCGTTCGCCGCGCCAGTCCACCGGGTCCGCCTGCCGTTGGGCAGGGCCGCCGGCCGACGGGGTACCGGCCGCCGGGGTGCAGGCCGCCACGAGGTCGTCGGTCGTGTGCGGTACGCCGCCCCTGAGGACGCCGGACGTCCGGACGAGCGTGTCGAAGTCGGTGAACGGGTCCCCGTCCACGATCGTCAGGTCGGCGATCCCGCCGGGCCGGACCGTACCGAGTTCGTCGCCGAGCCCGAAGAGCCGGGCCGGCAGGACGGTCACCGTACGCAGGGCTTCGACGGGGGAGAGCCCGCCGCGGTGCAGGGCGCGCAGCCCCAGGTGCAGGGAGAGCCCGACCGGGACCAGTGGCGCGTCCGTACCCAGGGCGACCAGGCCCCCCGCCGCCAGCAGCCTCTGGTAGACGTCGGTCTCCCTGCGCAGCGTCGCCAACTGGGCGGCCGTCGGGGCGGCTGCGGCGGACCGGCGCACCAGATCGGCGTCCCAGGGCGCCATGACGGCCGTGACCCGGCGGTCGTCCGCCAGCGTCGGATCGGCCCCGATCAGCACGGTCGCCGCGAAGGGGGTGGCGATCATCGCGAGCCGTCCCCCACCCCCGCCGTAGATCTCGGTCACGTCCTGGTGGGAGTGGCCCGAGGCGGTGAGCACGTGCCCCGCCTCGGCGCGCTCGGTGGCCTGCAGATGGGTGGTCAGATCCTGGCCCGTCTGAACGGCCAGGGAGGCCAGATGACTTCCGCACCGGACCCCGAGCCGGTCGTGGGCGAACCGGGCGGCCTCCGCCATCACCCAGGACGGGGCCCGCACATAGGTCTTGACGAAGTCCCAGTCGAGCGCGGCACCCCGTTCCAGGGACCGCCGCAGACCCTGCGCCGTGCGGTGGGCGCGCCCCATGCTGTACGCGACACGGGCCCCGTCGAGGAGTTCGCCGCTGGTCAGCAGCCGCGGCCCCGCGAGCTGCCCCGACGCCACCGCCTCGCGGATCCGGGCCTGTTCGTACGCGAACCCGCCCAGTGAGACGGCCGTCGTGATCCCGTACGTCAGCTGGCCCACGCTCTGGCGGCCCCCGTACGTGCTCTGCCACGGGTGGGTGTGGGTGTCCCACAGACCCGGGACGACCGTCCGGGCCGAGGCGTCGACGTACCGGCCGCCCGATGCCGACGGCCGGGACGCGCGGTGGGGTTCGACGGCGGCGATGCGTCCGGAGCGGACGACGACGTCCACGTCCTCCCGCACCGTCTCGCCCGTGCCGTCCCACAGCCGCCCGGCATGCACGACGGTGTCGGGCGGCGTGGGCCGGCGCCGGTCGAGCGGCAGGCGGACGGTCCTCGGCGGTCCGCCGTCCACGCCGATGAGGCGCAGCCGCGTACCCGAGAGGTACAACAGGGTCTTCGAGTCACCCGACCACGAGGGATGGTCGGCGGGTTCGGCCGTCAGGGTGCGCAGGGTGCCCCGCGGGGAGCCGTCGGGCGCGACCGGCAGCAGGCACAGCGCGGATTCCACGATCACCGCCATGAAGCGGCCGTCCGGCGACCATACGGGCCCGCTGTCGTAGCGGTCGGCGACGGAGACGTGTGGGCCTACGGGATGGAGGCGGTCGGAGCCCGAAGCCGCATCGACCACCCGGACCAGGTTGTAGCCCTCCCTGAACCGCATGTTGAGCCGATTGCGGTCGCACAGGGCGATCCGGGATCCGTCGGGCGACCAGCTGGGCCGGCCCGGCAGCCCGCCCCCGCCGAGCGGCGCGGCGAGGACGCGCTCCGTGCCGCTCGCCAGGTCCCGTACGAGGAGCCGCCCGACCAGGTCGAGGCAGGCGAGCCGGCGCCCGTCGGACGACAGCGCGGGGAAGACCCGGCCGCCGGCCGCGACCGTGCTCTCCGCGCCCGTGGCGAGGTCCCGCCGGTGGACCGCCATCAGTCCGTCGCGGTCGTCGCAGTACAGCAGGGACCGCCCGTCGGGCGCCCACGAGGGGGCGAGCAGATAGCGGGTGGGCGCCGCCTGGCGCAGCCGCCGGGGCGGGCGGCCGCCGGAGGTGGTGCCGAGCCACAGCGCGTTCAGGGCGGCGAAGGCGACGTACCGTCCGTCAGGGGACAGAGCCGGCAGGTGGATGCCCCGGACCGGCCGCACGCGGCCTTCGTCGCCCAGGTCGTACTGCTTCGTCCGGTAGCGCGGACGGTCCGCCGCCACCCGCGCGCGGAAGGGGATCGTCCGGGGCGCTTCCGGCTGCTGCGGGCGGACGAGCGTGAACCGGCCGTCGACCGTGACCAGCAGCTCCCCGGCCGCCGTCCAGCGCGGCGGCTGGGCCGCCACGTCCCCGGCGACGGCCACCGGCCGGCCGTCGACGACGAGGGCGCAGGAGGCGTCCGGCGGGGGCGTGGTCCGCAGCCAGGCCGTACGGCGGCCGTCCGGCGCGACGGCAGGGGCCAGGAGCTGCGCGGCCGGTTCCTGCTCGGTGAAGGCGACGGTGACGGGACCCGATCCGTCCGCGGGTACGGAGGCGATGGTCCGCGCGTCCGTGCGGGGTCCGATCGCGGCTGCCGTCACGGTCGCCCGGACGAAGAGGATCCGCTCGCCGTCCGGGGACCACGTGGGGTCGAAGTCCTCCCAGGGGCCGCTCTGCAGGGGACCGTCCTGCCCGGCCAGTCCGGTCACCGGGGTGACGGCGCCGCTGCCCAGTTCCAGCACGTGGATCCGGTACGGGGCCCCGCCGACCGGATCCCCGGCGCGCTCGGAGGCGAAGGCGATGCGCGTGCCGTCGGGCGACCAGGCCGGCCCGCGGTGGTCGAACGGGCCCTCGGTGCGCTGCTGCAGCCCGGTTCCGTCGGGCCGCATGGTCCAGACGTGGTACGTGCCGCTGCCGTAGGCGCAGAACGCCAACCATGAGCCGTCGGGGGAGTGGACGGGCCGGCTGGCCTCCAGGGCCGCCGCGGTGAGCGGCACGGCGTCGCCCCCGGAACCCGGCACCGACCACAGCACGTTGTGGATCTCGGCGATCAGCCGGTCCCCGCCCGGAGACAGGCTCGCCGCGCCGTTCGTGGCCGCCGTGAAGGAGAGCGGGGCCGGCGCGGCCGACGGAATGCCGGTACGGGCCGCTGCCGAGGGTCCCGCTCCGAGGAGCTCCGCCGCGCCGACGGCGCCCGCGGCCGCGAGCAGCCGGCGGCGGGACAGGGCCCGCGGGTCGGTGTCGAAGGGGGCGTTCATCAGCTGCCACGTCTCCGCAGTCGGGGTTCCGGGGGCCGGGATGTGGGCCGCCGGGCTCAACGACCTGCCGTCCCCGCGGTCACCCCGGGACGCAGGAGCACTGCGTGACCGGGCGCACAGGCACGGGCCGAGTGGCGAGGCGGCGGTGCGGGCACGTTCAGGGGGCGACACAATGACCACGGTTGTTCTCTTTGATTCAGTACGGATCCAGTACGGAGGAATGGGCGGATGCTCAACGAAAGAGCGGGGCAGCAGGCGCGCCCGGAGGACCTGGTCGACGTGGCCCGGCTCGTGACCGCCTACTACGCCCTGCACCCCGATCCGGCGGATCCCGGCCAGCGCGTCAGCTTCGGCACCTCGGGACACCGCGGCTCCTCGCTCGCCACGGCCTTCAACGAGGACCACATCGCCGCGACCAGCCAGGCGATCTGCGAGTACCGGGCCCAGCAGGGCATCGACGGCCCCCTCTTCCTCGGCGCGGACACCCACGCCCTGTCCGAACCCGCCCGGGTGACCGCCCTCGAGGTCTTCGCCGCCAACGACGTGACCGTGCTCGTCGACGCCGCGGAGGGCTACACCCCGACGCCCGCGGTCTCGCACGCCATCCTCACCCACAACCGTGAGCGCACCTCGGCCCTGGCCGACGGAGTGGTGGTCACCCCCTCGCACAACCCGCCGGCGGACGGCGGCTTCAAGTACAACCCGCCGCACGGCGGACCCGCCGGCTCCGAGGCGACCGGCTGGATCCAGGAGCGCGCCAACGAGATCATCACCGGCGGCCTGAAGGAGGTCCGGCTGATCCCGTTCGCGCGGGCGACCGCCGCCCCGACCACCGGTACGTACGACTACCTCGGCACGTACGTGCGCGATCTGCCCTCCGTGCTCGACCTGGACGCCGTACGCGCCGCGGGGGTGCGCATCGGGGCCGACCCGCTCGGCGGGGCCTCCGTCGCGTACTGGGGACGGATCGCCGAGGAGCACCGCCTCGACCTGACCGTGGTCAACCCGCACACCGACCCCACCTGGCGGTTCATGACGCTGGACTGGGACGGCAAGATCCGGATGGACTGCTCCTCCCCGTACGCGATGGCCTCGCTGATCGAGGGCCGGGACCGGTTCCAGATCGCCACCGGCAACGACGCGGACGCCGACCGGCACGGCATCGTGACCCCGGACGGCGGTCTGATGAACCCCAACCACTACCTCGCCACGGCGATCGGGTACCTGTACGCCCACCGCGAGCAGTGGCCGGCGGCCGCGGGCATCGGCAAGACGCTGGTGTCCTCGAGCATGATCGACCGGGTGGCCGCCGACCTGGGCCGCGAACTGGTGGAGGTGCCCGTCGGGTTCAAGTGGTTCGTGGACGGACTCTCCGCGGGCACCATCGGCTTCGGCGGCGAAGAATCGGCCGGAGCCTCCTTCCTGCGCCGCGACGGCTCCGTGTGGACCACCGACAAGGACGGCATCATCCTGGCCCTGCTGGCCTCGGAGATGCTGGCGGTCACGGGGCAGACCCCCAGCGAGCGGTACGCCGGCCTGACGGCCCGCTTTGGCGAGCCCGCGTACGCCCGCATCGACGCGCCGGCCACCCGCGAGGAGAAGGCGGTCCTGGGCCGGCTGTCCCCCCGGCAGGTCACCGCCGACACCCTGGCGGGGGAACCGGTCACGGCGGTGCTGACGGAGGCTCCCGGCAACGGCGCCGCCATCGGAGGCATCAAGGTCACCACGGAGAACGCCTGGTTCGCGGCGCGCCCGTCGGGCACGGAGGACGTCTACAAGATCTACGCCGAATCCTTCCTGGGCCCCGACCACCTGACCCGCGTACAGGAGGAGGCCCGCTCCGTCGTATCGGCGGCCCTCGCCGACTGACCCGCGCGCGGCGCCCCGCCCCAGTAGGGTGGCGGGCCCCGGAAGAGCGCGCGGAGGGAGCACGTATGCG
This sequence comes from Streptomyces sp. R33, assembly GCF_041200175.1. Taxonomy (NCBI): domain Bacteria; kingdom Bacillati; phylum Actinomycetota; class Actinomycetes; order Kitasatosporales; family Streptomycetaceae; genus Streptomyces; species Streptomyces sp. R33. Next base: position 919,245 of record NZ_CP165727.1, on the reverse strand, counting down.
AGGCGGTACGGTCGCGGTGGTGGGCGGCAGCATTGCGGGCTGCGCCCTGGCGTCGGCAGCGGCCCGGGCGGGCGCGGACGAGGTGGTGGTGCTGGAGCGCACCCACGGACGGCTGGCGGACCGCGGACTGGGGCTCTGCATCCACGACGGGCGCGCCGCCGAACTTGCCGCCACCGGCGCGCTGCCCGCCGGCATCGCCGCGCACCGGCTGACCCGGCGCAGGTGGGTGGTCCGGGACGACACGGCGGCCGGGCCGGCCGGCAGGGTGTTCTGGGAGCAGCCGTTCCCGTTCCACTCGTACCACTGGGGTCTGCTGTGGAGAGGGCTGCGCGAGGCGACACCGGCCTCGGTGGTCTACCGGCAGGGCGCGGCGGTGACCGGTGTGGCCGGCGACGGCGAACGGGCCGAGGTACGGCTGGCCCAGGGCACCGCGGAGGCGTTCGACCTGGTCGTCGGCGCCGACGGGTACCGCTCGGTGGTGCGCGAGGCGGTCTGCCCCGAATCCCGGCCGGCCTACGCCGGGTACGTCTGCTGGCGGGGGAACTTCGACGCCCGGCGGCTGGAGGCGCTCGGCGACGGCGGCTGGCCCGCCGAGTCGGTGACCACCGTCTGCTTCGGCGGCGGAAGCTGCGTCATCTACCGCATCCCCGGGCCGGACGGCCCCCGGGTGAACTGGGTCCTGTACGCCATGCCCCCGCAGACCGGGCGGCTGCCGTTCGACGACCCGACCAGCTTCCCGCCGGGGCGGGTCACCGAGGAACTCGCCGCGCACCTCGGCGCGTTACTGGACCGGGAGTTCCCGCCGTACTGGGCGCGGGTGCTCGGGCTGACGGAGCCGGCGGACACCTTCGTCCAGCCCATCTACGACCTGGAGACGGCGCGGACGACAGCCGGACGCCTGCTGCTCGCCGGCGACGCGGCCACCGTCGTGCGCCCGCACAACACCAGCGGGGCGGCCAAGGCCCTCCAGGACGCCACCGCCTTCGAGGACGCCTGGCGCCGGGCGGGCACCTGGGACGAGCTGCTGCACGCGTACCAGGCCGCGCGGGGCGCGGCCGGGCGGGAGATGGTCGCCCTGGCCCGCCGCCTCGGCCGGGGCCAGGTGGAACAGACCCCCGCCTGGGCCGCGATGAACCACCGCGAGGCGGAGTCGTGGTGGCAGGGACAGCTCGGCGGCGCCGCGGACATCGGCGGCCAGGCCATGACCCCGTAGCCCGCCGCCGATCCACGACCGTGCCGCGGACCGGAACTCCACCCGTAACTGACCGGACATTCCTGCCACTTGTTATCGACCAGGCAGCGCGTTGCCGCCCGTGGCGCGGTACCGCAGGCCCTACGGTGATCCCGATGCGCCCCCGGGCGCAGCACCATGAGCCCGTGGTCAGGGAGTTGAGGCATGAAACAACGGTTGGGTGTCCTGGTCGCGGTCTGCGTCCTGGCGTTCGGGGCAGCCGGTACGGGAACCGCGCAGGCGAGTCCCGAAACCCATGACTGCCCGGCCGGGGAGATCTTCGCCACCAACAACACCGCGGTCATCACGGACCCCGACGACGCACGGCTGCGGACCCGGCTGACGCGGTTCGACCACGAGGTGCGCCAGATCATCCGCACCAACGGTGCCAGGCCGGGGACGTCGACCCTGCTGGACGGCGTCTTCTGGTCCGGCGACCTGAAGCAGACCACGTACGAGCGCTCGCGGGAGTTCGACGTCGACAGGGTGGGCGCCGACGGGCTCCACCACATCGCCGACGTCATCCGCAAGCAGTACCGCCAGGAGTCGGTGCTCACCTTCCGCTGCCTGCCGCGGACGTCACCGCAGGCCGATGCGGTGGAGATCCAGGCCCCCGGCGTCTCCGCGCCCCGGCTCCGTGAAGCGCTCCTCGCGAACCCGGAGGCCCGCGAGCGCCTCGGCGGCGGCTCGGTCACCGCGGGCGGCCGGCTCGTCCTGATCGCCCCGATCGCCGACCTCCCGCTGGCCCGGCGGCTCACGGCCGAGCTCGGGGTCGACTGGGACACCGCGAGGGTGCGGTACGGGGACGAGGAGTTCGTTTCGTAACCGCCGGGCTTCCGCAGGCCCCGTACGAGCGGCGCCCCGCCGTACGGCCGACGGGCACCGGCCCGATCGGACCCGCTCCGACCTGCGCCGACGCCGGCCGATCGGACCAGGCCGCACTTCCGTCGCTGAGCGGGGCAGCGGCATGGCGGCCTACGCTGGAGACGGCGGCCGTCCGCGGTGAGCGGCCCGGGCGGCCGCCCCGGTGGCTGCGGGCACGTACCCCTCCTTGAATCCCGCGCCCGCGGCGCCGGTCCGGCGGCCGGGGGAGCCGTCGCGGTGGGAGAGTGGATGCCATGTGCGGTCGATATGCCTCCAGCCGGGCCCCCGAAGACCTGGCCGGCCTGTTCGAGGCCCGCTGGGATCCCCGGGAGACGCTGGCGCCGAGCTGGAACGTTGCCCCCACCGACGAGGTCTGGGCGGTCATCGAGCGACCCGACCGCGGGACCGGGGAGGTGCAGCGCCGGCTGCGCACCCTGCGGTGGGGCCTGGTCCCTTCCTGGGCGAAGGACCCGAACGGCGGCGCCCGGATGATCAACGCGCGGGTCGAGACGGTGCACGAGAAGCCGGCCTACCGCCGTGCCTTCACCCGGCGCCGGTGCCTGCTGCCGGCGGACGGCTTCTACGAGTGGCAGTCCGTGGCCGCCACGGCCACGGCGAAGGCGTACAAGCAGCCGTACTTCATCGCCCCGGAGGACGCCGAGGTCATGGCCATGGCCGGGTTGTACGAGTTCTGGCGCGACCCGGCCGTGACCGACGAGGACGACCCGGCCGCCTGGCTCGTCACCGCCACGATCATCACCACCGAGGCCGCCGATGCGGCCGGCCGGATCCATCCGCGCATGCCCCTCGCCGTGTCCCCGGAGGACCACGACACCTGGCTGGATCCCGCCTACCAGGACGTCCACGGCCTCCGGGCACTCCTCCACACCCCCGCCGACGGTCGCCTCGACGTCCGGGCGGTCTCCACGGCGGTCAACAGCGTCCGCAACAACGGCCCGGAGCTGCTGGAGGCTCCCGCCTCCTAGGGGGCCCTGCGCGGGGCCGCCGTCAGGCGCCGAGGGCCGCCGGCGGCCTGGTGCAGCGGGTCGTTCCGTTCCCACACGCTGCGCTGGCGCAGATCCGCCGGGTCCGCGGTGTCGAACGGGAAGCCTGGCTCTGCCCCAGATGCGCCGCCAGTCGGTGTGGCATCCGGCACCGGCGCCCTTCACCAGGTCGCCGGCCCGCTCTCCAGCAGCGGTCGCAGTTCGTCCGTCAGGTTCTCCCAGGCCGGGGGGCCTCCGCCGCCGGAGTTGTACCAGTCGCTGTACCCGCTGCACGGGCTCGTCTGCGGCAGCACGGCCAGGACGTCCCGAGGGGCGGCGAGCTCCTCGATGTGGGTGTGGGCGGTCCAGTCGGTGCGGTCGCCCGGCCCGCCGTGCAGCAGCCACGGGACGGGCCACGTCCGGGTGGCGGTCTTCGACCAGGCCGCAGGCAGCAGCAGCCGCACCGTGCACTGGTGTCCGCTGCGCGGGCAGCACCGCTCGCGAGGCGCGGAGCGGGAGGTTCCGGGCGCCGAGCCGATCACACCGCAGCCCCTGCGGTCGCCGGGCCCTGTACGGTCAGGGCGTGCGGAGCGCGGCCCGGATGCGCAGGCAGGCGCAGCGGGCGGCTGCCCGGAGTGAGCGACCCGAGCACGCGCGGACCCGCGGCTCCGGTGCACCCCGGGGCGTTGCCCGGGAGGCCGTGCAGGCTGAGGTACCCGAGCACCGCGAACGCATACGCCTCCTTCGCCTCCGCGGGCAGCCCCAGCTCCTGCGACGCGCGTACCGCGGTGCCGCCCGCCAGCTCGTCGCGGAGCATCGCCATCAGCGTCGGGTTGCGTACCCCTCCGCCCGACACGAAGACCTCGGTGGCGGCGAGAGGGCGCAGCGCATCGGCCACCGTACGGGCGGTCAGGCGCGTCAGCGTGGCGACGAGGTCCTGCGGCGGGAGCTCGCCGCACCCCGCGAGCCGCGCCCGGAGGTAGCCCGCGTGGAACAGCTCCTTGCCCGTCGTCCGGGGAGCCGGCATCCGGTAGTAGGGCTCCCCGGAGAGCAGCCGGTCGAGCAGCCCCTCGTGGACGCGCCCGGAGGCGGCGAGCACGCCGCCCTCGTCGTACGCGAGCCGCCCGGCGGTCAGTTCACGGACCGCGGCGTCGATCAGTGCGTTGCCCGGGCCGGTGTCGAACGCCACGGGATCGGCGCCCGCGGGCAGCACGGTGACGTTGGCGATCCCCCCGATGTTCAACGCCGCGGGCACGCCGGGGCGCCCGCGCAGGAGCATCAGGTCGATCAGGCTGACCAGCGGAGCCCCTTGCCCGCCCGCCGCCACGTCCCGCGTCCGGAAGCCGGAGACGACGGGGCAGCCGCTGCGCTCCGCGATCCAGGCCGGTTCGCCGAGCTGCAGCGTGCCGTGCACCCGGCCGTCCTCGGCCCAGTGGTACACCGTCTGCCCGTGCGAGGCAACCAACTCGGCCAGCCCTGCGCACAGTTCCCGGTCGGCGCGGGCGGCGACGGCCGCGAATGCCTGGCCGATCCGGGTGTCGAGGCGGCAGACCTCGGCCAGGGTGGTCGCCGCGGGCGGCAGGGCGGCGGCGAGGGCCTCCCGTACGTCGTCCGCGTACGGCTCGCTGACCATGCCGAGCGGCACGAGGCGCAACGTGCCCTCCTCAGGGGACGGTTCGAGGTCGGCGGCAGCGGCGTCGACGGCGTCGTACGAGGTCCCCGACATCAGCCCGATCACCCTCATTGCAGCGGCTCCCGGTGGGCGCGCCCGCGCAGGGCCAGCAGCGCGGGACAGCTGAGGGCGCAGGCGCCGGCGGCGTAGTACGCGGGCACGGCGGGGTCTCCCGTCCGTGCGATCAGGGCGGTGATGACGAGTCCGGCGCAGCCGGAGAACACCGCGTTGGCGAGGGAGTAGGCCAGGCCGAGCCCCGTACAGCGGACCCGGCGCGGGAACATCTCGGCGAGCATCGCCGGTCCGGGCCCGGCCAGCAGGCCGACCAGCGCACCCGCGAGCAACACGGCCCCGGCTCTCGCCCACGGCGATGAGCCGGGGGACTGGAGCAGGTGGACGAGGGGGAGGGCGAGCACCACGACTCCGACGGCCCCGCACAGCATCACCGGGCGCCGGCCGATCCGGTCGCTGAGCGCCCCGGCGGGCAGGATCGACGCCGCGAACCCGGCATTGGCGAGGGCGGTGGCGAGCAGGGCCTCGCGGAGGGAGGCACCGAGCGTCGCCTGGAGGTAGGACGGCAGGACGACGAGGAAGGTGTAGCCGGCCGCCGACCAGCCCATGATCCGCCCGATGCCCAGTACGACGGCCCGCGCGAGCTCCCGGGCGCCGACCGGAGTGTCCCGGCCGTCTCCCGGGGGAGCCCCGGGAGGCTCCTCCAGCGCCGTACGCAGCCACAGCGCCACCGCGCCCAGCGGCAGGGCCAGCAGGAACGGGATCCGCCAGCCCCACGCGTACAGGGCCTCGGCGGGCAGTGCCGTCGCCAGGGCGGCGGCCGTACCGGCCCCGGTGAGCAGGCCGAGCGCGACGGTGAACGACTGCCATGCCCCGTAGAGGCCGCGGCGGCCGGCGGGCGCGTACTCGGTCATGAGGGAGACGGCCCCGCCGAACTCGCCGCCCGCGGAAAGCCCTTGCAGTACTCGCAGGAGCGTGAGGAGCCACGGGGCGGCGCCCCCGATGGCGGCGCGGGTCGGAAGGAGGCCGATCATCGCGGTGGCGAGGGTCATGAGGCCGACGACCACGATGAGGGTGGGCCGCCGCCCGAGGCCGTCACCGAGTCGCCCGAACAGGACGGCGCCGACGGGCCGGAAGAAGAAGGCGAGTGCGAACGAGGCGTACGTGGCGACCAGCGCCTCGGCGCCGCTGCTCCCCTCATGCCGGAAGAAGTTCGCGGCGATGACGGTGGCCAGGCAGCCGTAGACGCCGAACTCGTACCACTCGACGAGATTGCCGACCGAACCGGCGAGCAGCGCCCGGCGGGAGGTGGTGGTGCGGCGGGCGGCCGCGGGGTGCAGCTCGAGAGGTCTCACCCGTGCTCCGTGCCCCCTCGCTGGGACAGCGACGCCTCCGCCGGATCCGTTTCAGCAGTTCGGCGGCCCCCGACCGGCCGCGTACGGGGCCGGAGGTCCTCGCCGGACGGCAGGGGTTCGAAGGAGGGCTTGGCCGTGGGCCCGGGGCCGGGCCGGCTGCGCCGTCGCGGCGGAGACTCACCACCCGTGGCGCTCTGTTCTCGCGTCCCGGACCCTCCTCCTCAGCGTGGTGCCGGGCCATTCGGCGCCGACGAGCAGTTCGGCCGAGCGCAGTGCCGTGCTGGCGTTCCGTTGGCCCATCAGGATGCACAGGGTGTACGTGGTGTCGTCGAGCTCCTTGCGCACGGCGGGGTCGTGCGGCGCGGCCAGAGCGCGGCGGCGCAGGCCGCGGTGCCGCTTCAGCAACCTGCCGATGGCCTGCGGATCGGGGAGCAGCCGCGTGGACGTCTCGGTCGCGGGCGGTACGGCGGCGGCGGACCTGGCCCCGTCCATCGCGGCCTGCAAGGCCGTGCCCAGGGCGGCCGGCAGCGCGCGGCAGCCTCCCAGGGCGAGCACGGCCTCGGCCGTCTCGAGCAGGGCGGCTCCGGCGGCCCGCGCCGTGTCCGCCAGGATCTGGCGCGCGGTGTCGCAGCCGCACGGCACGACCGCCATCAGTACGGTCACGGCTTGCTCCGTGGCGGAGTGCTCGGGTGATGTCTCGCTCATCCGGGTGTTTCCTCCGGCTGCTGGGTCGGCTTGCGCTGGTGTGGGCGTCGTTGCCTGGGGCACGGCCTCGTGCGCCGATGGGTTCGGATTCCTCATGGGAGGGTGCCGCTGCCCGGCCGGGCGGCAGCGGGCCATGTCCGGACCGGGCTTCGCCCGCCCCTCATGCTCCGGGAGACCCGCGCCCGCCGTCCGGCGTGGGCGGCGCCGTAGGCTGGCGGCAGGCAGCCCCTGCCGACTCCTCCCGGAAGGACGTACGTGATGAGTGCGAAGGCCCGCAAGCTGTTCGAGGCGCTCGATCTCAACCATGACGGCACCCTGACCCGCCTGGAAGTGATCACCGCCCTGCGGACGAAGGGCCCGACCCTGGCCGCCAACGGCGACCTGCCGTTCTGGGGCCTGGGCGATGTCGATGCCTCGTCCGCGCTCTTCGACGCCGCCGACAAGAACGGCGACAACGTGCTGACGTTCGAGGAGTTCGCCCGGGAGGTCGACCGCCGCTTCGGCTGGTAGCCCCTGTGAGCGGGCGATGGCGGCTACGCCGTCTGCCCGTCGGCGTCCTGGCCCGGGCCGGACGCCTCGGCGGCGGCGAGCGTCGCGGCCCGCCGGTTGAGGACGACGGTGGCCGCGGCCGCGCTGAGCGTGAAGGCCAGCACCACCGTGGCCGGCCGGTCCAGCCGGTGCCGGGTGGCGTGGTCGAGCGAGAAGCGACCGGGCCCGGAAAGGCCGAGGCAGGCCGCTACGAAGCCGAGGAAGGCCGGGTACTCCAAGCCGCCGCCCTGGGCGAAGAACCCGGCCGGCGCGTGCACCGCGGCGGCTCCGGCCATGGCGCCCGCCGCGGCGGCGCCGGCCGCCGGGGTCGCAAGGCCCAGGGCGAGCAGCGCGCCACCGCCGGCCTCGCCGAGTCCGGCTGCGATCGCGCTCTCCCGTCCCGGGGTGAATCCCATGTGCTCCATGCCCCGGGCCGTGCCTTCGATACCGGCTCCGCCGAACCAGCCGAAGAGCTTCTGTGCCCCGTGGGCGATCAGCACACCACCTGCCCCCAGGCGCAGGGCGAGCAGTCCGAGATCCTTGCGATGGGTGAGCGGCATGAGGACAGACCTTTCCTTGGGCGCGGTCGCCACGACCTGGTACGTGCGGGGTGGTGCGTGTCACCAGGTCTCAAGCTTCACGTGAGCACACCGCGTGCGCATGCGGTGTGCCGCCACCGGCGCGTCCTGGACCCCGTCCGGACGCAGCCGCTGCGAACGGTGCCGGATCAGCTGTCGTCCATCACCGCATCGCAGGAAGGGCACACCAGGCTCGCCTCCTGCGGCGGGTACCACGGGGAGCCCGGCTGCTCGGACGGGGTCCAGTGGGCCGGTGCCATCGCGAAGGTGTCCTTGCCGCAGACCGTGCGCGGGCCCGGCTCGGTGGTCGTCCCGGGCGCGGCAGGCGCGGCATGCACCTGGCGGACGGGTGCCTCGGTGCCCTGGGCCGGCCCCTTGCCGGCGCGGGTCGGCGCCGGAGTGTCGAGCTCGTGCACCACGATGATCCCGCTCATACCTCGACGGTAGGCGACCGTCCGGGAACCCGCCCCCTCGAGGCGGAGCGGACTCCGTCCGGGTGTGCGGCCCGCTTCAGGGCGGGGCCAACCGAGCGTAAGGCATACAAAAGGCTAGGCATTTCATTGCTTTCAGGTGATTCACCCCATATGTTCCCCACGGATTCGAGCCTGGTTCCTCGGATGGCCGGGCAGCTGTGACCACTCCCACCGGAGGTCTGTATGCCTTGTCGTAAGTCACTGACCCTGCTGACCGCAGCCGCGCTGCTCTCCTTCGGGGTCCCGGCAGCGGCCGCCGACGCGCCCGAGGCCACCTGCTTCGGCCGCGCGGCGACCCTGACGGGGGCGGGCACGATCGCCGGGACGGCGGGCGACGACGTCATCATCGGGTCGGCGGGTGTGGACACCATCGACGGGCTCGGCGGGGACGACCTGATCTGCGGACTGGGCGGCAACGACACGATCGCCGGAGGCCTGGGCAACGACCGGCTGGACGGCGGCGAAGGCGCGGACCTCCTCCGCGGCGACCTGATCGCCACCGGAGCCGCCGTCGACGGCGGGGGCAATGACGTCCTCTTCGGCGGGCCGGGTGACGACCGCATGGGCGGGGACAGCATGGCCTTCGGCTCCAGCGCGTCCGGCGGGGGCGACGACGTCCTGTTCGGCGAGGAGGGGAACGACGCCATCATCGGCGACAGCCGTGGCGGCATCAACGCAACGGGTGGCGGCAGGGACGTCATCGACGGTGGGCCCGGTGACGACAGCATCACCGGCGACTCCTCGGCCGAGGCCAGCGCGGCCGGCCACGGCGCCGACGTACTCATGGGCGGGCCCGGCGTCGACGCCATCATCGGCGACAGCAACTCGGGTCACGCCGCGCACGGGAAGGGCGAGGACGGCGTGGCCGCGAAGCCCGCCCGCCCGGGCCGCCAGAACCGCCCGAGCTCGTCGGCGAAGCCTGCCCAGAGCGCGCCGGCAGTGCTCTCCCCGGCGGACGAGGCGGCGAGCGGCAATGACGTCATGGACGGGGGCGACGACGTGAAGGACACCTGCGACGGCAACGACGGAAGCGACGTCGCCGTCCGCTGCGAGACCGTGACCAACGTCCCGTAGCCGGACGGCCGCGGCCGTCGGGTCACCCCGCGCGCGGAAGGCCGCGGCGTCCCCGGACGCCGCGGTCAGCGGATGCCGTACCGCGCGGCGATGCCGTCGATGACGATCTGCAGCCCCTCTTCGAAGTGCTCGTCGTACTCCTGGAAGAGATGTGCACCGGCGGCCGCCGTGAGCGGGTAGTCGGCCATGCGCTCGCTGCGCTCCGCCACGTCGTAGCCCTCCCGGCGCTCGCCCGGGACGGGGTGGACGCCCTGTTCCTCGATGACGAACCCCAGTGTGTACGAGAAGGCGGTCGTCATGGCCCGTACGGCCTGCGGCAGTTCGAACCCCTGCGCCAGCAGGTCCCGCAGATAGGCCTCGGACTGTTGTGCGTGCTCGGTTCCGGTGAAGCGTGACCCGGTGAACACGCGGGCTCCGTCGCGATAGGCGAGCAGGGTGCGGCGCAGACCGCGATTGGCGACCAGCATCCGCTCGCGCCAGGGCGTCGAGGGGCCGTCCGCCCCCCATTCCGCCGGGCTCGCGGCCATGCGCCGGAACATCTCGGTGGCCATCTCGTCGATCAGCTCTTGCTTGTTCTTGAAGTGCCAGTAGAGCGCCGGCGCCTTCACGTCCAGTTCCTGCGCGATGGCGCGGAGCGTGAGCTTGTCGAGCCCGCTCTCATTGAGCAGCCGCAGCGCGGTCTCGGCGACGGTCAGGCGGCTGAGCGGCGGGACCCGGGGCGGCGTCTGCTGCGGCTTGGCGTTCATCGTCTGCCTGTCTCCCGGGTGCACTCGTTCGAGGGTTGACAGCTTAACAACGTTAAGGGCACTCTTGCGATATCAGGCTCCTTAACGCTGTTAAGGAGGGGTCCTGCTACGCGAACGGGGCGACCGATGACGCAGCACGAGAACGAGCACGAGTGCGAGAACGAGCGGAAGAACGAGAAGGAGCAGAGGCACGAGGTCATCGCTGCCCTGGCGGACCGGCGGAGCGACGTCCTGATCGTGGGCGCCGGCCCCACCGGCCTGGTTCTGGCCTGTGACCTCGCCCGGCGCGGCGTGCGCGCGCTGGTCGTCGAGCGGTCGCCGGAACTGTTTCCCGGTTCCCGGGGCAAGGGCATTCAGCCGCGGACCCTGGAGGTTTTCCACGATCTCGGCGTCCTCGAGGAGATCACGAGGTGGGGCGGCCGAGCGCCGATCGGCATGACGTGGCAGGGCGGCACCCGCGCCGGCGAGTACCGCATGTTCGACGACGTCGAGTCCACCGAGGACGCGCCTTATACAGGGCCCTGGATCCTGCCCCAGTGGCGCACCCAGCGGATCCTGCTCGACCGGCTCCGCGAGCTGGGGGGTGACGTCGTGTTCGGGGTCGAGCTGACCGGACTCGACCAGGACGCCGAGGCCGTCACGGCCACGCTCATACCGACGGGAGGCGGGAGTCCGGTGACCGTCCGTGCGGGGTACGCCGTCGCTGCCGACGGCGGCCGGTCCACGGTCCGCCGGCTCGTCGGCATCAAGATGACCGGCGAGCGCGTCGACCCCGCCCCGATGCTCGTGGCCGATGTGGTCATCCCGACGCTCGACCGGGACAACTGGCACATCTTCCCGCCCGCCGCGGACGGCACCGGATTCGCGGCCCTGTGTCCCCTGCCGCATGCGCAGGAGTTCCAGTTCGTCGCGCAGCCGGCGCCGGTCGGCAACGAGATCCCGGCGCAGGACGTGCGCGCGCTGGTCGCCGCATTCACCCACATACGGGCCGAGGAGGTCACGGAGGTCCGCTGGGCATCGGACTTCACGGTGAACGCCGCTCTCGCCGACCGTTTCCGTGACGGCAGGGTCTTCCTTGCGGGCGATGCCGCCCACATCCACTCGCCGGCGGGCGGCCAAGGGCTCAACACCAGCGTCCAGGACGCCTACAACCTGGGCTGGAAGCTCGCCGCCGTCCTGCATGACGAAGCCCCCGAGGCGCTGCTGGACACGTACGAGGAGGAGCGCCTGCCCAACGCCGCGGCCATGCTGGGGCTGTCGACCCGCATCCACCGCGGCGAGGAGCGGCGCGGCGCGGCCACCCGGCAACTCGGCCTCGATCAGCGGGACTCGTCACTCACCCGCGAGACGCGTACCGGTCTGGCCGAGGACGCCCTCACCGCGGGCGACCGTGCGCCGGACGGCCGGCGCGACGGGCTGCGGCTCTTCGACCTCTACCGCGGCACCCACTTCACCCTGCTCGCCGTCGACACTCCGCTGCCGGACCGGCTGCCGCCCCTCCCGGGCCTGCGTACCGCGCAGATAGGTCCGTACGAGGTGTACGGACGCGGCCTGTACCTGGTCCGCCCGGACGGATACATAGCCTGGGCCGGCTCCGCCACCGACCCCCTCGACGCCTCGGCCGACGACCTGCACGCCTGGGCGGCCCAGGTCACGCAGCCGCACCGGGTCGGGTCACACGGTTAGGCGTCGGGGCGGGCCGCACGGGCTCGGCCGGGCGGCCGAGCCGCCCCCTCGCGCTGGACGAAGCGAGAAGGCGGCAGGGCGCGTCCGGTCACCGTCGGCGTGGAACGCAACCGCGCCGACACCCGTCTACCCGGCCGGTAAGGAACAGGACCGGCCGAGGTTGCCGCGCGGCGCCCTCCCACCGTCAGGAGCATGCTGTGCCCCATGAACGCCGCCCGCGCGCGGCCGCCGTGACCGGCTTCGCCGTGGCCGCCGCCCTGCTCGTGTTCACGGCCTTCGGCATCTACCGGGGCACGGCGCCCGGCCTGCTGCCGGAGAGCAGCTGGGGAGCCTGGCGTCAGGAGGAGATCGGCCACTGGTCGGCGCACATCCGGGTCAGCCGCTGGACCCACGCTGCCGAAGCCGAGATCCACTGGGGCAAGGCCGAACAGATCAGCCTCCGGGCGTACGGCGATGCGGACCGCGACACCTCCGTCATGAACGGCGGCATCACCTTCACCCTGACTCCCGAGGGCAGGCTCACCGGCAGCCACCCTTGAGGCACCCGCGTGCCGGCTACGGGCGGGCGTAGGGGCGGGTCATGATCTCCATGTTGTGGCCGTCCGGGTCGGCGAAGTACGCGCCGCGGCCGCCGAACAGGCGGTTGATGTGCCCGGGTTCGGCGTGGTGGGGGTCGGCGTAGTAGGTGACCCCGACCGCCTCCAGACGGGCGATCACGGTGTCGAACCGCTCGTCGGGCACGAGGAACGCGTAGTGCTGCGGCTGGATCGGCTCGTCGGTCATCGCGTAGTAGTCGAGCGTCACGCCGTTGCCGAGGTCGACGGGCAGGAAAGGCCCGAACGGAGCGCCGACCTCCAGCCCCAGGATCACGGCGAGGAACTCGGCCGACAGCTGCCGGTCCCTGGCGTGGACGACGGTGTGGTTCAACTGGACGGCGTTCGGGTACTGCTGAGTGTTCTGCATGAGTGGTGTGTCTCCGGTTTCGGGATCCGCTGGAACGGCGCCACACGCGGGCGCCCGGGAGCAAAACGCGGAGAAAGCGGCGGGCCCCTGGCCCGCCCCGTGCTCACGCCGGGGCCGGGAACCCAACTCGTACATGGCCCAAGGCCGACCCGGCAGTCACAACGCCCACCTTAATGATCACCACGGGCCGGGACAACCCGGCTCCTCGCCGCGCTCACCGGCGCGTTCTGGCCGCCGAGCGGACCCACGCGCGCTCCTGCAGGAGAAGGCGGGGTACCGCCCCCAGCCGCAGCGGACCCCATGCCGCGAGTGCCGCCACGGCCGCCGATGCCCCCGTGACGGCAGCGAGCGCGTAGGGCCACGTGGGCCCCGTCCCGCTGGGCAGCACGATCACGATCAGCCCCAGCACCGCCAGCCGTGCCCGGGTGTCGTCCAGCAGCCGCCAGGCGACCGCCGCCAGGGGCACCGTCCCCCACAGCACGTACCAGGGCTGTACGACCGGAGCGGTTACCACCAGTCCCAGCATCGCCATGCCGGTGGCGTACTCGGGGCCCGTACGCGGGGCACCCCACGCGCAGTAGGCCACCGCGCACACACCCAGCAGCATCCCCACCGAACGCGCGGTGGCGATCGCACCGGCCGCCGTGCCCGTGCCGAACCCCTCGGCGAACAGTCCGAGCACCCGGCCCAGGTCCGTGCTGGGCGAAAGCACCGTGTACACCTGCGTCGGGCCCCGCAGCGTCGACAACCACCCCCAGCCCTGGCCGCACACACCCACGCCCAGCACCAGCGCCGCGAGGGCGACCAGCGAGATCCCCGCCGCCCGCGACCAGCCCGAACGCCGGTGGGGCCGCCCGCCGACGGACCACGCGGCGGCGCACAGCAGAGCCACCGCGGCGGGAACCTTGACCAGCACGGCCGACGTGAGGACGACGGTGCCCAGCACCCAGCGGCCCCGGCGGAAGGCCACCAGCCCCGCCAGCATCAGGCCGATCATCAGCGCCTCGTTGTGCGCCCCGCCCACCAGATGCACCAGGGCCAGCGGGTTGAGCACGGCCGCCCACAGAGCCCCGGCCTCCCCGCCGCCCCACCCGGACGCGAGACGGCCCATGCCCCAGACGATCAGCCCCAGCCCCACCAGGGCCACAGCCCGCATCCCCAGCACCGCCGCCACCGTGTGGTGTTCGCCCGTGACGGCCACCACCGCACGCGTCGCCGCGACGGCCACCGGCCCGTACGGTGCCGGTGCGTCCTGCCACATCTGCGGCACGTTGCCCGCGAGCGGGCCGCCGAGCGCCGATGGTCCAAGCCGGTACACGTCCCAGCCCCGGCCCGCCAGTGCGCCCTGCGCGACATAGCTGTACGCGTCGTTGCTGAACAGCAACGGCCCCGGTACGAGGGGCAGGACCCAGGACCACAGCACGGAGCGCAGCTGTCTGCGGCCGACGGGCTCCCCGCTGCGCAGCAGCCCGCCCAGCCGCCACCAGGCGATCACGAGCAGCACCAGCCCGGCGTACGAGGCCGCAGCTCCCAGCACTGTCTGCGCCGGGCTCCGCTGCGCCCACACCCCGTCGGGGACCCCGAAAGGCAGTGCGCCGGCCGACCAGCTCCCGGCCCCCAGCAGCACCGACCCGAGCGTTCCGAGCAGCCGGCAATCCCGGACCGCGACCCCCACCTCCGCCATGGCGGCAGCCTAGGGTGGAGGTGGTCGGTGATCGGCCCGCGCAAGGCGTCGGGGAAGTGAACTTCGGGGGTCGTTCCGCTCTCCCGCCGGCCGGCTCCGCCCACGCGGGCGGTGGCTCCGCCGGGATGCGGTCAGCGGTCAGCGGGTCATGCCGAGGGACCGAGACGGACGGGCAAGGTCCGGTGGCCGTTGCTGATCAGAGAGGCGACGGGCACGAGCTCGTCCGCGGGAACCGCCAGTTCGAGGGCCGGGAACCGGTCGAAGAGCGCCTCGAGCGCGGCCACGACCTCGAGCCGGGCCAGCGGGGCGCCGAGGCAGAAGTGGACGCCGTGCCCGAAGGCGAGGTGGTCCTTCGTGACCCTCGTGACGTCGAAGGCATCGGCATCCGGGCCGTGCCAGTCGGGATGCCGGTTGGCGGCGGCGTACGAGGCGAGGATCGCCTCCCCCTTGGCGATGGTCCGTCCGTCGGGCAGGGCGATGTCCGCCACGGCGAAGCGCATCGGCAGGTGCTTGACGGCCGCCTCGTGGCGCAGGGTCTCCTCGACGACGTCGCCCCAGCCGCTGCGGCCGGAGCGGACGTGGTCCAGCTGGTCGGGGTGGGTGAGCAGGGCGGTGACCGCCTGGTCGATGACGTTCACGGTCGTCTCGTACCCGGCACTGATCATCAGGAACAGGGTGTCGGCCAGTTCGGCGTCGGAGAGCGCGGAGCCGTCGCCCTCCTCGTCGCGGGCGGCGATGAGGAGCGAGGTCATGTCGTCGCCGGGCACGGCCCGCTTGGCGGCGACGAGCTGGCCGAGGATTTCGTAGGCCCGGACCGCGTTCGCGGCAGCCTGCTCGGGGGTGAGGGTCGTGTCGAAGACCCCGTCCACCACGGAACGGAACTCACCGCGCTTCTCGTCGGGGAGGCCCATGAGGCGGCCTATGACCGCAATGGGCAGCGGGTAGGCGAGCCCCTCGCGCAGGTCCGCCACCTCACCGGGCGGGAGGGCGGCGAGTTCGTCCAGGAGGCCGGTGACGATGTCCTCGACGGCGTCGCGGAGCAAGGCGACACGGCGGGCGCTGAACGCAGGGGCCACCATCCGCCGGAGCCGCCTGTGGTCGGCTCCGTACGCGGTGAACATGTTGCGCACGGCGACCCAGACGGCGAGCGGCCACGTCTCTACGGCCTGCTCGAACTCCGGCCAGTGCGCGCGGGCGTCCTTGGACACGTCCGGGCTCGTGAGTAGCTCCTTGAGGAGCGCCGGATCGGTGACGGCCCAGGCCGTCACGCCGAGGACGTCGACGCGGGCCGCGGGTCCCTGGGCGCGCAGCAGCCGGTGCTCGGCGTGCCGGTCGGAGCCGGCCGGATCGAGGACCAGCGGGTCGGTGGAGTGGTTCACGCGGAACTCCTTGAGGAGACGGTCGTGTTGTCGTAACCGAGTGTCCTCCATCCCTCGCACAACGCGTTCAGTGGGCAAGGTGTCCCAGCGGGCGGCGGGCCGAACGTCCCCCGGCTCAGGCCGTCGCCGGGAGACGTCCGCGAGCTGCCGTTCCGTCAGGTGATCTGCCACCGCTGGTAGCCCGACCCGGAACTCGTCTGCTGCGTGACCAGGGCGCCGTCCGCACCCGATGCGGTGGTCAGCAGGAGCGTGCTCTTCTTGTTGGCCACCGCGTACTCGCCTGCGCCGAGGGCGGTGATCAGCCAGCGCTGGCTGTCGCCCCCGTTGCAGGTGGCCTGGACGACGGCCGCACCGGGCGCGGTGGAGCCGCCCGAGACGTCCGCGCACAGCCTCGACGAGCCGTTGACCACGGAGTAGGAGCCGTCGGCGTCGAGCGTCAGCTGCCACTGCTGGTTGGGACCGCCGTGTGGTGTCCAGGTGATCAGCTGGGCGCCGGAGGCGCTGGAGCTCGCCGGGTCGTCGAGGGCCTTGCCGGCCGCGACGAGGGACCGGGTGCCGCTCAACTGGCCTGCGTACACCTCGAACTCGTACAGCGAGTACCCGTACGTGGTGCCGCGTTTGGTCCCGTACACGCGAATGTAGCGGCCGGAGCCGGACAGTCCGTTGAGCTCCTGGACCCCGCCGGTTCCGGTCGTGGTCGAGTACACGGTGCGCCAGGTGGTCGCGTCGTCGGAGAGCTGGATCTGGAAGGCCTTTCCGTACGCCGCCTCCCAGCGCAGCACCACCCGGCTCACGGCCTGGCTGGATCCCAGGTCGACCTGGAGCCACTGCGGGTCGGCGTAGGCGCTGGACCAGCGGGTGCCGGGATCACCGTCGGTGGCGAGCGAGGCCGGGAAGTTGACGGTCTCCGTGCTGGAGGCGGTGGTCGGCCTGTTGCGGGCGAGGTTGCCGGGCTGGGCGAGACTCGGCCAGGCGGGGTTGTGCCCGACCGCGGCCGCGATCGGGGTGAAGGAGGCGTACGTGCTCGCCGGCTTCGGCGAGCCCCAGGTCTGCTGGGCCAGGGCGCGCAGCGGGTACATGATGCCCGCCGCGATCTGGTCCTCCGTCTCGGCGTTCGGGCTGTCGCACCACACGTGGATCAGCGAACCGGGGTTCTTCGAGGGGTCGGTGAGGGTGGCGCCGCCCTCGAAGCGGTCGGGGGTCCAGGTCTCGTACATCCACTTCGTGTCGGGTTTGGCGCCGCCGAGCACGTAATAGGTCGGAGTCCAGGACTCGTTGGCGACCGTGTGGCCGGCCGCCGCGAGTTGCTGCGGGGTGAGCCCGTAGCTGTACCAGTACTCGACGAGGATGCCGGCGTTCGGGGTGACGGTTCCGTCCCCGGCCTTGATGCCGTCGTTCCACATCCGGGTGGTCTTGCCGGCCGCCCGGACCAGGCCGTCGGCCCAGTTCACGAACCCGTAGTAGGTGTCCTTGGCAGTGGCGCCGGCCCCGTAGTGGGCGCGGGCATAGCTGAGCAGCTGCGGGTACTTGGCGTAGTCGGTGACGTATTCGTCCGCGCCGATGTGCCAGTACGGGGCCGGGAACAAGGGCAGGTACTCGTTCACCAGGTCCTTGATCAGGGTGTACGAGGCCGGCAGCGAGAGATCGATGGAATCGGGGCTGGCCGTCCCGGAGCTGTTCTTGAGCCTGAGCTCGGGGTGGGCCGCCAGGATCGCGTTCATGTGCCCCGGGGTGTCGATCTCGGGAACGATCGTGACGTGGTACTTCTGCCCGAGCGCGACCAGGTCGGCGATGTCCTGCTTGGAATAGTGGTCGGCGGAGACGATCTCCGGGTGCGTGGAGCTCTCGAGGCGGAAGCCGAACGTGTCCGACAGGTGGAAGTGGAAATAGTTGAGCTTGAGGTAGGCCAGCTCCTTGATGTGCTGCTTGACCCAGTCGACGGTGAAGAACTTCCGGCCCTGGTCGATCATGAGCCCCCGCTCCACCTTGGTGGGCCAGTCCACCGCCGTGCCGGCCGGTACCGACGGCGACTGGTGCAGGAGCTGGAGCACCGTCCGGGTCCCGTAGAACGCGCCGGTGTCGGTCCCGGCCTGAATGCCGACGGACTGACCGACGGTCAGCCGGTAGCCCTCGGCGGGCAGGCCGGGGTCGCCGAGGCTGAGCGCGATGTCGCCGGGGGCGGCGCTCCCGGTGACGACGCTGACGGGGCGCCCGGCCAGCGCGCCCAGGTCCTCGGCGAGTGTTGCGGCCTCGTCGGAGAGCTGGGCGGTGTAGGCGGGGTCGACGGCGATACGGCTGGCGGCGGTGAAGGCGTACGTACCGGTCCCGGCCGTCCACTGGCGCAGCGCCGGAACCGTCTGTGGCGGCCCGGCGGCAGCCGGCGCGGCCCCGGGGCCGGGCCCGGCGACGGCGACACCGGGTAAGGAGAGGGCGGCCACCGCGCACACGGCGGCGATGAGCAATCTGAGCAGACGCATGGCAAGTCCCCGAGTGGATGGGAGGGAAGGGGAGTTCGAAGGGTCGGCCAAAGTGCAGCCAAAGTGCAGCGCAGTGCCGGATGCATGTCAATACCTGCTCGAAACCCGGTCCCATCGAGCAGGATCGCGCACCGGTGGTGGGAAGGGGGGCGTGTTACCGTCGCGTCATGTCCAAGGTGGAGATAGACGCGTTGACCGCCGAGTTCTTCGGCGCCTTCGACAACCGGGGCGGCGGGCCCGCCGACGTGGCCCGCATCCGGCGGCTGGTGCTTCCGGGCGGTGTGATCGTCAAGACCGGCCCGGAGCTCACGGTCTACACCGTGGACGAGTTCGTCGAGCCCCGCGAGAAGCTGCTGAACGAGGGGCGGCTGGTCGAGTTCTCCGAGTGGGAGACCTCCGAACGGACCGACATCGCCGGCGACATCGCGTCGCGCTTCGGCGCGTACCGCAAATCCGGGATCCTGGACGGAGAGCCGTTCGTGGGCGGCGGGACCAAGACCATCCAGTTCGTCCGCACCCCGGAGGGCTGGCGGATCGCCGCCTTCTCCTGGTACGACCAGCCCTGACAGGTCAACAGCGGCGATCAGCCGTACGGATCGCGCGCCGGCGTACCGCCGTGACCACGAGCACCAGGAGCACCGCGAGGCCGTACGCCGTGGCGCTCACCGCCTCGCGCGAGCCGAACGCCTGGCCCGTGACGTACACGGCGGGGCCCGCGACCGCGATCCCGAGCCACTCCCAGCGTCCGTCCAGCGCCACGAGCGCGACCAGCAGCAGGGCGTACCAGGAATAGCCCGGTGTGAGCAGCGCGAACGCCCACCCCGTCACCAACAGCGCTCCGCTCCACGGACGTCGGGGATCCCCGCGCCACAGCACGTACCCGCACACGCCCGCCATCGCGGCGATCAGCACCGGCAGCGCCCAGCTGTCCGGAAGCACCAGCCGCAGCAGCGCATAGCGGGAACCGGCCGAGGCGTCCTCGTACCCTTCCTCCTCCACGTAACCGCCGAGGTAGCCGAGGACGGACCCGCGCGAGAGCAGGACGTACGGCAGGTACGCGAGCGCCGTGACGGCGGCGGCCGGCAGCAGCACGGCGACCGCGTCGCGCACCCGGCGGACGCCCGACAGGGCGCCCGGGAGCACGATCGCCGGCATCAGTTTGGTGGCGACGGCGGCGCCGAGGACCAGCCCGCCGCCGACCCGTCGCCCGAGGCGCGGTGCGGCCACGAGCCCGAGACCGGCCACGGCCAGCAGCACCCCCAGGACGTCCACGTGCGCGTTGTTCACCGCCTCGATCGGGACGGCGGGGCACCACGCCCAGTACGCGGCCTGGCGCGGGTCCGTGCCCCGGCGGCGCAGGATCAGCAGCAGCGCGCCGGTCACGCCGAGGGAGAGCACCCCGGCCCCGATCTGGAGCGGCTTGTGCCGGGCGTCTTCGGGCGAGAGCCGGTCGACGGTCAGGAAGTACGCCTCCGCCACGGGCGGATAAATGGTGTGCACGGCCGGACGGTTGATCCGCGTGCAGTGCGGGGAGCCCCCGGCGTCCCCCGTGTCCCCGCCGGCCGGGATCCGGGCCCGGTCCGGGCCGGTGCACGCGGCAGCGCCGGTGGGGAAGAGCCACGGATCGCGCAGCCGGGCCAGCGCGGGGTCCTGCGGAGCGTGGTCGTACGGGGAGATGCCGGCGGACTGGACCCGGCCGTCCCAGGCGTAGCGGTACGAGTCGGTGCTGGTCCGGGGCGCGGCCACCAGCCCCGTCGCCGTCACCGCGACGGCCCCCGCCAGCACCAGCGGCCCGACCAGGCCGGCCGGGACCCGGCGCAGCGCGAGCAGGGCGACCGTGAAGAGCGCCCAGCAGGCCGCGTACCGCCAGGACAGTCCGGCGGGGTCGGTGAAGTAGCCGTCGTGGCGGATGGTCCACGCGAGGACGGCGACGAGGGCGGCGAGGGCAGAGAGGCCGAGGGCGGTACGCAGGTTCACAGCCGCAGCGTTCCAGGCGACGGCTGCACATCGGGGTGCGGCGCCGCGCATGTCCGTGTTTCGTAAGGTGTCCGAACCGCCTCCGAGCGCCTTGTCGGGGGTGTCATGGGTCCATGCGCTTCCCACTCCCTCTCCCGCCCGACCCGCCCGTCACCTTCAAGGCGCGGCTGCACGACGCCCGTACCGCGACCGCCGTCGGCCGCTGGCTCGGGCTCGCCTTTGCCGTGTGTTTCGTGACCGGCGTGCTCAGCCACTACTTCCAGCACCCGCCGGTCTGGCTCGCCGACCGGCTGCCGAGCCGCCCGTACTGGGGGT
Organism: Streptomyces sp. R33; assembly: GCF_041200175.1. Classification (NCBI taxonomy): domain Bacteria; kingdom Bacillati; phylum Actinomycetota; class Actinomycetes; order Kitasatosporales; family Streptomycetaceae; genus Streptomyces; species Streptomyces sp. R33. Next base: position 898,543 of record NZ_CP165727.1, on the reverse strand, counting down.
ACCGGTTCACCCAGGGACTCCATGTGGTGTCCGGGATCGCCGCGATCCCGCTGCTGTTGGTGAAGCTGTGGGCGGTGTATCCGCGGCTGTTCGAGTGGCCGCCGCTCAAGTCGGTGCGGCACGCGCTCGAGCGGGCCTCCGTGGCGGTGTTGGTGGCGGCCGGCGTGTTCGAACTGTTCAGCGGGCTGCTCAACACGTTCCAGTGGTATCCCTGGCCGTTCTCCTTCGTGCCCGTGCACTTCGCGCTGGCCTGGCTCCTGGTGGGCGCGCTGATGGTGCACGTGGCCGTGAAGTGGCCGCAGATCCAGGCCCATTGGACCCGCCGCTCCCCGGGGACGCTCGCGCTGCCCGAGGCCGACGGCCCGGACCGGCGCGCACTGCTGGTGGGCGTCGCGGCGGCGGTGGGGGCGGTGACGCTGACGACCGCCGGGCAGTCCGTGACCGGGCTCGGGCGGCTCGACCTGTTCGGCCCGCGTGACCCCGCGGTCGGACCGCAGGGGCTCCCGGTGAACCGTACGGCGGAGGCGGCCGGGGTCACCGCGGCATCCGTACGGGACTGGCGGCTGACCGTCGCCGGCCCGCGCCCGTACACCCTCACCCTCGACGAACTGCGCGCGATGCCGCAGTACGAGGTGACGCTGCCCATCGCGTGCGTCGAGGGCTGGAGCAAGAACGCCCGGTGGACCGGGGTACGCGTACGTGACCTGCTGGACCGCGCCGGAGGCGGCCCGGGCGCCCGCGCGCGCGTGGAGTCGCTGGAGGCGGCCGGCGCGTACCGGGTGATGGAGATGGGCCGCGAGTACGCCCAGGACCCGCTCACCCTGCTCGCGCTGCGCCTGAACGGCGAGGAGCTCTCCCCGGACCACGGCTACCCGGCGCGGATCATCGCCCCGAACCGGCCCGGCGTGCTCCAGACCAAGTGGGTCGGCCGGCTGGAGGTGGCGTGATGGCGTACCGGTACCTGGTGGCGGGCCTCGGGCTGGCCTTGATGGGCCTGGGCGGCGCCCTGCTGATCCAGCAGCCGTCGCCCTGGCGGATCGCGCTGTGGCTCGCGGGCGCGGTCGTCGTGCACGACGGGCTGATCGCGCCCCTCGTGATCGCGGTCGCCGTGCTCACGGGCGCGTTCGGCCTGCGTTTGCGCGGGGTCCCGCGCGCGGCCCTGATCGTCGCGGGCTCGCTGACGGCGATCGCCCTGCCGCCGCTCCTGCGGCCGGGCGGCGCGGCCAACCCGACGGTGGTACCGCTGGACTACGTGCGCAACTGGCTGCTGACGATGGCCGCCATCGCCGTGGCCGCGGGCCTGTGGGCCGGGACGCGCGCGGCGCTGCGCGGGGCGCGCCGCAAGCCCTGAGCGACAGGACGTACGAAAGCGGCTGACGCGGTTCCACTTCGCGTCAGCCGCCTTCGTACGTCCCGGTCAGCGGTGTGCGGTCAGCGTCGCAGCTGTACGAACGCACGGCCCTCGGCATGCCAGGTCACCGCTCGGCTCCAGCCCGCGTCCGCCGCCTCGACACGCAGTGCACGGGTACCGAGCCGGGCCCACGGGAACGGTGCCCCGCGTCCGCCGTGACCATCGTCGACACGGACGTCGACGCGCTCGTCGACGTCCACGGTGGCCACCTCGACGAGCAGCGAGCCGCCCGGGGCCGCGAGCTGCGCTGCGCGGCGCAGCAGCGCGCCGGGGTCGCCGCCGATGCCGATGTTGCCGTCGATCAGCAGGACCGTGTCCCACCGGCCCTCGCTGGGCAGCGGATCGAACACGGACCGGCACAGGGCGCTTCCGCCGGCGCGTACGGTACGGGTCACCGCCTCCGGGGTCACGTCCACGCCCAGCGCGAGATGCCCGCGGCGGGCGAGGGCGGCGACCAGGCGGCCCGGTCCGCAGCCTATGTCCAGGACCGGGCCGTCGCAGCGGGACAGGACGGTGGCGTCGGCGCTGTCGGGTTCGGCGCACCAGCGCTCCACCTCCAGCGGCAGCAGCCAGCCGTCGGAGCGGCGCAGAAAGAGAGGTCCTTGGCCGGTGCGCAGGGCCTCGGAGTACGGGTCGGCCCGCCAGGCCCGGGCGGCGGGCTCCGTCAGTTGCGCGGTCATCGGACGGCCGCGCACAGCTCGGCGTGCAGGGCGGCGAAACGGGTCCCCGGGGCGGCGGCTGCGACCTCCGCCGCATCGTCCGGGGTGTCGACGTCGCGGAGCGCGGGGAGGTCCCGAACCGACCGCCCGGACGCGGTCAGCCGCAGCCGCTGCACCTCCCCGGTCTGCGGTACGGACATGGGCACGCCGATCAGCAGCGCGGGATCGGGCTCGGCGAGCCCGAGGGCCCAGAAGCCGCCGTCCAGGGCCGGGCCGAACCAGGCGTTCGTCCGGCTGAAGTCGAGTCCCCGGGCCAGGAGTTCCGGAGTGACCTGCGGGGTGTCCATGCCGATCAGCAGCGCGGGACCCTCGTACAGGGCGAAGGCCGCGGCCAGCCGGAGGTCGAGCACGCCATCGCGCTGCGGGACCACCTCGATCCCGTCCGGCAGCCAGTGTCTCGGTGCCCCGTCGAGGTAGAGGACGCGCCGCCGGGCCGGCGTGGAGAGGACGGCGTCCAGGGTGTCCTGCAGCGCGGCACGGGCCAGGGCCGCGGCCTGCTGCGGGGTGAAGTGCGGGGTCAGCCGCGTCTTGACCCGGCCGGGGACAGGAGCCTTGGCAATGACGAGAAGAGTGCCCTCGCCGGTGCTGGGATTGCTGCCGGGGTTGCTCTCGCCCGTACTCATGCGCCGGCCCCGCCGGCCGGGACGGACCGGGTGCCGGGCGCCTCGGCCAGCACCCGCTGCATGTCGCGTACCGCATGCCAGGTGCCCCGCCAGGTGCCGGTGACCTTGGACTTCCCGGAGCGCGGCAGGTACGGGACGTCCGTCTCGGCCACCCGCCAGCCCGCGTCGGCGGCCCGTACGACCATCTGCAGCGGGTAGCCGCTGCGCCGGTCGGTCAGGTCCAGGCCCAGCAGTGCCTCGCGGCGCGCGACCCGCATCGGTCCGAGGTCGTGCAGCCGCAGCCCCGTACGGCGATGCAGCATCCGCGCCAGCGCGAGGTTCCCGGCGCGGGCGTGCGCGGGCCACGCGCCGCGGCCCTGCGGGCGGCGCCGGCCGAGCAGCAGGTCGGCCTCGCCGGCCGCGACCCGGGCCGCCATGGGAGCGAGCAGGGCGGGGTCGAGGGAGGCGTCGCAGTCGCAGAAGCAGACGAGGTCGGCGCTCGCGGCGAGCAGCCCGGCGTTGCAGGCGGCGCCGAAGCCGCGCCGGGGTTCGCTCACGACGGTCGCCCCCAGACTGCGGGCGATGTCGGCGGAGCCGTCGGTGGAGCCGTTGTCGACGACGATGGCCCGCCAGCCGGCCGGCACCCGCGCCAGCACCCACGGGAGCGCCTCCGCCTCGTCGAGGCACGGCAGTACGAGGTCCGCCCGGGGCGGCACACAAGCAGAATCAGTCACGCTCCACACCGTAGGAAGCGGACGCGGACGAAAGGGGCTTCAAGTCCTTACGAAACGCGGACGCCGTGCGGGATGGGGGGAAGGCGCATTCCACGCGGCCGGGGGCGGATGCCAGTCTTGGGCCATGGCAGTCAGCAATACGCAGAGTACGGACGAGAGCCGGGACGCCGTCGGCCCCGGCGGGGCGGGTACGCCGGACCGGTTCACGGGCAGCGTCCTGGTCGTGGAAGACGACCCGACCGTCTCGGAGGTGGTGGCCGGATACCTCGACCGGGCCGGCTTCGCCGTGCGCCGGGCCGCCGACGGACCGGCCGCCCTCCGCGCCGCCGAGGAGCAGCGCCCGGACCTGGTGATCCTCGACCTCATGCTCCCCGGGATGGACGGGCTGGAGGTCTGCCGGCGGCTGCGGGCGCGCGAGCACGGCGCCGAACCGCGCGGAGGCCGGGGCGGCACCCCGCCCCTCCCGCCCGTCCCCGTCATCATGCTCACCGCACGCGGTGACGAGGACGACCGGATCCTGGGCCTGGAAGTCGGCGCGGACGACTACGTGACCAAGCCGTTCAGCCCGCGTGAACTCGTCCTGCGCGTGCAGTCGGTGCTGCGCCGGGCCGTCCCCGCCCGGCCGGCCGCCGGCCCCCGGCTCACCGCGGCGGGCCTGAGCCTGGACCCGGCCGCCCGCCGGGTGACCAAGGACGGCCAGGAGCTCGCCCTCACCCTGCGGGAGTTCGACCTCCTCGCCTACTTCCTGCGCCACCCCGGGCAGGTCTGCGACCGGGAGCGGCTCATGCGCGAGGTCTGGGGCTGGGACTTCGGTGACCTGTCCACCGTCACCGTCCACGTCCGCAGGCTCCGCGGAAAGATCGAGGACGATGCGGCGAGCCCCCGCCTGATCCAGACCGTATGGGGCGCCGGTTACCGCTTCGACGCCCACCCCGCCCCGGCGGCCCCCGCCACGGCCCCCCGGACGGAGCTCGGACATGCGTGAGCAGGACCTGCTGCTGATCGCCCTGTACGCACTGCTCGGCGCGGGCGGCGCCGGAGCGCTGGGCGCGCTCGCCCTGCGGATGCTGCGGCGCCGCAGCATCGCCGTCTCACTCGCCGTCGTGACCGCCGTCGCCGTGTTCGCGATGCTCGCCGGGACGCTCACGGTGGCCTGGGCGATGTTCCTCTCGACCCACGACCTGACCGTGATGACCACGGTCGTCGCCGTGGCGGCCGCGGTCTCCCTGGGCACCGCCCTGCTGCTGGGCCGTCAGGTCGTACTGCGCTGCCGCGAGCTCGTCGCCGCCGCGCGGGTCTTCGGCGAGGAGGGCACGTTCACCACGCCCACCGTGCCCGCCCCCGCCGAACTCACCGCGCTCAGCCGTGAACTGGCCCTGACCAGCGAACGCCTGGAGGCGTCCCGGGAGCGCGAGCGGGCCCTGGAGACCTCACGGCGTGAGCTGGTCGCCTGGATCTCGCACGACCTGCGCACCCCGCTGGCCGGTCTGCGGGCCATGTCGGAGGCGCTGGAGGACGGCATGGCCGCCGACCCCGCCCGCTACCACCGGCAGATGCGCACCGAGGTGGACCGCCTCAACTCCATGGTCGGCGACCTCTTCGAGCTCTCCCGCATCCACGCGGGCGCCCTCAGCCTCAGCCCCACCCGGTTGAACCTGTACGACCTGGTGGGCGACGTCCTGGCCGGAACCGACGCCCTCGCCCGCGAGCACGGCGTACGGCTGGTCGGCGACGGCGTCGCACCGCTCCCGGTGGAGGCGGACGGCAAGGAGATGACCCGCGTCCTGTCGAACCTGCTGGTCAACGCCATCCGCCACACCCCGGCAGACGGCACGGTCGCGATCGCCGCCGAATCCCGTGGGGGAGCGGTGGTGCTGTCGGTCTCCGACGCCTGCGGCGGCATTCCCGAGGAGGACCTCACGCGCGTGTTCGACACCGGCTGGCGCGGCACGCAGGCCCGCACCCCTCCTGGAGGCGCGGGCCTGGGCCTGGCGATCGTCCGGGGCATCGTGGAGGCCCACGACGGGCACGTACACGTCCGCAACGTCTCCGGCGGCTGCCGCTTCGAACTGACCCTCCCGGCCCCCGCCTAGGGAGCGGAGGGCCGGGGTCCGGAGAACCGGTGGCCCGGCCCGGTGGACCGGTGGTGGCTCAGGGCGTGTCCGCCCCGGCCGCCAGTTCCGCCATCCCGGCGGCGAACGGCACCACCGGCCGCCAGCCCAGTTCCCGGCGCAGGCGCGCCGAGTCGGCGGTGATGTGCCGGACGTCGCCCAACCGGTACTCGCCGGTGACGACCGGGTCCGGGCCCCCGCACGCGGAGGCCAGGGCCTTGGCCATGTCGCCGACGGTCCGCGGATCGCCGCTGCCGACGTTGTACGCGGCGAAGCCGCCGGCCGCGCCGCCCGCGGATTCCAGTGACTCCAGGGCCACCGCGTTGGCCACCGCCACGTCCCGCACGTGGACGAAGTCCCGCCGCTGGCCGCCGTCCTCGAAGACGCGCGGTGCCTCGCCCCCGGCCAGCGCCGAACGGAACAGCGCGGCGACCCCCGCGTACGGGGTGTCGCGGGGCATCCCCGGCCCGTAGACGTTGTGGTAGCGCAGCGAGATCCCGCGACCGCCCGTGGCCCGCGCCCAGGAGGCCACGAGGTGCTCCTGGGCCAGCTTGGTGGTGGCGTAGACGTTCCGCGGATCCATCGGCGCATCCTCTCCGACCAGCCCGGGCGCCAGGTCGGCGCCGCAGGCCGGACAGCGCGGCTCGAACCGGCCGGCGGCCAGATCGGCCTCGGCACGCGGCCCGGGCCGGACCACGCCGTGGGCGGTGCACTCGTACCGCCCCTCGCCGTAGACGACCATCGACCCCGCGAGCAGCAGCCTGCCCACGCCCGCCTCGGCCATCTGGGCCAGCAGCACCGCCGTACCGAGATCGTTGGCCGACACGTAGCCGGGTGCGTCCCCGAAATCCTTGCCCAGGCCGACCTTGGCCGCCTGGTGGCAGACCGCGTCGACGCCGGTCAGGGCCTCCCGGACCTGCCCGGGATCCCGGACGTCCCTCCCGTCCGCCGCCAGGTCGAACACCACGGGGTCGAGCCCCCGACCTGCCAGTTCGGAGACGATGTGCGAGCCGATGAAGCCCGCTCCTCCAGTCACGAGTACGCGCATGATCCGACGCTATGCCGCACCGTGGCCGATGAGGCAGATACCCGGCCGCACGTCACGGATCCGTAAGAACGAACGCGGGCCCGACCGTCTGCCGGTCAAATGTTCGAATGGCTGGGTGTGTGTGACAGGGTGAACGGATGACGGAACACCGCGAGGGCTCTGCCCCTCACCACCCCCGCACCGGACCGGAAACGTGGTCGGACTCGATCGGGGTCCCCGGCGATCTCCTCGCGGCGAAGTCGCGTGTCTACGACGCCTGCGGGTTCACCTGCTCGCAGCCGGAGCCCGAGGCCGAGAGCGCCGAATACGCTGCGCACGCGTTCGTCCTCGACGGCCGCCGTGTCCGGTTCCGTGCAGCCAGGACGACGCCCACCAAGGTGGGCCAGTTCGTCACCGTGTGGAAGAGGTCCGCGCGCGGGCCCATCGCGCCGTTCGACGTCGCCGATCCCGTGGACCTCATCGTCATCAGCAGTCACGACGGCGAGGGCTTCGGCCAGTTCGTCTTCCCGATGGACGCCCTGCGCCGGAACGGCGTCGTATCGGTGGACGGTTCCGGCGGGAAGCGCGGCTTCCGCGTGTACCCGCCGTGGGTGACCACCGCCAACCGCCAGGCCGGGCGCGCGCAGGAGTGGCAGGTGGAGCACTTCCTCCACCTGCCACAGGACGGCCCCCTCGACCGGGCCCGCGCCGAGGAGCTGTACCACCCGTAGACGAGTCAGCCGGTGGTGGCGGGCGAACGCGTCGGAGCCTCGCGCTGGTGCGGAACCGGGGCAGGCGTCGACGCCAGGAGCTCGTCGCGGTGGAGTGCGACCGTGCGGGTGGGGGCGGGGATCGAGATGCCCTCCGCCCGGAAGCGCTGGTGCAGGCGCTTGATGAACTCGTGCTTGATCCGGTACTGGTCGCTGAACTCGCCGACGCCCAGGATCACCGTGAAGTTGATCCTGGAGTCCGCGAACGTGTGGAACCGGACGGCCCCTTCGTGGTCGGGGACCGCGCCGTTGATGTCGGCCATCACGCCGTCGACCACCTCGAGGGTCACCCGCTCGACCTGCTCCAGATCGCTCTCGTAGCCCACACCCACCTGGACCAGGATCGACAGCTGCTGCTCGGGCTGCGTGAAGTTGGTCATGTTCGTCCGCGCGAGACGCCCGTTGGGGATGATCACCAGGTTGTTCGACAGGTTGCGGACCACGGTGTTGCGCCAGTTGATGTCGACGACGTAACCCTCCTCACCACTGCTGAGGCGGATGTAGTCACCGGGCTGCACGGTCTTCGAGGCGAGGATGTGAACGCCCGCGAAGAGGTTGGCGAGTGTGTCCTGCAGGGCCAGGGCCACCGCCAGACCGCCCACGCCGAGGGCCGTGACCAGCGGCGCGATGGACACGCCCATGGTCTCGAGCGCGACGAGCACACCCATCACGAGCACCACGATCCGCGTGATGTTCACGAAGATGGTCGCCGATCCGGCCACCCCGGTCCGCGCCCCCGCCACCGACTGGACGAGCCCGGAGACGACCCGGGCGGCGCTGAGCGTGGCGATGAGGATGAGCAGGGCGGTCAGGGACTGGTTCACGAAGGCCAGGAGCCGTGCGTGCAGCGGCAGGGTCGAGGCGGCCACCGCGACGCCGGCGATGACCGCCGCCCAGGGGGCCAGCGTGCGCAGCGCGTCGACGATGATGTCGTCCCCGCTCCAGCGGGTCCGCTCGGCGTGCCGGCCCAGCCAGCGCATCAGGGCGCGCAGCAGTAGTCCGGCCAGGGCGCCCGCGGCGACCGCGATCCCGGCCACCAGCCAGTCGTGCAGGACGAGTTCCCGGTTCAACGGACGCCCTCCGCTTCGCGCGGGACCGGGGGAGCGGCGACGGGCGCTGCGGGTCGTCGTATGAGGTGTGTCGTCACCTTGTCACCTGTCAGTTTGTCGTGCATGGAGCCTCGTTCGGGCGCGTGTACGCATTCCGGAACGGGCTGCCATCCTGCCCCATGGGCCGGGGGACCACTGCAGGCGGGCCGGTGTCCGCCGCCCCCGCCCGGGCGACGGGCCTACCGGCGTGCTGCGGCCGGGACCGCGGCCGTCGGCGTGTTCCAGCCCGAGACCCTGATCCGGGGCGCGGACCCGCGCAGATCGGCGGTGCGGTACGTCGCCGTCACGGTCACCGACTCACCGGGCCAGAGGCTGACCTGATTGTCGGACCACTGGACGGGCAGGACGGGGACGTCCTTGTCGTCCACCAGATGCAGGTCGGTGAGCAGCGCCGGCGTGTTCCCGCCGCCGGTGTTGCGTACCGTGACGGTGGTCGTCGAGGTCTGCGGCGCACCGCTGTTCACGGCCGTCGTCGCGGTGGCGGCCACGGAGGCCTGCGCCATGGACCTCAGCCCTGTGAGGTCGGCGTAGGCGGTGGCCGGGGTGTGGTACCAGTCGCTCTTGCCGTAGTCGAGGACGTCCCGGCGCGTCGAGAGCCAGTACACGTTGCGGCTCACCTCGCGGCCGGCGGAGTCCGTCAGGACCAGCCGCGCGAGATGGGTGGTGGACAGGCCCTCCACCGAGGCCGGAAGGGTCAGCGCGGTGGTCTTCGCGCCGTATCCTGCGACGCCGAGTCCGGTCACGGTCCGGTCGTACTTCTGCGTGCCGTCCGTGTTGAAGAGGGAGACCCGCGCGGTCAGTCCCGACACCGCCGCCGCGCGGCGGTTGACGACGGCCACCGTGCGGTCGTCGTACGCGTACTGGATGTGCAGCGGCTCGTTCGCCTTCTTCGCACCGAAGTAGGCGCCGCCCTGGTCGAGGAAGCGGTCCACGAGCTGCCAGTGCAGCGAGGTCCAGCCGCTGTTGAACATCCAGTAGATCACCCCCGTCGACGGCTTCGAGGCGTCCGTGGCGTTGCGCGCGTACGCCTCGAATTGCGCGCGCACGTTCTCGTACTGGGCGAGCTGCGCCTTCGCGACGTAGTCCTCGAGGCTGCGGGGGGCGCCGTACCGGGCGGTCAGCGCATCGTCGTACAGCTCGAGCGCGGCGTAGGTGCGGGAGGGGGAGCGGTGGTACTGCGGGGCGGCCGGGTCCTTCCAGAGGGCGGTGAGCTCGGCGGGGGACATCATGCGGCGCAGGGTGTCGAGCGTGGGGACGTCGGGGCCCGCGCTGGTCTCGGAGTTGAAGCCGGTGGCTCCGCCCTCGCGTTTGTCGTACCAGTAGCCGGGCGGCTCCCAGTCGTAGGGGCCGGGCATCCGCATCCCCGAAGGTCCGCTGAGCGGGGCCGACTTGGCGGAGGCGGCGGGGATCACCGGGGTGGGCCAGTCGGCGGCCTTCAGCGCGTCGAGATAGCCCTTCTCGATCTCCGCGTCCGGGGCGAAATCGCTGCCGATGAGGAAGGAGACGACGCTGGGGTGATCGCGCAGGCGCGCGGCCTCGGCCGCCATGGAGGCCTTGGCGACCGGGTAGTCGGCGGTGGTCCAGCTCTCCCCGGCCTCGGTGCCGTTGACCTCGCCCTCCCACTTGGTACAGCACTGCCAGCCCGGCAGGGTGAGGATCCCGTACCGGTCGGCGAGGTCGAAGAACTCGTCCGGCTCGAGGTGCCCCTCCAGGCGCAGGGTGTTGAGGCCGAGGTCGCGTGCGTACGCCAGCCGGTCCTCGGTGTAGGTCCGGTCCCAGCGCAGCAGCTGGTCGGGGGACCAGCCGGCGCCCCGGATCAGCAGCGGCCGGCCGTTGACGGAGTACTGCCGGGCCCCGTCCTTGTTGAGGGGGGCCTGCACGCTGCGGATGCCGAAGCCGTGGCGGGAGCGGTCGGACACGGTCCCGGACCCGCCCGCGGACGGGGCACCGGCCCCGGGCACCGTCACCGTCAGGTCGAGCCCGTACAGCTCCTGCGCGCCCATCCCGGCGGGCCACCACACGCGCGGCGAGTCGAGGTGCAGCCGGGGCGTGTCGGCCGGGGCGAAGGCCACCGTCTTCGTCTCGTGGGCGCGCAGGGACACGTCCCGGCGGAAGGCGACGCCGGTGCCGGTGGGTCCGGTGGGTCCGGCGGCGCCGATGGTCCCGGAGAGGGTGGCGGTGACGGCCTCGGCCGAGTCGTTGCGCACCTGCGCCTTGACGGTCACGTCCGCTGAGGCCAGGGACGGCATCGCCAGGCTGGTGACCACGTGCGCATCGCGCAGGGCGACGGGTCCGCCGCGCCGTACGAGCACGTCGCGGACGATGCCCATGTTCTCGTCCGGGGGCGGCTGCAGCCAGTCGAGCCAGCCCATGGTCAGGTTCTTGCGGGGGTTGTTGGGCTTGATCCGGAAGGCCACCGCATTGGCGCCCGGCGTCACCAGGCCGGTGACGTCGAGCTCGTGACGGGTGTATGCGCCGGCGACCTCGGAGGCGCTGGCGACCTGTCGGCCGTTGACGAATACGTCCGCTGCGGAGACCACCCCGCTGAAGTCCAGGTACGTACGCGAGGAAGTGTCCTCGACGGTGAACTCGGCGCGGAACCACCACGGCACGGTGAAGTCGGCGGCCGGGATGCGCTGCTGGTTGGTGGAGTAGAACGGGTCGGGGTGCTTGCCGTCCGCGACCAGGGCGGCCAGCACGGTGGAACGCGGCCCGGCCGGGTACCAGCCCGCCGTCGGGTAGCCCGGGGCCGAGACGGCGGCCGCCGCGTCGGAGACCTCGGCCGTCGACCGGATGGCGTACGCGGACAGGGGCGTGGCGCTTCCCGGCGCCGCGGGGACGGCGGTCACCGCCCGTACGTCCGCCGGACGGGGGGAGGGAGCCGCGGCAGGAGCACCCGCGACGAGCGCACCCAACAGGCCGAGCACGGCCAGGACCCGGGTTTCCCACCGGGCAACCCGAAGAACGCGAACAACACGGACAGCAGAGGGGAACACGGTGGTCTCCGGGAGGCTCAGGCGGCTAGGGCGGAGGTGATCACCAGCGGCGGTTCGGCCCGCTCCGCGGCCCACCCGTACCGCTGCACGAGAGCCGGGTCGGCGACGGACAGCGCCTCGTCGACAGTCGGCCGGCGCTGGGTGACATCGCGGAAGCGGGCGCGCTCCAGCAGGGCCGGAAGCAGGTCCACGGGCCAGGCGTGGTTGCGTACCTCCTGCCAGGAACCATCGGTGCGTCGCAGCCGTAGCGGCATCTCGTCGCCCGGCCGGTACGCGGCCCCCGCCGTGCCCACGCGCAGCGATGCGTACTCCAGCTCCGTACAGGCGGGGTCGGTGGTCAGCAGCACGAGCGGGGCCCCGGGCCGCAGCAGGCGGCGGATCTCGGCGAGCACCGCGAGCACGGCCTCCTCGGTCGGGAGCGAGGCCAGGACGTGGTTGCACATCACCGCGTCCGCGGACCCGTCGGACAGGCCGGTCACCCGGCCGTCCCTGACCAGGTGGAACTCCGCCACCTCCGTCGCCGTGCTCCGGGCCAGCGCCAGCATCTCGGCGGACGTGTCCACCCCCAGCACCCGCGCGCCCAGCAAGCGCGCCGCCCGGTCGGCCACCCGCCCGGGCCCGCAGCCGTAGTCCACGAGCACCCCGTCCTCGCCGATCCGCCGGCGGGACAGGGCCTCGAACACGAACGGATAGCCGAGCAGCCAGTCCGTGGCCGCCTCCACCGCCGCGAACGCCTCTGCCCCGGCAGGCCCGGACCAGGCGCCGCCCTCTTGCACGTGTTCCTCCGACCCGTTGCTCACAGCTCCCCACTATCGGCCCGGCGGGCCGGGCGACGGCAGCGGCGCGCCCGTCCGGCACGCGGCTCAGGGCCACGGGAGCGGAACCGCCGGCCGATCCGCTCCGGCCGCGTACGACGGTCGGCCAAGTGGGGCGAGTGAGCCGCTGCCCCGGGGCGGCTGGTGTTTCCGGCCCCGGAAGCCGGGCAGTGTGGTGGACTCCGGCCCCGGCCCGGCTCCGTGGAGCCGCACGTCTCGAAAGGCACGACATGACCTCGCCTGTCGGCAGCGAGCTGCTCCCCAACGCCCGTGAGCTGTTCGACATCCCCGACGGCATCGCCTACTTCAACACCGCGAGCCTGGCGCCGACCCTGCGCAGCAGCCTCATCGCGGGCGAGGGCGCCCTCCTCAAGCGCGCGCAGCCGTGGCGGATCCAGGGCGCCGACTGGTTCAGCGGGGCCGAGCAGCGCAGAGCGCTGTTCGCGGAGCTCATCGGGGCAGCCGCGGACGACATCGCCCTCGTACCGGCGACCAGCTACGGGCTCGCGGTGGCCGCCGCCAACCTGACGGCGCCGGCCGGCAGCCGGGTCCTGGTCCTCGCCGGCGAGTACCCGTCGGGCATCTACACCTGGTGGCGGTTCGCCGAGCGTACGGGGGCCTCGATGCTCACCGTGGACCGGGAGCCCGGCCGGACCTGGACCGAGGCCGTCCTCGACGCACTCGCCGCACACGACGACGGCGTGGCCGTGGTCTCGGTGCCCCGGGTGCACTGGACCGACGGCGCCCTGCTCGACCTGGACCGGATCGCCGAGGCCACCCGGGCCGTGGGCGCCGCCCTGGTCGTCGACGCCAGCCAGTCCGCCGGGGCGATCCCGATCGACATGCGCACGCTGCAGCCCGACTACCTCGTCAGCGTCGGCTACAAGTGGCTCCTCGGCCCCTTCGGGCTCGGTTACCTGTACGTGGCTCCGGAACACCAGGAGGGGCGGCCGCTGGAGGAGAACTGGATCCTGCGCAAGGACTCCCAGGACTTCGCACGGCTCGTCGACTACCGCACCGAGTACCAGCCCGGCGCCCGCCGCTTCGACGTCGGCGCGCGCACCGCCTTCGAGCTCACCCCGATGGCCACCGCCGCCCTCGAACAGCTCTCGGCCTGGACCGTCCCCCGCATCGCCGTCACCCTGGCGGCGACCACGGCCCGGATCGCCTCGGCGGCCCGCGAGCGGGGCCTGCCCGTTCCCGCCCCTCGGGGACCGCACATGCTCGGCATCACGGTCCCCGAGGGGCTCCAGCAGCGCGTGGTGGCCGCGCTGGAGGAGGCGAACGTGTTCGTCGGGGCCAGGGGCTCGGCCATCCGCATCAGCCCGCACCTCCACACCACCGGCGCCGACATCGACCAGCTGCTCACTGCGCTGGACACCGCGCTGAACCGGTCTTGAACGCCTGCAGCCGAGCAGGTCGGCCGGAACTGGCCCGCGCGGCGTTCTAGAGGAAATCGCATACCCGTGCGTAGGATTCCGGCGTCCCACCGCACTTTGAACACAGCTTCCACACAAGCGAGTTCGGAGGTCATGTTGAGATCCAGCAAGCGTGTCCCGCGTCGATTAGCGACCCTGGCCGTGGGCTTGGCGGCCGTCCTGGCCGCCCCCGTCGGCTCCTCGGTGGCGGTTGCCGCCGTGCAGCCCGCCACACCTGCGGCCGGCTCCGTGGCCGCAGCACCGGTGGTGGGCTTCCCCGGCAACCAGGTCAACTACCAGTACGACAGCGTCCGGCTGCAGATGACCGCCGGAGGCGGCACGACCCCGTACAGCTGGTCGGCAGCCAATCTGCCGTCCGGTCTGACGATCAACTCCTCGTCCGGGCTGATCTCCGGCGTGACGCGCACCAGCGGCAGCCGCACCGTGACGGTCACCGTCAAGGATGCGCAGGGCGCCACGGGCTTCACCACGTTCACCTGGCGCGTGATCCGCGACGCCTGCCCGCGCTGCTGATCCGCCGGCCCTGAGAACCCCGTCGCGGGCGGGGCGGCCGGCGCACCCCGCGCCCCGCCCGCGAACCATCGGTGCCGCGCAGGCGTCCCACCGGGGGAGGGGGTGTTCATGTCAGGAGCTGAACCGCAGGTGCGGCGGCTCGTCGCACTGGTGCCCGTCATGGCGGCCGCGGCTCTGTACGCCTGGGCCCACTGGTGCTACGGCGGCACCTCGGCGCCGTCCGGCACGGTCGCGCTGGCGGGCGGAGCGGTGCTCGTGGTCGGCGCCTCGGCGGCGTACTTCGCCCTGGTGCGCGGGAGCGGCAGTCTCTTCGGGGCGCTCTTCCTGGCCCTGGGGCTGCTGCTGACCGTGACGGCCGCGGATCAGGCCGCCTCGCGCGGGGAGGTCGCCCTGTGCGTCGTGCGCGATGTCCAGGCCAAGGTGCAGGGATCCGCCGGAGAGGGCGCTCCGGCGGAGAAGACCGTGTACCGCCATGTGCTGGACTGCCCCGGCGGCTACCCCGATGAGCTCGGGGACGACCGGCGCATCGCCGACACGGGTGCGGAGGTCCGGGTCGCCTACGACGCCCGGCACCGGGCGTCCCCGGCCCTGGAGGGCGAGAACTCACCCTGGACGGCCGGATCGTGGGCCGTGGCCCTGCTCGCCACGAGTACGCTGCTGGCCGCTGCCGGGCGCGGCCCGGACGCGTAGGCCGGGCAACGGCTCGGGCAGACGCTCCGGTGGCCTCGGCGATCGAGTGAATCCGCTTCCCGTACTGACACGCCACGGCGCCGTCCCGGGCGGACGCGGCGGGCCCGGTACGGTCCGATGCGACGCATCGAGGACGAGGAGAGCCTGACGTGCCCATCGCAACCGTCAACCCCGCGAACGGCGAGACGCTCAAGACGTTCGACGAGCTGGGGGCCGAGCAGATCGAGCAGCGCCTGGCGGCCGCCGATTCGGCCTTCCGGAGCTACCGCACGACGGGGTTCGCCGAGCGTGCCCGCCTCCTCGACCGTGCGGCCGACCTGCTCGACCAGGACCAGGACGAGATCGCCCGTACGATGACGCTCGAGATGGGCAAGCCGCTGGCCGCCGCCCGGGCGGAAGCGGCCAAGTGCGCGAAGGCCATGCGCTGGTACGCCCGCAACGCCGAGGAGCTGCTGGCCGACGAGCACCCCGCCCAGGCCGAGGTGGCGGACGCCGGAGCCTCACGCGCCCGGGTCCACTACCGCCCCCTCGGCGTGGTCCTCGCGGTGATGCCCTGGAACTTCCCCCTCTGGCAGGTCGTCCGCTTCGCGGCGCCCGCGCTGATGGCGGGCAACGCGGGGCTGCTCAAGCACGCGTCGAACGTGCCGCAGACCGCGCTGTACCTGGGCGACCTCTTCCGGCGCGCCGGTTTCCCCGAGGGGGCGTTCCAGACGCTGCTGGTGTCCTCCCGTGCCGTCGAAGGCATCCTCCGCGACCCCAGGGTCGCGGCGGCGACCCTCACCGGCAGCGAGCCGGCCGGCCGGTCCGTCGCCGCGATCGCAGGTGACGAGGTGAAGAAGACCGTCCTGGAGCTGGGCGGCAGCGACCCGTTCGTGGTGATGCCGTCGGCCGACGTCGAACGGGCCGCAGCGGTCGCCGTCACGGCCCGGGTGCAGAACAACGGGCAGTCCTGCATCGCGGCCAAGCGCTTCATCGTCCACGCCGATGTCCACGAGGAGTTCACCCGCAGCTTCATGGCCCGGATGGCGGCGCTGATCGTCGGCGACCCGATGTCGGAGTCCACGGAGGTCGGTCCGCTCGCCACCGAGCAGGGCCGGGCCGACGTCGAGGAGCTCGTGGAGGACGCCGTACGGCGCGGAGCCACCGCCCTGTGCGGCGGGGGGCGGCCGAAGGGCCTGCCGGACGACCTGTCGGGGGGCTGGTTCTTCGAACCGACCGTGCTCACCGGGATCACCCCCGAGATGCGGATCCACCGCGAGGAGGCGTTCGGCCCGGTGGCCACCGTGTACCGGGTGCAGGACCTCGACGAGGCGGTGGAGCTCGCCAACGACAGCCCGTTCGGCCTGAGTTCGAACGTCTGGACCCGTGACGAGGCCGAGCAGGAGCGCTTCGTACGGGACATCGAGGCCGGCGGGATCTTCTTCAACGGCATGACCGCCTCCCACCCGGCACTGCCCTTCGGCGGCGTGAAGCGCTCGGGTTACGGACGCGAGCTGTCGGGCCACGGCATCCGCGAGTTCTGCAACGTCACGACGGTATGGCACGCCGCCGAGCCCGGCAGCGGCTCCTAGGCAACAGCCGGATGACCTGCCCGGACAGTTCGTGTGAGTCATTTGCGCCGGCATCGGTTCACTTCGAGGGCTGGTCACCGTGGTCGTCTTGCAGCATATGGCGACGTTCCTGTTCGCGCTTGGAGTAGGCGGCTGCACGGATCGCCTCGTCGCTCTCCAATCCCGAACCCAGCGCGCCGCCCACGGTGGCGAGCGAAGCGACGAACCAGGACAACGTCAAGTACTCCGTGGTGTGCAGCGGGGTTCGTGTCATGGAAGCGAACACTCGGTCGTTGAGGATGAACAGCGCCCACGCCAAGTTGATGACGATCAAGCCCACGTAGCAGAAGAGCACACCGATGCCCACGGTCATGACCGTCGAGGCGTTAGAGCCTCGCCCTCTGCCTCGCTCCGGCGAGCCCTCTGTTGAGCGGTGCCACAGTTCCCCGTCTACGATCAGCCAGCCGATCACGAGCCCGACGGACCCGACCATGGCGATCGCGAGGCGTGGCGCGCTCAGGGCCTCGGCCAGGCTCCAGGTGGTGGAGTTCACGGTGGCGACTGCTCCTGTGGCCAGTGCGGCCGCCAGGGCTTTCGACAAGCCGGGCACCAATCGCCACGGCCGGTTGGCGCGGACCACACCGACGAGCACCCTCAGGTATCCGCGGGGCCCGCTGACGACGTACCTCCAGGATGCGTGCCGTCCGTCGTCCAGTACCTGTAGCAGCAGGTTGAAGATGTCCGGGTGGGCCTTTTCGACCTCGTCGAACAGCACGACGCTGTACGGCTTGCGGCGCACCGCCTCGGTGAGCTGCCCGGCCTCCTCGTAGCCGACGTATCCGGGCGGGGAGCCGACGAGCCGGGACACGGTGTGCTTCTCCTGGAACTCGCTCATGTCGAAGCGGACCATCCGGTCGGCGTCTCCGAAGAGCAGTTCCGCAAGTGCCTTGGCCAGTTCCGTCTTGCCGACTCCCGTGGGTCCGAGGAAGAGGAAGCTGCCGGTGGGCCGGTCGGGGTCTCCCATGCCCGCCCGGCCGCGGCGCACGGCCTGGGACACGGCGGTGACTGCCTCGTCCTGGCCGACCACCCGCTCGTGCAGGGCCTCTTCGAGCTTCGTGAGCCGCTCGCGCTCGGTCTCGGTGAGCTGGGAGACGGGAATGCCGGTGCGCGCGGAGAGCACATCGGCGATGTCCTCGGGAGTCACGCTCCCGGCCGGGGCACCGCGGACCTGGTGGTGGGCCTCGTAGGAGTCGCGAAGCCCGCTCAGGATCTCGACCGTCTCCTCGACGGTGGGTTCGCGCACCATGACCGGCTGGAAGCGACGTTCGAGCGCGGCGTCCTTCTCGATGTACCGGCGGTACTCGTCGATGGTGGTGGCGCCGACCACGCTGAGGTCGCCCCGGGCGAGCGCGGGCTTGAGAAGGTTGCCGGCGTCCATGGCACCCTCGCCGCCTCCGCCGGCGCCGACGACCGTGTGCAGTTCGTCGATGAACACGATGATGCCGCTCTCGGCCTCCGTGACCTCGTCGATCACCTTCTTCAGCCGCTCCTCGAACTCTCCCCGGTACTTGGATCCGGCGACCAGACCGGCCATGTCGAGGCTCACGACGCGGCGGTTGCGCAGGGCCTTCGGGACCTCTTCGGCGACGATCCGCTGCGCCAGTCCTTCGACGATGGCGGTCTTGCCGACGCCGGGATCGCCGATGAGCACGGGGTTGTTCTTGGTGCGCCGGGAAAGGACCTCCACGGTCTGCTCGATCTCCTCGGCCCGGCCGACCACCGCGTCGAGACGTCCGCTGCGGGCCTCGTCGGTGAGGTCGCGCCCGTACCCGTCCAAGGTCGGGGTGTCGCTGTGATCGCCCGACGCCGCCTTTCGGCCGGCTCCGCCGCCACTCAGCAAACCGGGGGAGACTCCCTCGGACCCCAGCGTGCGTGCGAGGCTGGAATCGTCCAGCAGTGCGGCGAGGATGTGCTCCGGACCGATGTACGAGGCACCGGTCGCCTGGGAGTGGGCGTGGGCGGCGAGCAGAGCGCGCTTCACCGCCGGCGTGAGCCCGGGTTGGCCGGTTCCGGTACCGGTGGGAAGGTTCTCCTGCAGGTCCGCAGCCAGCTGGTCCGGATCAGCGCCCGCCTGCTCCAGCACCTGCGTGCACGGTGTCGAGATCGGACCCGTCCTCGGCCGCCCGGCCGCCTGCCGCCGTCAGCAGCTCGTGCGAGGAGTCACTGAGCAGTCGCCCGATGGGCACGCGCTGCACGGCCGGCGGCGAGGCCGCCGGACTCATCCCGAAGAAGCGGCTGAAGAGTTCGGAGAACGGGTCGCCGGACCCGAAGGGCGAAGTCGTCACGAGGATCGTCCCGTCCGGCGGGCGGCACAGCGGCTGTGCGCAGCCTGCCGTAGTCGAATTGCCGGTACACGGCCATTCTTCGCCCGGTCGTCCCGACGTGCGAACGCAGCAGGTGAGGGACGGGCGTGCCGGGCAGTTGGGCACCCCTCGCGACTGCACTCCATGTGAAAACCGGCGACCTGATGAAGGCGTCTCTGCATCTCGCGCCGTGGCGGCCGGCCGTGGGGATCGCCCCGTAGCTCACCGACGCCGAGCCGGTCACACCGGCGATGATGCAGGCCATGCTCGGCTTCACCTCTGACGCCCGCCCACGGGCGCCGGCTCAGGCCCGGTGCGAGAAGCCCTCGTAGTAGCCGCCCAGCACGCGGTGGTAGTCCGCATCCTCGAGGTGCTTCTCCTTGTCGAACTCCGGGGCGGACTTGATCTGGTCCTTGGTGAGGCCGACGTGGATCCTCTCCTCGTCCATGTCGATGCGGGTGACGGTGCCGGCCGGCAGCAGTACGTGCTTGCCGAAGATCCACGGGCCCGTGTCGACGACGACGTACGAGGCGTCGACCCCGTCGGAGTGCTTGTCGACCTTGCCGATGCTGCCGTCGAGCGCCTCGACCTTGTAACCGGTCAGATCGGTTCCGGTCAGGCGCCCCGTCGTCTCGCGATAGATCCACACGTTGATCATTGGGGTTCCCTCCTCGCGTCCCGGGACCGGGGTTCCCTGGGGCGCCTGCCCAGCCCGTTCCGGTCCACACCACCCCGTTCCACCGCCGGGCATGCGGGGCGCTCCGGCGGGTAGGCGCGGCCTGTGTTCCCCGCGGTGAAGGAGGGCACGTATGAGCCGCGTAGACCGCGAGAACCGCGCCGCGCTGTTCGATGTGGACGGGACGCTCGCAGACACCAATCACCTGCACATCGCGTCCTGGTGGGAGGCGCTCAGGCAGGCGGGACACAGCGTGCCGATGCACGCCATCCACCGGGCGATCGGACTGCCGGGCGAGGACCTCCTCGCCCATCTGCTGGGCGAAGGCCGGGACAGGAGCGAGGACGCCGCGCTCAGCGCCGCGCACGACACCCTCTACGGGACGTATTTCGACCGCCTGCCCCGGCTCGACGCGGCGGACGAACTGCTGCGCACCCTCGACCGGCGGGGCTGGCGGGTCGTCCTCGTCACCTCGGCCGGAAGCGCCGAGCTCGATGCGCTCAGGCGGGCCGTCGACGCCGACGACGCCATCACGGCCACCGCGAGCTCCGACGACGTGGAACAGGGCAAGCCGGCACCCGACCCCGTGCACCACGCCCTCGAACTCGCCGGTGCGCCGGCGCACCGCTCCGTGTTCGTCGGCGACACGGTATGGGACATGAAGGCCGGCACCCGGGCCGAGGTCACGTGCGTGGGGCTGCTCTGCGGCGGGATCCCGCGCCTCGACCTCGAAGAGGCCGGCGCCCGCGCCGTGTACCGGGACCCGTCCGACCTCCTCGACCGGCTCGACCAGAGCCCCTTCGGCGTGGAACCGGCCCGTACGGGCACCGGTCGATCCCCGGAAGGGAGCCACGCACGATGATGCACACACCCACCCGCCGGGCCCTGCAGGGGCGGTCGCGGCGGAGCCACACCTTCCGTTTCCGTCGAACCGGGAGGATCGGCATGGGCACGCCGCCGAACGACCCCGTACCGCCGAGTCCCACACCCGCGCCCGGCCCGGGCCCCGGTCCGGTGCCCGGCCCGCTGCCGGGGCCCGTTCCCGGCCCGGGCGGACCCGATCCGGTGCCGCCGGCCCCGCCGCAGCCCGAACCCGACCCGCCGGCACCCGTTCCGCCGCCGGACCCGCACCCCCGGCCCGGACCCCTGCCCGGCCCGGCGCCCGCCCCGGAGCCCGTCACCTGACGCCTCACGCGGGAGGTGAGGGCTTCGCGTGCCCGCGGTGTGAGGCTCGCGCCACGTCGCTCGTACCCCGGGCCCTGCGCCAGGGTGAATGCGGGCGGGCTGACCGGGAAGAAGGCTATGAGGACCGGCGGCACGGCGTGCGGACCACGCACCGGGCCAGGGCTTCGGCAGGGACCGTATCGGCTCGGCGCAGGCGACCGGGCGACGTGCTCTCGCCGGAGGGCCCGATGTGCGCCGGAACGGAACCGGAGTACCCCATGGCAGCAGATGCGTACGGCACGGGCGGCGGCGCGACACCGCGTTTCGCGGCGGATGTCCGCTGGAGTGGACGCACGGCGGTCGTCACCCTGACGGGGGAGCTGGACCACGACAGTCCGGAACCGCTCGTCGAGGCCCTGGGGCAGGCGCTGGCACAGGATGCCGAGCGGATCGTCGTCGACTGCGGCCGGCTGACGTTCTGCGATTCGACCGGTCTCAACATCATGTTGCGGGGACGGCTGCAGGCGGGAGAGGCCGGCAGTGCGCTGGAGCTGGCCGCGCTACGGCCCGTGGTGGCCCGCATGTTCGACATCACGGGGGCGAGGGCCCTGTTCACCGTGCACGCAGAGCTGCCGGCAGAACTGACCGGACGGACGAGGCCGTGAGGCCGGGGCGGAGCGGGTGATGAGCGAGCCGATGGCGTCGGAAAGCCGGATCAGGCGGCTCGGCCTGTACGGCGCCGGCAAGGTGGTGGGGCGCTGCCGAGACTTCTGCCGCAGCGCTCTCGAGGACTGGGCCTGGCCCGGACCGGCGCAGCTGACCGGGCTCACGGACGGGGACCGCGATGCCGCCGTCGACGACGTCCTGCTGCTGGTGTCCGAGATGGTGACCAATGCCGCCCTGCATGCGGGCGGGCCCACCGAACTCGTCCTCCAGCTCGGTAGCGGCGCCCCGGAGGCCTCTCCCTGGCGTGCCGGCGACCTGTGCATAGAGGTGAGCGACGCGAGCTACGCGCTCCCGCAGCTCCGGCCGCCGACGGCTCTGGGACTGCCCGGCGGGCACGGCCTGATGGTGATGAACCGGCTCGCCCGGCGCTGGGGGGTGACGCCCCGGGAGGGCGGGAAGTCCGTCTGGGCCGAGGTGACGGCTCCGGTCCCGGCCCGACTGCACGCCTCGCGGTCCCGGAGGGCGTCGGCCTGCGCATGGTCGGACGGCACATGGTCGAACCGCGTTCCACCGCGGCCCGGCCGGTTCAGCGACGGAGCCCACCCCGAGGGCCATCGGGGCGCCCGGCGCGGGAGCTGACCGCCTCGGCCGGATACGGCCCGGGACCGTTGCCGTCCGGATGCGGCCGGGGCCCGTTGCCATGGGGGAAATACGCGAGGGTGCCGGTCAGGGCGAGCAGCCGCGCCACCCGGGCACTCATGCTCCGGATCCGGAAACGCCGGTCGCGATCCACACCTACACCTGCCCTCAGACGGGCATGCAGCAGGACGTTCAGGAACGAGCAGTCGCAGAAGGTCACGCCAGACAGATCGAGCACCACCCCTGCGGGACAGGCGCCCAAGGCGGAGATCAGGACGTCCTGGACTTCCGCGGCACAGTCCTGATCGATTTCTCCGGCGAGGACGATCAGCGCGCCGCCCGCGCCATCCGGTTCCACGCGGACGGTCGCGAGGGCTTCTTCCGACCGCACCGTCGTTGCGCCTTGCCGAGCTGGGGACATCTCCGTCTCCCTTGGCCCAGTCGTATCGCTGTCATCTCGATCGTCCGCCGGGTTCCGTCATGCGTCAAGAAATACGGGAAA
This sequence comes from Streptomyces sp. R33, assembly GCF_041200175.1. NCBI lineage: Bacteria > Bacillati > Actinomycetota > Actinomycetes > Kitasatosporales > Streptomycetaceae > Streptomyces > Streptomyces sp. R33. The sequence goes on along the minus strand of NZ_CP165727.1, from coordinate 876,047 downwards.
TATATTTCACGTTTTCCCTTACACGTCTTCTGTCACCCGTCTCGCCTTACACGACATGCCTTACGCGACTTGTCTCACGCGAATGGAGCGGCGCATGATGGAGACATGGACAGCAGCTCAGAGCGCCGCGCCACGTGGACGTTCCTGACCAACCATGCACGGGTCCTCGTCGCCATCTCGCGGGACCCCGGAGTTCGTCTGCGCGACGTCGCGGCCACTTGCGGACTCACCGAGCGGACCGTCCAGGCGATCGTCGCCGACCTCGAAGCGGACGGGTACCTGACCCGCTCGCGCGACGGCAGGCGCAATCGGTACGAGATCGCCGAAGGAGCGATGTTCCGGCACCCCGCCGAGGCCGGCCACGAGGTCGCGGGCCTGCTCGACCTGCTCGCCGAGGACATGTCCCCGGCGAGGCGATAGCGGGCCGGCGGCCGGAGCCGGAGCGGCTTCCGGAAGGCCGGGAGCAGCCACACGGGTGGTGCGGCGGCCGTGTTGCCGGGTGTGGAACCCCGCGGGCGACACGATGGACCGGGCTCCATGCCCGTCCGTGTCTTCGTGGGAGGCCTGTTCATGCTCGAACGCAAGCTGCGCAAGGACCGTACCGAGGTGACGTTCGTCCTGCCGGGCGACGAACCGCCCGGCCCGGTCAGCGTCGTCGGCGACTTCAACGACTGGAAGCCGGGTACGCACACGCTGACTCCGCGCGCCGACGGCTCGCGCGCCGTCACCGTCAAACTGCCGACCAAGCAGGTGCATTCCTTCCGGTACCTGGCAGCCGGCGACTACTGGTTCGACGATGCGCACGCAGACGCCCACGACGGCACCAACGGCCGCCTGCACACCTGAGGCCGTTGTTCTGAGACCCTTCTTCCCGATCGGCACGCGGGAAGACGAGAACGCCTCCCGGCACCACGCCGGTGCCCGGGAGGCGGGATCCCGTGGTGAGGGGTCAGTCTTCGAGGGTTGCCGACGGCCCGGCCGGGCGCATCGCGCGCAGCGCGGGGAGCAGGGTGGCCTCGGCCCACTCGAGGAACGGGTACTGGTGTGCTCCGCCCACCTGCACGAGTGCCACCTCCGTGAAGCCGGCGTCCACGAACGGGCGGACGGCGTCGACGAAGACGTTCACGTCCTCGCCGCACGGGATCGACTCGGCGACGTCCTCCGGGCGGACGTACCTGGACGCCTGCTCGAAGGCGGCGGGCCCCGGCAGCTCCGCGTTGACGCGCCAGCCGCCCAGTGACCAGCGGAACTGCTCGTGGGCGCGCTTGACGGCCGTGTCCCGGTCGACGTCATGGCAGACGGCGAGCTGGCCGACCTTCGGCTTCCCGGCGCCGCCCGATCGGTCGAAGGCCTCCAGGAGTTCCCTCTCGGGATCGATGGCGATCGCCAGATCGGCGAGCCTGCCCGCCAGCTCGCAGGAGCGGTCGCCGGAGACCGCGACGCCGATGGGAGGCGGCTCGTCGGGCAGGTCCCACAGGCGGGCGTTCTCGACGTCGAAGTACCGTCCGTGGTGGTTCACGGAGCCCCCGCCGAAGAGTTCGCGGATGATCTCCACGGCCTCCTCCAGCATCTCCAGGCGGATGTGCGCGGCCGGCCACCCGGGGCCGACGACGTGCTCGTTGAGGTTCTCGCCGGAGCCCAGGCCCAGCCGGAAGCGCCCCTCGGACAGCAGTTGCACGGTCGCCGCCTTCTGGGCCACGACCGCCGGGTGGTAGCGCACCGTCGGGCACGTCACGTACGTCATCAGCGGGATGGCCGTCGTGGCCTGCGCCGCCGCTCCGAGGACGCTCCACGCATAGGGGGAATGGCCCTGGGCGTCGAGCCAGGGGAAGTAGTGGTCGGAGATGACGGCGAAGTCGAACCCCGCGCGTTCGGCACCGACCACGTGCTCCACCAGCTCCCGGGGGCCGGCCTGCTCGGTCATCATCGTGTATCCGAATCGCACCATGCGCTGCGCCTTACCGGTCTCCCGCCCGCGAAACCTGCCGGTCGCACGGCGGACGTGCGATCACGGACCGTGGGCAGATGCAGGACGGCGGTCCCCCGAAAGGGGGAGAAGACAGGGGCGGGCCGGACGGAACGGACCAGGACCGCCGTGGGAGTGCGAGGTTGCCGGTGGTGGTCGGGTGACCCGGCCGCCGCGTCCCGCCGCCCGGATGTCCGAGGAGCCGGTCATGGTCCTGCCGCCCGCGATCCGCGAAACCCCGTCCGAGGGCGTCGGACGCCGTTCGCTCCTGCTGGGCACGGCCGCCTGGTGCGCCGTTGCGGCAGGCTGCTCGCCGGGTACGCAAGCGTCTCCCGCTCCGCGGCGCGCCACGCCTGCCGAGGCCGCGCGTGCACCGGTCTCGCCGGCGCCCTCGGCGGGTCTTCCGGCCGCGGTTCCCTGGCGGCCGGGTCCGGGCGAGATCGAGCCCGCGGTCAAACTCGCCGCCGTACGGCTCGTCGAGGCGCTCGGGACCTGGCCGCCGGGCCAAGGCGGCCCGCGCAACGCGGCGCAGCGGGCCGCGGCGCTCGGCATCGCCCGACCGCTGGCCGCCCGGCTCGCCGCCGAAGCGGGGCCGCTGACACCCCCGGCGGACCAAGCCGTCGTCCGAGTGATCGACGCACAGTACGGCGGGCTCCTGCCGGACACCGCGAGCGTCCTGATCCCCTGCGCCCAGACCACCCGTACCGGCGGGGTCGTGCGCCAGGGCGGAACCACCGTCGACGTCCGGCTCGACCGGACCCCAGGGGGCTGGGCCGTGACCGCTCTGCACCCCGGCCGCCCGGGGCCCGCCGCGCCGCTCGGCGCCTCGGCGCGGACGGTGCTCGCCCAGCCCCGGATCGAGCTGCCGCCCGACTCGGCCGCGGACATCCGCAGCGGAGCGGTGCACGAGAGCGTGCTGCGCGCGATGCTCCGGCTCGCCGAGAAGTACCGGGTGTCGGTCAGCGTGGTCCGGTCGGGGCACCCGCTCAACGTGTTCGGCACGAGCCGGCCGAGCGACCACCCGGTCGGCCGCGCCTTCGACGTCTGGGGCATCGACGGGCATCCCGTCGTCGACCCCGCGACCCCGCGCAGGCTGATCACCGCATTCATGCGCTCGGCAGCGGCCGCGGGCTCGTACAACGTCGGCGGCCCGGTACGTCTTTCGGGTGGAGCCACGCCGAACCAGTTCTTCTCCGACGACACGCACCACGACCACGTGCACGTCGGCTTCACCGGCTGACGCCGCGCCCCGCCCCCGGCGCACGCGGGGACACGCCCGGGTTGCAGGGCGGACCTTGTAGCATTCCTGCCCATGTCGAAGCCTGACGACCTGCTGGTCGCCATCGCCGCCGCGGTGGAGTCGCAGCAGACCAATCAGATGTCGTTGACCGTGCTGGTGCAGGGCGCCGTCATCACCGGCCGCCTCGCCCCCGAGAGCGCATGGCGGCGGCGGGTGGCCGAAGTCCTGGCGGATTCGGACCGGCTCGGTCCGTTCGCGAGCGTCTTCATGGATGCCGAAGGGGCCGAGGGGACGGACCTCCCCCTGCGCAACGCACCACATCCCCCCTCCTACCTGCACTTCCACGTCGCCAGGATCCTCCAGGGCACCGTGGGCATCCCCGAGACCGGTGGCATGTACCGGATCGCCATCAAGGACGTCAGCGCTTGGACGATGGGCGACTTCAGCTACTCCGAACCCTGAGACCCGCGGCGCGGGCAGCGGGCGCCGTCGCCCGGACGGCCCCGTTTGTGCCCGTGCCCGGCGGGCAGGCGCACCCACATGCCTGAGCTGGAGGAACCGGAGACGGGGACCGAGCCGAACTCGGTCACCGACGTGCTCGACGGGCCCGTGTACGTGGTCACGGCGGCGGCCGTCGGCGAGGTGGCGGGTTGCCTCGTGGGCTTCGCCTCGCAGTGCTCGATCCATCCGCCGCGGTTCATGGTGTGGCTGTCCACGCTCAATCACACGTACCGCGTCGCCCGCCGCGCCTCCCACCTCGCCGTGCACGTGATGCGCCGTGACCAGCAGGCGCTGGCCGAGCTGTTCGGCGGCGAGACCGGTGACCGGGTGGACAAGTTCCGGTCGGTCGCCTGGCAGCGCAGTACGGACGGCAGTCCCGTGCTCACCGACGCCTGCGCCTGGTTCGTGGGCCGCATCGAGCGGCACGTCGAAGGCGGCGATCACATGGGATTCCTGCTGGCGCCGACCGAGCAGTCCCCGCCGGTCGAAGGCGTCCCCGTCCTGCTGCGGTACCGCGACGTCAAGGACCTCGAGCCCGGTCACCCTGCCTGAGGGCGCGACGAGCGTGGCGGACGGCACCCGGGCCCCGGCCACCGGCTTCAAATACGGGCCCCGTCGAGGCATGAAATGCGGCATTGATGGTACACGCAGGGTGTCCTGGTGCACTCAGGTACTGGGGCCCTGGGAGGTTGTCGTGATAATCCTCGGAGTAATCCTACTGATCATAGGATTCGTCGCCGGAATCTCGATTCTGTGGACGATCGGCCTGATTCTCGTCGTGGTGGGCCTGATCCTCTGGCTGCTCGGCGCTGTCGGGCACGCAGTGGGAGGCCGTAAGCACTACTGGTGACGACGGCCCGGGCGGACCCCGTGAGGGCCCCACCCAAGCGCGTGGTCCCCGGCAGGGCGGATGCCCTGCCGGGGATTCGCCATGACGGGCGAGCGGCGAAGTCGCTGCGCCGTGCGGGTGAGTGGGCGGTGTGCCGCCGCGCCTCGGCGCAGGCCGACCCGGGCTCGGCCTCGCCTGCCGCGGGCGCCGGTACGCGCGCGTGAAGGGCGTGCCGTTAGCCCGCACCGCCCCGCCACAGGCGCTGGAGCTGCGGGCGCCGTGTGCGGGCCGTGCGCGAGTGCCGGTCGAGCTCCTCCACGAGCCGTTCGGAGCGCTTCTCCACCCCCAGTTCGTCCAGGACCCGGTCGGCTTCCGCGAGCAGGGCCCCGTACAACTGCCACGTCTCCGGCCGTGAGCGCGCCTCCTCCTGCAGCAGGTGCGCGGCCCGCTCGCGGCTGATCCGCGCCGCCGCGAGCTCCTGCGTCAGCCGGACCTCCGCCTCCTCCGCACTGGCGGTGATCTGCGCGGTGATCAGTACGGCGAAGTGCTCGAGCGCCATCGCCATGTGCCCGAACAGCTCCCGCAGCGCCTGCGCGAGGTGGTCCGAGAAGAGCGGGCCGTCCGTGCGCGTCTTGGCCAGGTCGGTCAGCGTGCGGCAGCAGACCCGCAGGACGACGGCGCAGATCTCCAGCGTGTCGAGTCCCGTACGGAGCACCAGGCGGAAGAGCAGTGCCTCCTTCACCCGGGGATTGAGGCGCAGGCTGTCCTCGGCCTGCCGCAGCGCCGAGTCCACGTGCGCGATGTCGTTGTCGAGCCGCCGTGCCTCGTGCAGCCGTGCTGCCGCCTGCTCTACCGGCGTGTGCTGGTGCAGCTCGTCGCCGAGGTGCACCAGCAGGTTGCGCATGCGGCCCGCCAGCGAAGTGATCGCCTCGCTCGCCGGCGCCACCCATACGGGCGGTGCGAGGAAGAGGTTGAACAGGAGCCCCACGACGGCCCCGATCAGCGTCTCCAGTACGCGGTCCCAGGCGGTGGCCGCCACCTGTGTCACCCCGAGCACCAGCATCGCGCTGATCGCGACCTCGGGGACGAACTCGTCGACCCGCACCAGATGGCCCACGACCAGCGAGGTGAGGATGACCAGGCCCAGGCTCCACCAGGTGAGGCCGACGAGGGCGCTGAACCCGATGGCGACCAGGACACCCGCGACCACCGAGTTCACCCGCCGGATGCCGGTGGTCAGGGTGGTGTAGAGGGTCACCTGTACGACGAGCAGCGCCGTCAGGGGTGCGGTCAGGGGCGCCGGCTCGCTGCTCAGCCAGAGCGCGACGACGTAGGACACCACGGCCGCCGCCGTCGACCGGAGGGCCTGTACGACGGCGGGCTCCCGATGGCGGCGGACGAGCGAACGTACGGTGACGATGACTTCCGGCATACGTGCCTTCCTTCCCGGACTCGGCTGCCCCACGCGTCACAGGGATCAAGAAGGCACGTCCGGATGTGCGGCCGTTCGCCGCGTCCGCACTCCGTACGCCGTACGTTGTTTTCCGGCGGCAGCCTCGCCCGAGACACGGGTGGCCCAGCCTCGGAGCCGGTCACCCGGCCCCGGGCTAGTGTGGGTCGGGGGGAGGTCGAGGGAGGTCGGTGCCGTTGTCGACGTCAAGCCATGAGGTCTTCGGCGCGCCGTGCTGGGTCACCTTGATGGCCCGCGATCTCGATTCCGCCCATCAGTTCTACGGCGCCGTACTGGGCTGGAGGTTCCGCCCGACCCGCCTCGGCGAGGGATTCTCCGTCGCGCTGCAGGACGGCGTGCCGGTCGCCGGAATCGGTGCGCTCGCCCCACGCCTCGGTGTCCCGGTGGCATGGACCCCGTACTTCGCCGTCGATGACGCGGACGACACCGCCGCCCGGGTGCGCGAGCGCGGCGCCACGATGGCGGTGGGCCCGCTGGCTTTCGGGACCGGGCGCGCCGCGCTCGCAGCCGACCCCGACGGCGCGGTCTTCGGCTTCTGGCAGGGCGAGGTGATCCCGGACTGGACGGCGCATCCCGGCGGCGCCGCCGGATGGCTCGAGCTGCGCACCCGCGACGCCTTCGCCGCGGCCGTGTTCTACGGCGAGGTGCTCGACTGGGCCTGTGAGCGCCCCGGGTGCTGCGACGTCTCGTACGAGCACGGCCGCGTCGTCGTCCGACGCGGCCGCGACACCGTGGCCCTGATCAGCGGCGGAGCCATTGAAGAGGCCCCGGATCCGCAGGTCCGGCCGCGCTGGCACGTCCACTTCCACGTACCCGACCTCGAAGCCGCCGTGGAAACCGGCGTCCGGCTCGGCGGCCGCACCGTCTCACCGGTCCACACCACGGCCTCGGGGCGCCGGATCACCCTGAGTGACCCGGACGGCGGCCTCTTCACGGTGGTCACGGCCCCGGACAAGCCCGCTTGATGAAGGAGGAGAACGATGCAGATGGATGAGCTCTCGCGGTTCCTGAAGGCCCTGAGCCCGGCCCGCCGGGAGGAGATCGAGCAGATGCCTCGCGAGCGGCAGGCGGAACTGGCGGCCGCCTGGGAGGCGGAACTGCGGGACGATCACGCGCTCGACACCCTCTCCGAGCTGTCACCGCCCGCTGCCGAGAGCGAAGCGGCCAAGCGCGTCACCGGAGACACCCCCTAGCCGCGGGCGGCGAAGGCCTTCGTGAAGGCGAGGGGTTCCTGGACGATGGACGAGCACGTCGCGTCGGCGGAGTTCTTCGCGCCGCCGGGGCACTGCTTGTCACGGGCGCCGGACCACATCGCGAGCCAGCCGAGGCCCTTGGACCGGGCGAACTCCACGAGCTGGGTGGCGTCGTCCACCTTGAACACCTCGCTGGAGACGTCGTTGACGCCGATCATCGGCGTGACGGCCACCGTCTTCCACGCCGCCGCGTCGCTCAGGCCCAGTACGCCCTTGATCTGCGCCTGCGTCGCGGTGGCGGCCTGGATGGCGTAGCCGCCCATGTCGCCGCTGTACGCCGGGCCGTAGTCCATCGCCATGATGTTGACGGCGGAGACCGCCACACCGTTCTGCTTGGCATTGGCGATCAGGTCGACGCCCGGCTGTGTGAGCCCCTCGGGCATCACGGGCAGGGTGAACGAGACGTCGAGCCCGGGATGCGACTTCTGCAGCTGCGCGATGGCCTGCGCGCGCCGGCTGTTCGCCGCCGTGTCGGGCAGGGCCGCGCCCTCGATGTCGAAGTCCACCTTGGTCAGCTTGTACGTGTCCACCACCTTGCCGTACGCGGCGGCGAGGTCGGCGGGTGAGGCGCACGCCAGGCCCAGTTCGGAGCCGGCCGCACCGCCGAACGACACCCGGACGTCCCCGCCCTTGGCGCGCAGTCCGGCTATCTGGGAGGCGACCCGGTCGTCTCCCAGGGCCGTGACACCGCCCCACAGCGGGGAACAGCCGCCGCCGGAGGTGATGAAGGCGAGGTTGAACTCCTTCACGCCGGTCTTGGCCGCCGTGTCCAGGAGATCGAAGGCCGGGTACAGCGAGGTGTCCACGTACGGCGCGAACCCGGCCGACGTGGTGGTGCCGCCGCCCGGAGGCAGGGTCGGGGTCGGCTTCGCAGTGGCCGTCGCCGTCGACGTCGCCGTTGCGGTGGGGGCGGCCGTCGGCTTCGAGCTGGGCGAGGCGGAGGCCGTCGGCGCGGTGGTGGGACGTCCGCTGGGGCTGGGCGTCGGCCCGGTGGCCGGGGAACACTTCTCCTTGTTGATCAGGCACCCCGTGGGGCTGCCCGGGGTCCCGCTCGCGCTGGTCACGAACCCGACGGTGACCGAGCCGCCGGCCGTGAGACCGGCCGTGTCCCACCGGGGCGGCTTGACCGTCACATGCTGCCCGTTGACGGTGTGTTCGCCGTTCCAGAGGGAGGAGAGGGCCGTGCCGGCCGGGAGGTCGAACTCGAGGGTCCACTCCTTGAGCGTCCCGCCGCTGCGGTTGGTGATCACGTACTGCCCGGTGTAGCCGGTGTTCCAGCTGCTCGACTTGGTGAAGGTCGCGCCGACCGATGCTGCCTGTGCGGTACCGGTCAGCACCAGGGCGGTGCCCCCGACGGCCGCCGCGACGGCCACTGCCGCGGCCGCCTTCGCCTTGGCGCTCGTCGTACGGCGATGGGAATTGCCAGCCATGAGGACCTGCCTCTGTGCGGGGATGAGGTTCGAGCAGCACGCTAGCGACCGGAAAACGGACAAACGTGCGGTTCGGGCCCCACTCCCGCGTTCTTGAGGCCGGCTTAAGGAACGGATCGGGGAGGGTTAATGACCGCCTCCCCGTGCTCACCGTTTCAGGTAGGCCAACACGGCCAGCACCCGGCGGTTGTCGTCGGGCGACGGCGCGATCCGGAGCTTCGCGAAGATGCCGGCCGTGTGCTTGGCCACGGCGCTCTCGCTGATGTGCAGCCCGCCGGCTATCGCCGTGTTCGACCGGCCCTCGGCCATCAGCTCCAGGACGTCGTGCTCCCGCTGCGTCAGCCCGTCCGTCAGCCCGCGGGCGTCACTGCGCGCCAGCAGCTTCGCGATGACCTGCGGGTCCATGGCCGTACCGCCGGCCGCGACGCGGCGGACCGCGTCGACGAACTGCCCGGTGTCGGTCACCCGGTCCTTGAGCAGATACCCGATGGCCCCGGCGCCGTCCGCCAGCAGCTCGTTGGCGTAGAGCTGCTCGACGTACTGGGACAGCACGAGGACGGGCAGGCCCGGGCGGCGGCGCCGCGCCTCCAGTGCCGCCTGCAGACCCTCGTCGGTGAACGTCGGCGGCAGCCGTACGTCGACCACCGCGACGTCCGGCGCCTCGTCCAGCAGCGCCCGCAGCAGCGCCGGGCCGTTGTCCACGGCCGCCACCACCTCGCAACCGTGCTCCCGGAGCGTGCGCACCAGCCCGTCCCTCAGCAGGAATAGGTCTTCGGCGAGGACAACGCGCATGGAATCTCCATCGTCACGGTGGTCGGGCCGCCCTGCGGGCTGTGCAGGACGAGGATGCCGTCGAACGTACCCAACCGGCGGCGGACACCGCGCAGTCCGGTGCCGCCGGCGCCGTCGTCCGCGCCGCCCCGGCCGTCGTCGACGACCGCGATCCGCAGCAGCGCACCCTCGTGATGTTCCAGGAGCACGCTGACGCGCCGGGCACCGGAGTGCTTCGCCGCGTTGGCCAGAAGCTCGTTCACCGCGAAGTACGCGGCGGACTCGACCGGTGCCGGCAGCCGGCCCGGCAGCCGGTTGTCGACGTGGACGTCGAGGAAGCTGTCGAGCGCCAGCGACCGGACGGCATCGCCGAGGCCGCGGTCGGCCAGCACCGGAGGATGGATGCCGCGGGTCAGCTCCCGCAGATCCTGCAGGGCCCGCGCGGAGGTCTCCCGGCCGTCCCTCAACAGACCGCGGGCGGCGGCCGGATCGGTGTCGATCAGCTGGGCTGCCCGGTCCAGTGCCATGCCCAGGGCGACGAGGCGGGCCTGGGCGCCGTCGTGCAGATCCCGTTCGATACGGCGCAGCTCGGCCGCCTGGATGTCCAGGGCCTCTGTCCGCGTATCGGTCAACTGCTCGACGCGCCGGGTGAGTTCGGTGGTACGAGGTGCGGACAGCAGCGACCGGCTCCAGCGCGCGTGGAGGCGGAGCACCGCGGGTGCGCCGCACACGCCGGCGGCGATGAACGCGAGGCCCAGCACCAGCGCGGCGAGCATCGTCGGGGTGCTGTGCACCGGAACGAACGCATACCAGTTGCCGTCACCCAGCCGCCGCCACACCAGCGGCTGCACCAGCGCGCCGAACGCCCCGTACTCCACGAGCGCGAGGGGAACGGCCACGAGCAGCCCGCCGACCAGCGGCTCCAGCCAGGCCCAGACGAGGTCGCGCCAGAACCCCTCGTCGCCGAGGACCGCCGCGACCCGCGTACGGCGGGACGCGGTGCGGTCCACCGCCAACGGCGCGGGCGGGCTGATCCGGACGCCGCTCCACCCGGTGGCCCACCCGCGGGAGCGGTCCGACAGGGCGCGCAGTGCCTTCGCGGCGGGCGGCAGCAGCGGGAATCCGGCTCCGACCGGCAGGAGCAGCAGGGCGATCACCACGAGCCCGCCGACGCAGGACACGGCGAGGGCGAGCAGGCTCAGCAGCTGGCAGCGCACGACGGCGGCCCAGGGCCGCGGGCCCGGCTGCGCCCTCACCGCATCCTCCGTCAACGCGCCCGACCCGCAGCCCGACCGGCCCCGAGGGCCCACACGGCGGCCGCCGCCAGAGCGGCCAGAGCAAACAGCACCATCGGGAGAACAGCTCCTGATTCCTCGTCCATGAACAGCAACAGGCCCAAGTTGATCAGCATATGAAATCCTCCGGCGAGCAACAGCCGTGACCCGCCCGTTCGTTCCAGTGCCGACCCCAGCACCACCGAAAGGGACACGGTCGCAACGAGGAACGCCCCCGCGTACGCCGGGTCCTGCGCGAAGACCTGAACGTGCCAGACGCCCCACAGCAGACCCACCGTGACCGACGACGCGAGCGGGCCGCAGCGCGTACGGAGCAGAGGCTGGAGCAGACAGCGCCAGCCGAGCTCCTCGCCGCACGCACCGATGAACTGCGCCACCACGATCACGGTGAACGGATGGCCCAGCGCGCTCGGGCCGGTGAACCGGACGTCTCCGGTGGCGACGCCGTACGCGGTCGCACAGACGGCGACGATCAGGGGCGCGGTGCCGAGCAGCAGGACGCCGCGACTGCCGTGGTTTCCGCCGCCGCGCAGCGCCCCGGCGAGCAGGCTCCGGATCTCGCCCGGCCAGAGCAGCGCAACGACCGCGACTGCGAGAGCCGGTCCGAACTGCGTCAGTTGGACGACCTCGGTGGGGATCGGCGTCCCCGCCTGGGTGGCGCCCAGCGCGCCGGCCGCCAGGAAGGCGACGGCGAGGAACACCGCCGCCTTCGCCGTGATCCGGCCGCCCGGCCCGGCGACGGGTGGCGCACCTTCCGCGTCCGGTATCGCCAGGGTCTGTTCATCGGCGTTCCCCATGTCCTCAGCCTCCGTCAGGGGTCGAACTGGTACGCCGTCGACGATGCCTTCAGCCGAGGCCGCAGCCACTGCACCTGGTTGCCGGGTGGGGTGTACCCAGATGCACCCCACCCGCAGCGAGCCGCCTGGCCTGCGGCGGACGTAAGACTTCCGTCATCAGGGAATCCTGGCGCTCGGCTCACCCGCCCGCGTTGAATGGCAAGGAACGCATCGACGAAGAGGGGCTGTCATGACGAGTACGGGTACGGGGGCCGGGGCCGGGGCCGCAACAGGGTCGGCGTCGGGGACGCGCCCGCGGCGCCGCCGGCTGCTGGCCTGGGTGCTGGTCGCGGCCGCGCTGGTGCTGGGCGCCGGGCTGTACTGGGCCCAGCCGTGGAAGCTCTGGCAGAACTCCACGGTCAACGAGGCGCTGCCCACCGCCTCCACCGCCCCGGGGCCCTCGCGGCCGGGAGCCGCTCCGGCGCCGGGGCCGAAGATCGTCGCCCAGGGCTCCCTGATCAGCCACGAGCACAGCACCACCGGCACGGTGAAGCTCATCAGGCTGCCCGACGGCTCGCGCACGCTCCGGCTCGAGAACCTCGACACCAGCAGTGGCCCCGACCTGCGCGTGTGGCTGACCGACGCGCCGGTGAAGGAGGGCGCGGACGGCTGGTTCGTCTTCGACGACGGCAAGTACGTGAGCCTGGGCAAGCTCAAGGGCAACAAGGGCGACCAGAACTACGAGATCCCGGCCGACGTGAACCTCGCCGACTACTCGAGCGTCACCATCTGGTGCGACCGCTTCAACGTGTCCTTCGGCGCCGCGGCTCTCCAGGCCGCCTGACCGGCCGCCCCCGCGCCCTCGCCACCTCAGCCGAGGGTCTCGCGAGCACCGGGCGTGAGCCAGCGGAGGCGGTCGCCGACGCCGGCCGCGGCGAAGGCGGCCGTGATCCCGGCCCGGTCCTCGCTGAAGTGCTCCCACGACGCGTAGTGGACGGGGACGGCCGTACGGGCGCCCAGCGAGCGGGTCAGGGCCGCGCCCTGGGCCGCGTCCATGGTGATGAGCCGGCCGTCGCCGAAGGCGGCGATCCGGGCGGCGCCGAGATGGAGGAAGGCGGTGCCGATGCTGAACCGGTCGGCTATCGCGTCGAGTTCGTCCACGTAGACGGTGTCGCCGGAGAGGTACACGGCCTCGCCCTCGCCCTGGCCCTCCTCGTCCCCCTCGGCCTCGATGACGAAGCCGATGACGTCACCGACCGGCCCGTGGACCCCGGGGGTGGCGGTGATGCGCAGGGTCGTGCCGCGCACGGTGAGCTCGTACGTGGCCCACGGCGCCAGGCCCACCGCCTGGCCGCCGAGGCGGCCCGCGCCGCTCTGCGTGGTCAGGACGGGCCGTCCGGCGAGCAGGGTGCGGCCGGCGGCGTCCAGGTTGTCGGGGTGGTCGTCGTGGCTGAGGAGCACGGCGTCGATCGGCGGCAGGTCCGCGAGGGCGACCGCCGGGCCGGCCGTGCTGCGCAGGACGACCGGATCGTGGCGGTACTCGGCGGGCGCGGGGTCGAAGACCGGGTCGGTCAGCAGGCGCAGACCTGCGATCTCCAGCAGGACCGTGGCGGTGCCGATGTGGGTGGCGGAGAACTTCACGGTGGTGGCTCCAAGGTGGGTGAGGACGTGCGGGATCGTCACCGCACCCGGTGTGCCCGGGCGCGGCGTGGTTGCGGGTCGGGGTTCAGGCGGCGGTACGGAACCGGCTGCGGTACTCGCCCGGAGAGGTGTCCAGCCGGTCGCGGAAGACGCGGTGCAGGGATTCGACCGAGCCGAACCCGCAGGCGCGGGCGATGTCGGGCGCGAGGCGTGAGGTGCGTTCCAGGAGCCGGCGCGCCGCCTCCAGCCGCATCCTCTCCACGTAGGCGCCGGGCGTGCTGCCGGTCTCGGCCCGGAACACCCGGGCGAAATGCCGCTCGCTCATGGACATCCGTGCGGCGAGCGCAGGCACGGACAGGTCGGCGTCGAGGTGCTCGCCGATCCACCGCCTCAGTTCGCGCAGATCGGCGCGGCTGCCGGCCGGGTGGGCAAGGGGCACGCTGAACTGGCTCTGGCCGCCCGGCCGCTGGAGGTACATGACCATGATGCGGGCGACTTCGAGGGCGACCTCGTCCCCGTGGTCCTCGGCCACGAGTGCCAGGGCGAGGTCCATGGACGAGGTGATGCCGGCGCTCGTCCACATCCGGCCCGAGCGGACGAAGATGGGATCGGGGTCGACCTCGACGGCGGGGTGGTCCGCGGCGAACCGATCGGCGGTGGCCCAGTGGGTGGTCGCCCGGTGGCCGTCGAGCAGACCGGCGGCGGCGGTCACCTGCGCGCCCACGCACACCGAAGCGACCCGGCCCGCGGCCGGTCCGGCCTCGCGGAGCCAGGCCACCACCGCGGGGTCGACATGCGGCTCGGGACCCTCGGCACCGATCCGGATCCGGCCCGGCACCACCAGCGTGTCGATCGTTCCCTGCTCGCAGAACAGTTCCTCCACGTGCAGGCGTACTCCGGCGGAAGTCTCCACCGGACCGCGCCTCTCACCGGCCAGGTGCACCTCGTAGCCGCGAGCGGGACCCGGGTGCCCGGCCCCCAGCACGAGGTTCGTCATGGCGAAGACCTCCGCCGGACCCGTCACGTCGAGCGCGTCGATCCCGGGGAACATCGCGAACACGACCACGTGGGGGCCGGAGAGGGGGGAGTGCGGGCGGGAGTTCATGACCCCAATATCCGGGCCGGGCCCATGCGTCTGCAATGACGGGCATCTGCAGGATCCGGACATCACTCCGAGGCGCCGGACCGGCGCAGTTCCGGTGACGATCCGGTCTCGGATGCGGTGCTCACCGTTGCTTTCGCCGCAGGCGGTCCGTTTGGCGGACATGGAAGCTTCTACGCGTCCAGTCGTGTCCCCCGATGTGTCTTTCGCAGAGCTCAACGGCGCGTACTGGATCGACTCCGACTCGTCCCTCCACGGTGCGGAGGAGTGCAGCCAGTGCGCCCTCCTGCGTGATGCCGCCGCCCCCGGGCGCCCGGCGGCGGGCGTCGACGGCCCGGCCTTACGGGACGACCCGGCAGCGGACACCGCCCGGTGCAGCGGTATCAGGTGGGTACTGACGACCGGGCGGCCGTTACTGCTGACCTGCGCGGCGATCACCGTCACCGCGGCGCTGGTCACCGTGACGCTGGGCTGATCGAGGTGCGGCCGTACCCCTGTGCGTGCGGCCGCGGCTCCGCCGTCCGCCAACCCCGCTGGTCCTGCGGGCCTTTCGGAGAGTCCGTCCGTGCGCGTAGCGTGTTCACATGACTACGACACCGGCTGAGGCGGGCGGGTCGAACGCGTCACCGGACCGGGCCCGCCCGCGGATGGAGATCCGCAACCGGCAGACCGCCGGGCTGGCGTTCCGCGCGGACCCGTGGGCCGCGGGGAAAGCCGGTGCCCGGGCAACGGCCACGGTCCGGTCCTGGGGGTACGCACACCTCGACGAGCCGGATCTCGAAGCCGCCGTACGGCGTCTCGTCGACGCGGCGGTCGCCGACGGCGGCAAACGGATCAGCGTCCACCTCGCCGATCAGGACCACCGCATCCTCGCCGTCGCCCTCAGCCACGTCGCCGGCTCCGCTCCCGACGCGGGCGCCGTCCTCACCGAACTCGCAGCCTTGCGTACGGTCGTCAGCTGCGGCAGCGACGTCGGGCCCGACGGGCGCCGGGTATGGGCCCTGCTCGACGCCGCACCGCCGCGCCGCGGCAAGGGGCTTGACGGAGCCTGACCTGAGTGGGGTTCCCGGTGGTTCAGGACGGGACGGCGGTGGCCGGGTTCCGTCCGGACCTCGCGTGCGCCGACGCCGGCCGGCGCCGCCGACGGTGCAGCAGCGCGTCGAGCGAGAGCGCAGGGGCTCCCGCGAGGATCAGCGGCGTCCAGGCCATCAGGTACGCCAGGTCGTTGCCGTAGTAGTACGGGGTGGTCGGCCAGCTGATGGTCAGCCACAGGCTCAGCGAGATCAGGGCGCCGCCGAGGGCGGCGACCCGGGTCAGCAGCCCCGCCAGGGCCCCCAGCCCGACGGCCAGTTCACCGAGGGCCATCGCGATGCCGAAACCCACCGGGTTCTGCGAGGAGAGTTCGATCAGTCCGGGCAGGGCGGCCGAGTCCCGTACCGCTTCCATCTGCTGTCCGATCGAGCCGTCACCGGCAGCGGACAGGAATGCCGCGTCGGTCAGCTTGTCCAGACCGGCGTAGACGAAGGTGATGCCGAGGAAGAGACGCAGCGGCAGGAGTGCGTACTCGGCCGCTCGGGTGCGCAGGTCGGAGGATGTCGTAGTCACACCCTGGACACGCAGGAACCCGGGCTCCGGTTCGCCCGGAAATTCGTGAGGGACGCGTTGAACCGCCCGCCGCTTCCCTGCGTGTTCCTGCTGAGGCTGGAGTGGCAAGGGATGCTCCGGTCCGCTTCCGGTACGAGAAGGAGATACGGCCATGGGTGACACCACGCGTCGGCGCACGGTTCTCGCGGCGGGCGCCGCCACGCTGGCAGGCACCGTCCTGAGCGGCTGCGGCAACGACGGCGGGTCGGAGGCGGCAGCCGACAACGCGCCGGCCGCCGCACCCTCGGCGGGCGGTGGCAGCGGCGGCGGCGCAGGAGGCGGGCAGGCGCTCGCGCAGACGTCGGAGATCCCGGTCGGCGGCGGCAAGGTGTTCAAGGACCAGAAGGTGGTGGTCACCCAGCCGATGGCGGGTCAGTTCAAGGCCTTCTCGGCGACTTGTACGCATCAGGGCTGCTCGGTCGCGACGGTGAAGGACGGAAACATCGTCTGCCCCTGCCACCAGAGCCTCTTCAAGATCGCGGACGGCACGGTCGCCGGCGGCCCCGCCACCCGTCCGCTGGCGGCGGCGAAGATATCGGTGGAGGGCGACAAGATCTCCCTCGCCTGAACCGGTCCGCCGCCGGACTCGCCGAGCCCGGCGGCGGACGCCCGCGCCGCTCGACGTCAGCTTCCGTTGTCGCGGTATGTGCCGTCGTCACCCAGGTGGGTGGTGGCCAGCCCCGGGTAGTCGAGGACGAGTCCGGTGCTGTCGAACTCCACGTCACTGCGGAAGCCGTCGGAGGTGTACCGCACCCGGTGACCGCCGAGCGGGGTGTACGTCTGCGTGGACGGGGTTACGGTCAGTTCCGGTACGGCCACCCAGGCCATCAGGAACTGCTGCTCGGGGACCTGTTCACCGGCGAGGTGGAGCCCGTGGCGGCGTACGGGCATGGTGTTGGTCAGGGGGCAGAGACCGAGGTCGCAGTCGAGGGCGCCGTCGAACTCGGCACGCGCCTGCCCGTCGACCGTCCACCGCCCTTCGTCGTCGCGGCACAGCGCGAGTTCGCGCTTCGCATGGCCCGGCCCCTCCACGCTGACGTGCAGCGAACGGGTGACGAAGCGCGGCCCGGTCTCGAGCCGGTAGCCGACCCAGTAGGGGCCGCCCTCCAGGGCGATTGCCCGGCCACGCGCGTGGAGCCGGTCTCCCTCGAACTCCCCCCAAGCGGTGTCGTATCCCTTGCTGGCCCAGACGTGCCAGGTGCGGGTGAAGCGTACGAAATCGTCCATGAGGCGATCTTCCCGCACCGGAGGCGCCGCGCCGGGGCGGCCACTGGGGGCGTCGTGGGCGGGGGCTCCTGGCGGCACGGACCGCCTGCCGCAGGCCGGTTCCTGCTCCGCTTCCACACCCTGCCGGGCTTGTTATCCTCGCGCGCCGGCCGAGGTCCGGGCGGACAGGGGGAAGGGGAACAGGTGGGGCACGTGGCCGAGGAAGCCGTACCCGCGCCGCTCGCCGTGGTGGCGGGATCGGCCGCGGAGCTGATCGACGGGGACGGCGGAACCGTGACGGCGTACGAAGCGCTGCTCGATGCCGTGGTCCGGTGGGCCGGACGGGATCGAGCAGCGCTCGCAGAGGCGCTGCGCCCGGTCGTGGAGCGCTGGGGTGGTGTGCATCAGCCGCGGGTGCGCGCCGCCGCGCGGCTGCTGGCCGTCGTACGGTGCGCCGCAGAGCCGGTCGAGGAGCGGGCGGTGGCGGACCGGCGTGAGGCCGGGTCATGGCTGGAGACCTGCCAGCACGAGGCGGTCCTCCACGTGGTCGGCGCACGGATCGCGGAGATCTGCGGGTGGCTGCGGCACGGCGAGACCGTGCCGATGCTGCTGGCCACGCCGAGCCGGGCCGACGGCGCCGTGGACCCGTACGACCTGGTCATGCGGCTCACCGAGTACGAGCAGGAAGGCGCCCGGCCGGGGCCCGCCGACCTGGGGCAGGCGCTGCTGCGCTGCTGTGGCGGCCCCGCCGACGAGGACGTCGTGCGCGCGGCGGCCGAGCTGGCGCTGCCCGAGGGCCCGCGCATCGCCGCATGGCTGCGCGCGGGCGGGCTGCCGCAGCCGGGTGCGGCCGTGGTGCGGGAGCCGGGTGCGCCGCAGCGGCCGAGCCGCCGGTACGGGGCCCGGGTGGGGCGCCGGGTCCTCGTCGGGACCGAACCCCTGGACGGGCGGGGTGACTTCCCCCGGGGGTTCTGGTCGCTGTTCCGGGGCTTCGAGCCGCTGATCGGCTGCAACCATCTGCTGCTGGGGCACCGGGAGCGGCATGCCGCCGCCGCACTGCCGTGGCATCCCGAGATCGTGGCGGCCCGGCTGTTGACGGAGGTCGCGGCCACGGCCGACCAGGACGGGGCGGGCAGCCCCGAGTTCCTGCCCGCGCTGGCGCAGAGCCCGGGCCCGGCCGGACCCGCCGTCCATCTGGCCCTGGCGTACGGGCTCGGCGCGCGCCCCGACGCCGACCGGGAGGCGGCCGTCGAGGCCTTGCTGGTCCTGGCCGCGCAGGGCGGCCTGGAGGGCGTGCTGCTGGGCGGTGAGCTGGCCCGGCTGGTGCTGCTGGGCACCCTGCGGCTGCCGGTGGTGACGGAGTCGCTGGCCCGCGCCGCCGGTGCCGGTGCCGGTGCCGGCGCGGTGTGGCCCGTGCTGGCTGCGATGCTGCCCGGGCTGCTGGCGGCGGTGCAGTCGGGAGCCGTGGCCCGGCCGTACGTGCCGCTGCTGGCGTTGGCCGCGGACTGTGCGCAGGGCTGCGCCGCGCGTGGCTCCGTCGCCGAGGTCGATGCGCTGGCTGCGCGGCCGGGCTCGGCGCAGTCGGTACGGGAAGCCCGCCGACTGCGCGACGTACTGGCCGGGCGGCGCCCGTAACGCCGCAGGACCCGGTGTGCGTCATGGTGGATGTCGTGGACGTCGATGCTGATGTGGATGCGGTGGCCGACGAGCTGTACGGGCTGGTCCCGGCCCGGTTCACCGAGGTCCGGGACGAGCGGGCGGCCAAGGCCCGGAAGGACGGGCAGGCGCAGGCGGCCAGGGCCATCGCGGGGCTGCGGCGCCCCACACGGGCGGCGTTCGCCTCGAACCTGCTGGTGCGGCGGCGCCCGAAGGAGGTGGCCGCCTTCCTCGAGCTCGGCGCAGCGCTGCGCCGGGCCCACCGGTCGCTGGACGGCACCCAGCTGAAGGACCTGTCCCATCAGCGGCACGTGGTGGTCGCCGCACTGGCGCGCACCGCCCGGCAACTGGCCGAGGCGGAGGGCCAGGCGGTCAGCGAGAGCGTCGCGCACGAGGTGGAGCAGACCCTCCACGCCGCGCTCGCCGATCCGGACGCCGCCGAGCAGTGGTCGAGCGGACGCCTGGCCACTGCGCTGACCCCGCCGGTCGGTTTCACGGGCCTTCCCGCCACGGCCCCCGTACGCCTGCAGCCCGCCGTCACCCGGACCGAAGCCCCGCCGAAGCCGAAGCCGAAGCCGAAGCCGAAGCCGAAGCCGAAGTCGACGCCGAAGCCCTCCCGCGCGGCGGAGCAGCGCCGGGCCCGGCACGAACAGGCCCGCCGCAAGGCCGAGGAGACCGGGGCCGAGGCCACGGCACGGGAGGCGGAGCTGCGCGAGGCCGAACGGGGGCAGCGCGACCACGAACAGGCGCTGGCCGAAGCCGATGCCCGGGTCGCCGAGCTGGAACGGCAGCTGCGCGGGGCGCGGACCGGACGGACCGAAGCACGGCGCGCCCTGGCCGAGGCCACCGGCCCGGTCAGGGACGCCGCCCGCGCGGCGGGTGCGGCGCGCCACAACGCCGATGCGGCCGCTGACCGGCTGGCGGAGTTGCCGGGGGCGCAGGAGTGACCGGGGCGAGCCGCCCGCTCCCGGTCGCCTCGGGCCGCCGGGCGGCCTGGGGCGACCGGAGGGACACTGGAGCCAGGGGGCCGATGCCGGATGAGCTGCGGCGAACGGAGGGCGACCACCATGCTGGGAGACAGCAAGGGATTCAGCGGCTACTCGGTGGACGACATCGAGGGCGCCAAGGGCTTCTACGGCGAGACGCTCGGACTGCGGGTGTCCGAGGAGAACGGCCTGTTGACCCTGCACCTTGCGGGGAACACCGATGTCATGCTGTACCCGAAGGAGAATCACGAGGCCGCGACCTTCACGGTTTTGAACTTCCCCGTGGACGACATCGACCAGGCCGTCGATGAACTGGCGTCCCGCGGCGTGACGTTCGAGCGGTACGAGGCGTTCGACCAGGACGCCAAGGGAATCGCCCGGGAGACGCCCGGCCCCGCGATCGCATGGTTCAAGGACCCGGCCGGGAACATCCTCTCCGTGCTCCAGCCGAACGGGATGTAGGTCAGGCACAGGGCCCTGTGACGCGCCGCCCCGTGCGCCTACTCCTCGGTGTCGCCCCGCGTCGGCACGCACAGCACCGGGACCGGCGACAGGTGCAGCAGTTTGTGCGGGGTGGAGCCCAGCAGGGCGCCGCGGATCGGGCTGTCCCCCCAGCTGCCGACGATGATGACCCGCGCACGGTGCCGCTCCGCGGCGTCGAGCAGGGCCTGGGCCGGTTTCTCGTCGACCACTTCGACCGTCGACGGGACGCCCGCCTCGTCGGCGGCCTCGACGGCCCGCGCGAGGGCGCTGCGCCCCACCTGCCGGATCGCCTCCCGGTGCGCCACGTACTCCTCCCCGGCGGCGCCGGGCGCGGCGGCACCGTAGACGAGGACGAGCGGTTCGCCGAAGGCGGTGGCCACCTCGAGGGCCACCTGCAGGGCCCGTTCCGCGCCGGGTGACTCGTCGTACCCCAGGACCACGGACATCAGGTACTCCTTCCCGACCGCGGGGCTACTGCTTCCTGCCGTGGACGAGCTCCGGATCGACCACGCCCCGCCGCTCCTGCCAGAACCTGCCGTCCCGTACCCGCCAGAAGCACATGATCAGCACGCCGACCACGGCGATCCCGATCCCGATCACGAGCGGTGGGCCGAGGCCGAACCAGGAATCCCCGCTGGCCGAGTTCTCCGGATTCGACATGTCGTCGATCGACTCCTCCAGCAGCCAGGCCAGCAGACCTGCGCCGATCAGCGGCCCGAGGCCGATGAGCAGGAAGTTGTGCAGGTTCTCCAGCAGGTGGCGGCGGTAGTAGACGGCGCACGCCACCCCCGTCAGCGCGTAGTAGAAGGCGATGAGCAGGGAGAGCGCCGTCAGCGAGTCCAGGAGGGCGTTCTCGCTGATCTGGTTGACGATGAGGTACCAGGCGATGGCGATGCCGGCGACCCACCACGTGCTCACGTCCGGGGTCCGGAACCGCGGGTGGATGTGTGCGAGGTCCGGCGGCAGCGCGTGCCGCCGGGCCATCGACAAGGCCGTCCGGGAGGCCGGGATGATCGTCGTCTGGGTCGAGGCGAGCGCGGACGTGCAGACGGCGAGGAGCACCACCCAGTCCCAGCCGCCCATCACCTCGTGCGCGAGCACGGCGAAGATGGCCTCCTCCTCGTCCGCGTTCTCGGCGAGGAAGGCGGTTCCGGCGTAGCCGACGATGGCGAAGCCCACGGACAGGTAGGTCACCAACAGGACCACGGTCGACCAGATCCCGGCCCTGCCCGGCGCCGTGGCGGAGTCCTTCACCTCTTCGGTGAGGTTCACCGCGGACTCCCAGCCCCAGTAGATGAACACGCCGAGCAGCAGCCCGCCGGTGAGGGCGCTGCCGCCCGCGCCGAAGGGGTTGAGCCAGCTGAGGGACGGCTCGATGGAGTCGAGGGTGCTGGTGTCGGCGTAGACGCGGTAGAGGGCCACCACCGAGAAGGCCAGGAGGAAGAAGACCTGGGCGAGGATCAGGATGTCCTGGAGGTGGGCCGACAGCTCGGTGCCGATGACACAGATGGCGGTCATGGCGAGGATCACCACGACGGCGAGGGTCTGCCGGATCACCGTGTTGTCGGCCCAGGAATCGAGGCCGACGGCGAGCAGGCCGAAGTTGACGGCGACGTCGGCCAGCGAGCCGATGACCAGGACGCCGGTCATCGTGATCGCCCAGCCGCCGAGCCAGCCCGCCCAGGGGCCCATGGCCCGTGTCACCCAGGAGAACGTGGTCCCGCAGTCCTGGTCGACCTTGTTGAGGTAGTAGAAGGCGGCGGCGATCAGCAGCATCGGAACGAACGACGCCAGCA
Source organism: Streptomyces sp. R33 (assembly GCF_041200175.1). Classification (NCBI taxonomy): domain Bacteria; kingdom Bacillati; phylum Actinomycetota; class Actinomycetes; order Kitasatosporales; family Streptomycetaceae; genus Streptomyces; species Streptomyces sp. R33. Next base: position 854,001 of record NZ_CP165727.1, on the reverse strand, counting down.
TCACGCCGGGCGCGTAGATCCCGGCCAGCGCCACGATCGGCCCGATGACAGCGGCCAGTGAGTAGGCGGGCGAGGTGGAGTTCAGGCCGATGACGAGCGCGTCGAGGAAACCGATCGCGTTGTGTTTGAGCTCCGCGTCCGGGATTTCTGCACCCGCTGCGCCGCCGGCACTGTCCTGGGCCATACCGCCCATCGTCGTGCACCCGGCGTCGCTGCGCGAGGCGCGTGCGCTGTCCGGGGGCCCGCGGCCGCCTGTGTTGGGTGACCAGGGAGGGCCTCTTGCGCGGCGGCCGCCGAGCCGCTTGGGTGACCGGGCCACCGCAGGTGCGAACGGGAAGGCGGCAGACGTATGGCGGAGACCCTGCAGACCGGCACGGGGGAGAGTGGGAACAGTGCCCCGCGCAAGGCGAACTGGCGCTACATCGGCCCCGGCATCGTGGTCGCCGCGACCGGCGTGGGAGCCGGCGACCTCGTGGCCACGCTCGTTGCGGGCGGCAAGTTCGGCTACACCCTGCTGTGGGCGGCGGTGATCGGCTGCCTCGTCAAGATCTCCCTCGCGGAAGCCGCCGGCCGCTGGCACCTCGCCACCGGACGCACGCTCTTCGACGGCTGGCGCAGCCTCGGATCCTGGACCACGGTGTACTTCGCCGGGTACGTCGTCGTCTGGGGCTTCGTCTACGGCGCCGCCGCGATGTCCTCGAGCGCCCTGCCGCTCGCCGCGCTCTTCCCGGACACCATGGACCTGAAGGCCTGGGCCGTCCTGTGTGGCCTGGTGGGTCTGGTGTTCGTGTGGTTCAACCGGTACGCCGTCTTCGAGAAGGTCATGACGGTGCTGGTCGGCGTCATGTTCCTCGTCACCGTGTATCTCGCGGTCCGGGTCACGCCGCACCTCGGCGCCGCCTTCGCCGGCCTCGCGCCTGTCCTCCCGGACGGTTCGCTGATCTACACGCTCGGTCTCATCGGCGGTGTCGGCGGCACGATCACCCTGGCAGCCTACGGCTACTGGGTCAACGCCAAGGGCTGGACCGACGCGGGCTGGATGAAGGTGATGCGCCTGGACAACCGGGTCGCCTACGTCACCACCGGCATCTTCGTCGTGGCCATGCTCTTCGTCGGTGCCGAGCTGCTGCACTCCTCCGGCGTGGCGATCGCGAAGGGCGACCGGGGGCTGCTCGACCTCACCGGCATCCTCGCGGACCGCTACGGAACACCGACCGCCAAGCTCTTCCTGGTCGGCTTCTTCGCGACGTCCTTCACCTCGCTGATCGGCGTGTGGCACGGCGTGAGCCTGATGTTCGCCGACTTCGTCACGAAGTACCGCCCGGCCCTCCTCCCGGACGGGACGAGCCGCGAGAAGTCCCTGCCGTTCCGGGGCTACCTGCTCTGGCTGACTTTCCCGCCGATCAGCCTGCTCTTCCTCGACCAGCCGTTCGGGCTCGTCATCGTCTACGGGGTCATCGGCGCGTTCTTCATGCCGTTCCTGGCCCTCACCCTGCTGTGGCTGCTCAACAGCTCGCGTACTCCGGCCGGTTGGCGCAACGGCCTGCTGAGCAACGCGATGCTGGCGGCAGCCGGGCTGCTGTTCGTGGTGCTGTGCGTACAGCAGGTGCGGGAACTGCCCTGGTAGCAGCGCGCCACGGGGAGCGGGGCCGGCGGGGGCGATCAGGAATGCGGGCCGGCCAACTGGTCGCCCAGCGGGCTGCGTCGGTACAACACCTGCCGTCCGTCACGGGCCCGGGTGACCAGGCCCGTGGCGTGCAGGACGCGCAGGTGCTGGGACACGGCGCTCGGGGTGACCCGGAAGCGGCGCGCGATCTCGACCGTGGGCAGCGGCTCGGTGAGGAGGCCGAGCAGCCGGGCCCGGGGCGCGCCGAGCAGCGCCACGAGAGCGGGCGCGTCGGCCGCCGGCGCCGGGGCCCACATCGTCGCCACCCCACGGCTGGGGTACATCAGCAGCGGTGGTTCCTCGGGGCTGACCGGGGGTGCGGGCTTGTGGGCGAACACGGAAGGCACGAGCAGCAGCCCTCGCCCGGACGCGGCGACCTGGTGCCTGCTGATCATCTTGTCGATGTGCAGCACTCCGTCCTGCCAGCTCAGGTTCGGATGCATGCCGGCGAACAGCAGGCGGGCGCCGCCCATGGCCAACTGCCGGGCCCGGTAGGTCATGTCGGCTTCGAGCAGCAGCCGCATCCGGGGCCACATCGGCTCGACGGCGATCTCCCAGTACCGCTGCAAGAGCTCACAGATGGCGTCGCGGACTTCGAGGACCTGGGCATCGTCCGTGGCCATGGCACCGCGCAGGGCCTCGGGCAGCGGATCCGGTGCGTGGGCGGCCGACAGGTCGCGGCGCACCAGGTCCGGGGAGGCCGCGCGGACGACGGCCAGTTCCTCCTCGAAGGAGGGGGAGAAGCTCGTCGGCCGCGGCGTCAGGAAGTCGGGAAGGGTGAGCCGCTGCGCCACCAGGGACATCAGCAGGCCGGTGTCGAGCCCGTCGAGCCGGCCGAGGACGGACCTGCGCCACGGCAGGTGCACCGCCGACAGGCCCGGGTCGCGCAGCACGCGCAGACTGAAGATGGTTTCGCTCAAGGGCGAGAGCGCGAACCGGGTGTCCGCGAGGTCCTCGACACCGAGCACGAAGCTGATCATTAAGCGGGACGCTACATCAATTGGCAGCGGAACGCGGGTGCCGTGGACTTCCGCACATGACACACACGACTCCTGCACGGTGCACAGCCGCGCCCGACGACGGGCCGGTGGACTGACATGAACCGCAGGATGGTTCTGATCCTGTCCCTGACCTGCGCCGTCGCCGTGGGCAACCTCTACTTCCCGCAGGCGATCGTCCCGCTGATCGCCGCAGGTCTGCACACCTCTCCCGATGCCGCCTCCATCGTGGTGACCGCCACTCAAGTCGGCTACACGGCCGGCATCTTCCTGCTGGTGCCGCTGGCCGACCGGCTTGCGTACCGCCCGTTCCTCGTCATCCTGCTCGCCCTCACCGGCCTGGGCCTGCTCGCCGCGGGTTGTGCACCCACCCTGGCGCTCCTCGCCGCCGCCAGCGGTCTCATCGGGGTCACCACCGTGGCCGCGCAGGTCATCGCCCCGCTGGCAGCCGGGCTCGTGGCAGCCGACCGCCGCGGGGCGGTGATGGGCACGTTGCTGAGCGGCTCCATCGGCGGCATGCTGCTGGCCCGCACGTTCAGCGGGACGCTCGGCGAATGGCTGGGCTGGCGGGCCCCCTACCTGGTGGCCGGGATGGTCGTCCTGCTGCTGGCGGCCGTCCTCGGCTCCACGGTACCGGCCGCGGCCGCGCCCTCGCGCGAGCCGTACCGGACACTGCTGACCGAGCCGCTGCGTCTGTTGCGCGCCGAGCCCGAGCTGCGCCGCTCCTGCGTCTACCAGGCCTCGGTCTTCGCCGGGTTCTCGGCCGTGTGGACCTGTCTGGCGCTCCTTCTCACCGGCCCGGCCTACGGCTTGGGCAGTCAGGCGGTCGGGATGCTCGCCCTGGTCGGCGCCGCCACCATGCTCTGTACGCCGCTCGCCGGACGCTTGGTGGACCGCAGGGGGCCCGGCCCGGTGAACCTCGTCTGCCTGCTCGGGGTGCTCCTCTCCGCCGTGGTGCTCGCAGCCGGCGCCTCGGGCGGGGCGGCGGGGTTCACCGCCCTGGCGATCGGCACGCTCCTGCTCGACCTGGCGATGCAGTCCGGCATGGTCGCCAATCAGGCGCGGGTCTTCGCCGTGCGCCCCGAGGCCCGCGGCAGGCTGAACACCGCGTACATGACCTGCGTCTACCTGGGTGGCAGCGCGGGTTCCTGGCTCGGAGTACGCATCTACGGCCGGGCCGGGTGGTGGGGCGTGTGCTTGCTCGTGGCGCTGCTCGCCGCCCTGGCCCTGGCCCGCCACTTCGCGAGGACTCCCGTGGCTTCGCGAGCGCGGCGGAGCCGACCCGCGCATGCGCCCGCTCCCTCGGGTTCGACGACCGGCGGATGACGCGGAGCACCGCCGGCGCCACGGGCCGGGTGCGCGGTCCCGTGCGCGCCGTGCGCCTAAAGCGCGGGCAAAGCCCAGCCTTTCTCCGTGCGATGCCCAGGGGGGCACGGACGACGGCCGGATCGGAAGATGGGGCGGCCGAGGGTGCCCGGCGCTGTCCGGATCACCCTCGGCCACTCGTCGGCGATGTCGTTGACATGGTCGTCGCCACCCCGTACCGGTACCTGCTCGTGGGCGCCGAAGGGTGGTTCTGGATCAGAGAGTTGGTGCCGTGGGACGGCGTTCGCCGCCGCTCAGTCGAGGCAGAACTCGTTGCCCTCGATGTCCTGCATCACGAGGCACGACTCGTTGACGCCATCGGCAAGCAGCAGCTGCCCGCGTACCGCGCCGAGCGGGATCAGTCGTGCGCAGGCGGCCTCGAGTGCGGCAAGGCGCTCTTCACCCACGAGCCCCGTGCCGACCCGCACGTCAAGATGCACCCGGTTCTTGACGACCTTGCCCTCGGGAACGCGCTGGAAGAACAGCCGGGGGCCCACGCCTGTGGGGTCGGCGCATGATGCGAACTCCGGACCCGGCTGCTCAGGCGGCACGGCGCGATCGAAGTCTTCCCAAGTGGCGAACCCCTCCGGCGGCGGTGCGACGTACCCCAACACCTCGGACCAGAAGCGAGCGACGCGCGCAGGTTCTGCGCAGTCGAAGGTGACTTGGAACTGCTTGATCGATGCCATTGGCCCATCATAGGGGCGGGTCTTTCGTCGACTCCAAGGGCCGGCCCCCGGTCGGCGGACTCGACAACACCGCCCGCGTGCAGGTGAGTTGTGGCGCTGAGCTTGCGCCCCGGTGATGGCGCCGGTCTGGCCGGACGCGTCCGGGACGAGCATGCGCAGTGCCCCAGGAGGCGGCCGATGGCTTTCTCCCGGGGCACTGTCGTTCACACCTGCCGGCGGATCGGTTCCCCCGGATCAGTTCGTCTGGTAGACGCCGAAGATGTCGACCACGAGGTCGATGGGGTCCCAGCCACGGTTCCAGAAGTCGACGATGCCGTTGTTGCCCATGCCCGCCTGGACCAGGTTCGGGACGGTGTTGCCCTTCTTCCAGTTCAGGTTGGAGGAGTTGGGCGGCGTCGGCCAGATCTCCCAGCCGTTGTCGTAGTCGTACAGGCTGTTCGGGTCCGGGGACACCGTGAGGTAACCGTCGCCCCGGGGGTTGGTGACCGTGGTGTTCAGCACGTACGCCGTGTTGCTCGGGCGCGTGGTGGACAGCGGCATGTAGATGTAGCCCTGGCCCTCCAGCTGGCCGTACGGCCAGTCCGCGGGGTCGCGGGTGTCGAGCAGCCGCTCCGGCAGGAACGGCAGGTAGGCGCCCTGGCTGTCCGGGCTGTAGTAGCCGACCACGTCGACGATGACGTCGGTGCCCTTCCAGGCGCCGTTGCGGACCTTGATCGAGCCGTCGGGGCCCACCGGCACGATGACCGAGTTGGCGACGGTCTGGCCGCCGCGGAAGTTCAGGTTGGACGTGGTCGGGACCGACCCGCCGCTCGGGAAGACCGTCAGGTGGCCGTCATCGCGCGGGTTGGTGACGGTCACGTTCAGCGCCACGGCCGTGGCGCCGTACGGGATGCCGCCCTTGCCGGTGATCTGGACGCCGATGGTGCCCTGGCCGGCGACCTGTCCGAGTCCCTCGCGGGTGTCGAGGAAGCGCGAGGGGGACAGCGGGGTGTAGCCGCTGGAGGAGGTGCGGGTGAAGTAGCCGGTGATGTCGGCGATCAGGTCGACCGGCTCCCAGCCGCCGTTGTAGAGGTCGACGTAGCCGTTCTTGTTGACCGGAACGATCACCAGGTTCGGGACGGTCTGGCCGGCCGAGAAGTTCACGTTCGACGTGGTCGGACGGTCGCTGCCCTCGGGGAAGACCGTGACGTGGCCGCCGCTGGTGGTGTTGGTCGCGGTGACGTTGAGGACCACGGCCGTGACACCCGCGGGGATCGCGCCGTTGCCGGAGATCTTGACCCGCGTGGTTGCGTACGGAGCGACCTTGCCCTTCGGCGCACCCGTGCCGTCGCGGGTGTCCAGCAGACGGGTGGGCGCGTACGGGGTGAAGTCGGAGCCCGGCGTCACGACCTGCAGCTGGTTGACGGCCCGCTCGCCCGAACCGTCCGACAGCGTGACCTTGATGGTGTACGAGCCGATCTCCGAGTAGGAGTGCGTCTCGGTCGAGTTGGTCGGCCCGTTGGCGCCGAACGTCACGCTGGTGCCGTCACCCCAGGCGACGTTGACCGAGAGCGCGGTGCCCGGGTCGCTCGTGACGGCGACGTCCAGGCTGATCCCGCGCGCGCTGGTGCCCTTGGCGATCAGGCCGACCGTCGGCTCCGACGCGGTGACGCCCTCCGCCTGCGGCGAGGCGGCGGCCTTGCCGTTCGCCTTGGCGGCGGACGAGGTCTGGACCGTCTGCTCGGCAGGGCTCTTGAAGGTGGTGAAGTTCGACGCCGCGGCCTTGTTCAGGTCCGCGTCGGGCACGGTCACCCCGTGCGTGCCCGCGGTGCCCGGCGTGGCCGGCCCGGCCTGGGCCACCCCCGGTATGAGACCCACACTGGCTGCCACGACGGCAGCGGACATTACGAGTCGGCGATTGCGCACCGGCCCCCCATTTCGGTTCACGCTTGAACAGGTTCGAAAGCTCGCTCAGAGTACACAGCCGCAGAGCCTTGATCACGGGGGTGGCCCTGTTTGACCGCCGCGAATCCACGGGGTCCGTCGGGCCCGGCGGACAATCGGGGCGAGGCGGTACCAGGCGGGCGGGCGAGCGGGAGGCCGGACCCGTGAGGGAGGTTACCGCAGAGTCTGCTCGGTCCAGATGGTCTTGCCGGCGGGGGTGTACCGGGTGCCCCAGGCCTGAGCGAGCTGGGCGATGATGAACAGCCCGCGGCCGCCCTCGTCGACCACACCGGCGTGGCGCAGGTGCGGAGCCGACGGGCTGCTGTCACGTACCTCGCAGGTGAGGACGCGGTCGTTGATGACGCGCAGCTCCAGCGGCGGGCTTCCGTACCGGACGGCGTTGGTGACGAGCTCGCTGACGATGACCTCGGTGTCGAAGGCCGTCTCCTCCTCCACGTTCCAGTCGACGAGCTGACTGCGGACCAGCCGTCTGGCGGTGGCGGCGGCCGTCGGGGCGTCCGGGAGCTGCCAGACGGCCACCCGGTCGGCGGGGAAGGAGCGCGTGCGGGCGAGCAGGAGCGCGGCCGGGCCGGGCGGGGCACCGCCCGCGAACGCGTACAGGATGTCGTCGCGCAGGTCCTCCAGGGAGCGGTCGGCCTGCGCGAGCAGACGGCGCAAGACGTCCCCGTCGGCGGTCGGCTCCAGGGCCGGGGCCGGCGTGTCGGAGAGGATCAGCAGAGCGCCCTCGGGGATCTCGAAGGCCGTCGCGGCAAAGGGCGTTGCCTCGGCGCTCCCCAGCAGGGACCCGGACGGCACGTCGGGGACCTCGGAACTTCCGTCCGGGTGGACGACGACGAGGTTCGGGGCGCCGGCTCCCGCGACCGTGCAGGTCCGGGTCAGCGGGTCGTAGACGGCGTACGTGCAGCGCGCGGCGAAGGCCTCGCGGTGCACCGGGTCGGCGGTCGGCAGGTCAGCACGCTCGGCTGCCAGGAACGTCGCCGTGTCGTTCAGCCGGGCGAGGAGCTCGTCGGGTTCCATGTCGAACGCGGCCAGGGAGCGGACCACCGTGCGCAGCTGCCCCATGACACCCGCGGAGTGGAGCCCCTGGCCGAGAACGCCGCCGACGACCAGTGCCGTACGGGCTCCGGACAACGGGATGGTGTCGTACCACTCCACCCCCCTGTCGGAAGGCAGCAGCAGGTACGCCGTCTCCAGCGCCGTGTGCGAAGCCGGGCGGCGCGGGAGGAGCTGCCGCTGGACGGTCGCGGCGATGGTGTGCTCGCGCGTGTAGCGGCGGGCGTTGTCGATGCACAGCGCCGTGTGGTCTGCCAGCTGGAGCACGAGACCGACGTCCTGTTCGTCGTAGGGATCGGGCTGTTGCGTCCGGTACAGGCTGATCAGGCCCAGCACGGTGTCCCGTACGGTCAGTGGAGCCGTGATGAGGTGATGCGCCCCCGCTGCACGGATCGCCTCCGCGCGGTCCGGATCCGCCGCGAGCCACGGGAGGCCGCCGTTCAGGGCTACCGCGCGGGCCCGCAGGTCGGAGAGGGCCTGCGTGTAGGGCGTGGGGGCGGGCAGGGCGCGTACGTCGCCCAGCGGATGCGCCTGCGGCTCCTCGGCGGTGCCGGCGCCGGGGTTGCTCCCGCTGTTGCGGAAGGCGGCGCGGCGCAGCGGCACCTCGAGGGGGAGGGGGGCGAGCGGGGGCTCGTCCCCGCGCAGTACGGCGTCCACCACCTCCACGACCGCGACGTCGGCCACCCGCGGTACCACCACGTCCACGAGTTCCTGGCAGGTGGCCGTCACGTCGAGGGTTCGCCCCACCCGCTCACGGGCGATGCGCAGCACCTCCGCGCGGGCACGCCCCTTCTCCCGCTCGGTGACCTCGACCACGGCCACCGCGAGGCCGAGCACCTCCCCGGACGGCGACTCGAGGCGGAAGACGGAGACCTCGTAGAAGTGCTCCTTGTCGGGTCGCGCACGGCGGCGGGCCCGTAGGACGTGCCCGACCACGGCCACACCACTGTCCAGCACTCCACGCGCGAGGTCCACGGCCTCGTCGGCGTCCACGACCCCGTAGGCCTCGTCGAAACGGCGCCCGACGACGTCTTCCATGCGCAGGTCCTGCATGGCGGGCGTGGCGGTGTTGACGCGCAGGACGCGGAGATCGGTGTCCAGCAGGTGCAAGCCCACGGGGGACTGGCTGAACAGGGCGTCCAGCATCGCAGCCTCCGGCCCGTCCAGAGGCCCGGCCGACTCGCTCCGGGTCACCTGAAACACCCCTCTCTCATGCTCGTTCACGGGCCAGGGGGCGGTGCTGTCGCCGGGGCGGGCTTGGCGCTCGATGTCCCGGCCCGCCACGCCGGCCGCGGTCCGGTAGGGCGACTCGAGGCCCGGACACCGACATCTTCACCCCGCCGCACGGCAAATTCCCGGTACGGCGTACGGCGCGCGGATGCGTTACGCCGAAGTCGGCCGGTCCGGGACGGCCCGGTCCGCGAGGTCGATGACGGCCCGGAGGGCGGCAGCGGCGTCGAGAAGTGCACGGGAGCGCAGCTCGATGCTCGTCTCGCGGGCCGCCAGCGCCGTCTCCACGGTCTCCCACCGGTGCCCGCGCCGCAGCTGGGGCATCAGGGCGCGGAGCGGATCGATGCGGTACCCGGCGCCGCGCAGCTGGTGGACGATCCTGGCATCGCGGACCTGCGCCGGTGAGTAGCGTCGCGTCCCCCGTCCGGAGAGCCTGTCGGGGATGACGAGCCCCTCCGCGTCCCAGTGCCGCAAGGTCGAGGCGCGGACCCCGAGGGCCGCTGCGAGTTCGGACACGCCCATCGCGTCCGCCGGGCGTACGCCGCAGACCGGCTCGGCCGAGATCGCCCGGGCGGCCTCCCTGGCGAGCCCCAGATCCGTACGCTCCCGGTCGAGCCGGGCGTGAACCGCGTCGAGGAGGGCGAGCAGCCGAGCGGTCGGGCCCTCGTGAACGGCGCGCACGATCCGCTTGGCCTCCACCGGGCCCGTACCGGCTGCCAGCGCCCGGTAGGCCAGTACGGAGTTCAGGTGGACCTCGCCGTAGACCCGGTAGCCCGCAGCGGTGCGCGCCGCGGGCGGCACCACGCCGTCGCGCTCGAGGTTGCGGATCTGCTGAACGGAGTAGCCGGCCCGCCGCGCGACGTCGACCGTCCGCAGTACCGACGATTTGAGGGTTGGCACCGATTTTCTCCCGCGTACTGCGGCCGAAGTCTCCACAAGCACTTTAATGAAACGCTTGCGGACATGACCATCGACGAGATCACCGACTTCGTGAGCGCCCTCGAGGGAGTACTGGCCGTCAGGCCGGGGCCCGGCGACGGATCGCCCGAAATCGGCTGGGGCGACACGTTCTTCTACCACGCGCCCGACGGCGTCGTCCCGACAGCGGCCCAGCCCTTCGCGACGATCGTGACGAAGGACCACCCGGGCGACGCGGCGTCGCGCCTGGACCGGCCGGACACGTTCCGTGTCAACGTCGCCGCCGGGAGGGAGGAGTTCATCCGCCGGACGGGCCGCGCGCCGCGCGATCCGGCCGCCGGCGGCGACCCCGGCGCCGGGGACACCGTGCTGGCGCACCCGGTCTACGGCTCTCTCGGCTGGCTTGCCGTGGTGAATCCGGGCCGGCGCACGGATACGGCCCTGCGTGAACTGCTGCGCCACGCGCACCACCTGGCGCGTGCGCGCCACGATCGGCGCAGGGGCACGGCGACGGGCGACGGAGGCCCGCAGGGGTGAAAAGGAAGGGGACGCCCGGGCCGGTCGGCCGGTGAGGGCAGACCGGCCCGGACGTCACGAATCAGACGAGGTCGAACCGGTCGAGGTTCATGACCTTGTCCCAGGCGGCGACGAAGTCCTTCACGAACTTCTCCTTCGCGTCATCGCTCGCGTAGACCTCGGCGAGCGCACGCAGCTCGGAGTTCGAGCCGAAGACGAGGTCGGCGCGGGTTCCGGTCCACTTCACCTCGCCCGTGGTGGCGTCGCGGCCCTCGAACGTGTTCGCGTCCTCGGAGGTCGCCGTCCACGTGGTGCCCAGGTCGAGCAGGTTGGCGAAGAAGTCGTTCGTCAGCGACTCGGGGGTCGTGGTGAGCACGCCGTGCGACGACTGCTGGTGGTTCGCGCCCAGGACGCGGAGCCCACCGACGAGGACCGTCATCTCGGGGGCGCTCAGCGTCAGCAGGTTCGCCCGGTCGAGCAGCAGGTACTCGGCCGGCAGCCGGTTGCCCTTCCCCAGGTAGTTGCGGAAGCCGTCGGCGACCGGCTCGAGCGCCGCGAACGACTCCACGTCGGTCTGCTCCTGCGAGGCGTCCGCACGGCCCGGGGTGAAGGGGACCTCCACGTCGAAGCCGGCGTTCTTCGCGGCCTGCTCGACGCCCGCACCGCCGGCGAGCACGATCAGGTCGGCGAGCGAGACCTGCTTCCCGTCGGTCCGGGCCGAGTTGAAGGAATGCCGGACGCCCTCCAGGGTGCGCAGGACCGTCGTCAGCTGGTCGGGCTCGTTGACCTCCCACCCGCTCTGGGGCTGGAGGCGGATGCGTGCGCCGTTGGCGCCGCCGCGCTTGTCGCTGCCGCGGAAGGACGAGGCCGACGCCCACGCAGTGGAGACGAGCTGGGACACCGACAGGTCCGAGGCGAGGATCCTGCTCTTGAGGGAGGCGATGTCCTCGGCGTCGACGAGCGCGTGCGTCACGGCCGGGAGGGGGTCCTGCCAGAGCAGGGTCTCGGACGGGACCTCCGGGCCGAGGTAGCGCACGATCGGGCCCATGTCGCGGTGGGTCAGCTTGAACCAGGCGCGGGCGAAGGCGTCCGCGAACTCCGCGGGGTTCTCCAGGAAGCGCCGCGAGATGGGCTCGTACGCCGGGTCGAAGCGGAGGGAGAGGTCCGTCGTCAGCATCGTCGGCGCGTGGCTCTTCGACGCGTCGTGGGCGTCGGGGACGGTGCCCGCTCCGGCGCCCGCCTTCGGACGCCACTGGTGTGCGCCGGCCGGGCTCTCGAACAGCTCCCACTCGTAGCCGAAGAGGATCTCGAAGAAGCTGTTGTCCCACGTGGTGGGGGTGTTGGTCCAGATGCCTTCGAGGCCGCTGGTGATCGCGTCGGCGCCCTTGCCGGTGCCGAAGCTGTTGCTCCAGCCCAGGCCCTGAGCCTCGATCGGAGCGCCCTCGGGGTCGGCGCCGACGTTGTCCGCGGGGCCCGCACCGTGGGTCTTGCCGAAGGTGTGGCCGCCCGCGATCAGGGCGACCGTCTCCTCGTCGTTCATCGCCATCCGGCGGAACGTCTCGCGGATGTCGCGGGCCGCGGCGAGCGGGTCGGGGTTTCCGTTCGGCCCCTCCGGGTTGACGTAGATGAGGCCCATCTGGACCGCGCCGAGGGGGCTCTCCAGCTCACGGTCGCCCGTGTAGCGCTCGTCGCCGAGCCAGGTGGTCTCGGGACCCCAGTACACGTCCTCGTCGGGCTCCCAGACGTCCGCGCGGCCGCCGCCGAAGCCGAAGGTCTCGAAGCCCATCTGCTCCAGGGCCACGTTGCCGGTGAGGATCATGAGGTCGGCCCAGGAGAGGCTCTGGCCGTACTTCTTCTTGACGGGCCACAGCAGGCGACGGGCCTTGTCGAGGTTGCCGTTGTCCGGCCAGCTGTTGAGCGGGGCGAAGCGCTGCTGTCCCGCTCCGGCGCCGCCGCGGCCGTCGCTGATCCGGTACGTGCCGGCGCTGTGCCACGCCATCCGGATCATGAACGGGCCGTAGTGCCCGAAGTCGGCCGGCCACCAGTCCTGCGAGGTGGTCAGCACCTCCGCTATGTCCCGCTTCACCGCGGGGAGGTCGAGCGTCCCGAACGCCTCGGCGTAGTCGAACTCCTCGCCGAGGGGGTTGGCCACGGCCGGGTTCTTGGCGAGGATCTTGAGGTTGAGCCGCTCGGGCCACCACTGGCGGTTCCCGCCGCCCTGAGTCGGGTGTGCGGCGCGCCCGTGCGCGACCGGGCACCCGCCTCCGCCCTCCGTCCTCGCGTCTACGTCGTTTGCATCATGGTTCTCAGACATGGGAATCCTTCCAAACCGGGCGGATCACGCTGCTAAGGAAGTGCGGTGGCGGAAGCGGCGTACGGGCGCGGCTGTCGTGAGGGTTGGCTGCCGACCGAACCGATCCTACGATGGACTCAATCCAAGTCAAGAAGCACAACAAACCCATAACCAATAGGGATCCGGACCGTTCTCCAAACGCCGGGTGTCCCACCGAACCTGAATGGGTGAACCGAGATGAGTGACCTGCTGGAACGACTGCGCGGGCGTGGCTGGCGGATGACCTCCCAGCGGCGTGTCGTTGCGGAGGTGCTCGACGGGGACCACGTGCACCTGACGGCCGACGAGGTGCATGCGCGTGCGGTGGAGCGGCTGCCGGAGATCTCGCGGGCCACCGTCTACAACGCCCTGGGCGAGCTGGTCGCCCTCGGCGAGGTGGTGGAGCTGTCCACGGACGGCCGCGCCAAGCGGTACGACCCCAACGCGCACCACCCGCACCACCACCTGGTGTGCTCCCGCTGCGGCACCATCCGCGACGTCCACCCCACGGGCGATCCCCTTGCCGGCCTCCCGCCGGAGGAACGCTTCGGCTTCACGGTGTCCAAGGCCGAGGTCACCTACCGCGGACTGTGCCCCTCCTGCGCCTAGTCACCCCGGTCAGGCCAGGGCGATCAGCGCGTACCTCTCGTCGGTCACGGGTCCGCCCCACAACGCGGCGTCGCCGCTGAGCGGTTCGATGCGCAGGCCGGATACGAGGGGACGGACGGCGGCGGCCAGGTCCTCGGCGGTGATACCGCCGTGCCAGGGCAGTGACTCGGCTCCGGCGACGTACGGCACGCCGCTCTGGCCCGCTTCCCGCCACCGCCCTTCGACCAGCACCAGCCGGCCTCCCGGGCCGAGGCGCGCGACCCACTCCCGCAGCGCGGCCTCGGGATCGGGCAGGGTCCACAACAGGTGCCGTGAGAGTACGACGTCGTACCGCTCCTGCCCCGTCGGCGGAGCGGCGGCGTCGCCGACGAGGAACCGGACCGCAAGGCCCGCGGCCGTGAGCTTGGCCCCGGCCTGCTCCACCATCCGGGGCGCCAGGTCCACGCCGGTGACCCGGTGCCCGGCCTCGGCCAGCAACAGCGACAACGACCCGGTACCGCAGCCGACATCGAGCACATCGGCCGGCCCGAGGGGGAACCACGATTTCATGATCCGGGCCCACGCGGTGCGGGTGTGCTCCTGACGCAGGCCGTGATCCGGCTCGTCGTCGAACGCAGCTGCGGCCGCGTCCCAGTACTCGGCAATGGCACGGGTGGTATCAGACACACCAGGGATCATGTCAGCCGCCACTGACAACGCCCCCTGGAATGAAAATCACTGGCCACCGTCCCGTCCACCGGAGAAGCTGCGGATGTGACGCTTCACCACAATGAGGTCCCGATCGACCAGGCGCTCGTCAGGACGCTGCTGGAGGCACAGCGCCCGGAGTGGGCCGGCCTGCCTCTGTCGCCGGCCGGTGCGGGAACGGACAACGTCATGTTCCGGCTCGGCGACGACCTGGTCGTGCGGCTCCCGCGCACCGCCGACAACGCCCGGTCCGTGCACAAGGAACAGGAGTGGCTCCCTCGCCTGGCATCCCGCCTCGCGTTTCCCGTCCCCGAGCCCGTCCACGCCGGGACGCCCACCGATGCCTTCCCGCTCGTCTGGTCCGTCTACCGCTGGTTCGACGGCGACGAAGCAGGTCCGGACACCGTCCGGGACTGGGCCGCCTTCGGAGCCGACCTGGCGGCGGTCGTGCGCGAACTCCACGCCATCGACCTCATGGGGGCGACTCGTACGGATGACCTCAGTTGGTACCGCGGTGGCAGCCTGCAGGCCTGCGACGGATGGTTCGGCAGATCCCTCGACGACTGCCGCGCCACCGTGGGTGCGGAGCTCGACATCGATGCGCTGGAACAGCTGTGGCGCAGCGCGCTCGTGCTGCCCGAGCCCTCCGGGCCCCACGTGTGGCTGCACGGCGACCTCAAGCCCACCAACCTCCTGGTCCGGGAGGGCAGGCTCCACGCGGTCATCGACTTCGGAGCCCTGTCGGTCGGCTTCCCCGACGCCGAGCACGCCACCGTCTGGGACCTGCCGCCCCGAGCCCGACAGGCCTACTGGAACTCCCTGGATCTCGATGAAGCGACCTGGGTCCGCGCCCGCGCCTGGGCGATCGCGGTCGCCGTGAGCGGCATCCCGTACTACTGGCACACCTACCCCGCCTTCGTCGCCGAATGCCGGGCGCGCCTCGAGGCGATTCTGGCCGATGCGTCGGGCCGGACCGGTCGTTAGGGGGTGTCGGTGTCGGTGTCGGTGTCGGTGTCGGTGTCGGTGGCGCTCGCGGTGTGTGGTGAGCGCAGTGGGGGCCGGGCCAGGACCTCCTGCTCGCGCGCAGTGAGTTCAGGGCCGTCGAGCAGGGGCTTGCGGGGACCGAGGGCCGCCGCCAGGAGCACTGCAGGGCCGGCGAGGATGCCGGCCGGCTTCCGCAGGGTCACGACGTCGGTGATCCGTTCGACGATCATGGCGTTGCCCGTGGCCGTATGGGCGAGGCGGTGGACGTACCGTGCGCTCAGCCGGTCCGCCAGGTTCGGCCTCCTGCCGATCGCGCCGGGGTAGAAGCGGTCCTGGCCGACCGCCAGGAGCCACGCCGCAGCCGCCGGCCGCGTCATCGCGCGCTGGGCCCGTGACGTGAAGCCCGCGGAGGCGAACGGCCTCCGAGCGGCCTGGCCGCGCAGGGCGAGGGCGCCGCGGGCCGCGACGGACATGCCGTGCCCGTAGACGGGGTTGAGGCTGGTGGCGGCGTCACCGACCACGACGAATCCCTTGGGGAGCCCGGCCCGCTCGAAGTGGCGTCGGCGGTTCGCGGTGCGCGCGTACGTGCTGACCCCGCTGACCGGCTCCGCGCGGGCGAGGAGATCGGCCACGAGGGGGTGCCGCACGCCGCGGGCGAACTCCTCGAAGAGCTCCTCGCCCGAGGAGGGCTCGCCGCCGCGCGTACCCGAGAGGCTGACGTGCCACTGGCCGTCCTCGATGGGGATGATGGTGGCGAAGAGCCCGGGCCGGGCCTCCCGGGGATCGGCCGGAACGTGCACCACCGGCCAGTCGGTCTCCGTTCCCTCCGGCGCGCGGTATCGGCGGCTGGCGTAGCGGACTCCGGCGTCGACCACCGTCTCCCGCACCTCGGGGCCGCCGATGTCGAGGAGCCACCGGGTGCTCTTCGAGTTGCGGCCGGTCGCGTCGACGACGAGGTCCGCCTCGATCAGGCCCGGGCTCCCGTACGCGTCCTGCCCGGCCTGCTGTCCGTCCTGCGCGGCTTGCCGGCCGTCCTGCCCGGCCTGTTCGGCGTACACGCCCCGAACGCGTGCGCCGTCGCCCGCGAGACCGGTGATCTTCGTACGCGTCCTGAGTTCGACGTTGGGCATCCCCAGGACCCGCCTGCGTACGGCCCAGTCGATCAGGTCGCGGCCGGCGCCGATCAGGTAGTGCGTCGGATCCCATGAGCGGCGGTACCAGCCGGCCGGGGAGAACGAGACCATCCCGTTCGGGATCGGGATGCGGTGGGCGCCGGCCGCGAGCCAGTCGGCCGTGATCCCGGGAAGGAGTTCCTCCATGGCATCGGCCCCGCCGGCCCACAGCGTGTGGGCGTGCGCGGCCTGCGGGAGCCTCGCCCGCGGCGCCGGTGTCTGCGGCAGCGCACTGTCGCGTTCCAGGATCAGGATCTCGCCGACATGGGGGGCGAGGGCCGCCGCGGCGAGAGTGCCCGCCAGTCCGCCGCCGAGCACGACGACGCGGGGTAACGGGGAAGGGCGCGATGTCATGCTGTGCTGCTCGCCACGACGGCGCTCCGCCGGCAGGAACGGACGGTGGCCGACCGGGTCAGCGCCTGGGACATGCGGACCAGTCCCTGAGGGCTGTTCGGCGAGGTCAGGACCGGGCTCGCGGCCCGTGACACCGGCTCTTCCCCGGGCGCGTTCTGCGCGCGGCCCCAGAGGACGACGGCACTCGCCAGAGCGGCGGCGTCGGCGACGGCCGCAGCCTCGTCGGCCGGACGACCGGCTTCCAGTTCCTCCCGGAGCGCCTGTTCCCGTACGCCGGCCTGCAGATAGGGACTGACCGCGAGGATCCCGTCGTGGATGTCCGACTCACGCTGGGTCAGCCGGATCTCGATGGACGTCCAGGCCCCGCCGGCCAGGTCGATGCTGCGCCGTGTCGCCCCCTTGAGTTCCTGGGACAGCGGGCGGAGGCGGCGGTACCGGCGCCACATCCGCCATCGGGCCGTCACGTGCTGGGAGACGAGCGGCAGGACGAACCCGGTCGCGATCAGGAGCGCGGACACGGAGGCGAGGGCCGGTGCGATCTCCGAGCTGAGGGCGTCCCAGTCGTCGCTGCCCGCCCAGTGGGCCCCGATCGCAGTGAACTTGGCGATGTCGTACAGGAGGTTGAGCACGTACCCGCCGGCGATCAGGCCGAGCCCGGAGCGGAGCGCGCCGTGGACCTCGCGCGCCCACCTCCGGCACAGAAGCGTCATGGTGACGGCTGCCGTGGTGTGGGCCGCGAGGTAGAGGAGGATCATCTCCCTGATGTACGGCGTGGACGCGTAGTACGTGTCCAGATCGCGCAGGCGCTCGACGGGGGCGTCACCGAGCGCGAAGAGCACGTTGATGGCCGCGATCACCACAAGGGTGACCGCGTTGCACAGCCGGGACCGCCGGCGTGTCCGCTCGGCGTCCTCCGGGCCGCTGCTCCAGCGGAAGATGAGCACGATGTTGGCCCCGGAGAAGGCCGTGAGCAGCGAGAACACGAGGGGTGCGGCGGCGTTCGGGACTCCGGTGATCCGGTTGACCGCGACGATCGTGGGGATCGCGGTGAACCCGAACACGGCGGTCGCCAGCGCGAGGAGGATGCAGACGGACCGCAGGAGTTCGTCGCGGGGGTTGCGCCAGAGGGCGGGGAGCTTGAGGCCCGCGGCCACGAGCAGCAGGACTCCGGGTATGTAGAAGCCCAGTCCGTTCGAGTCGTTCACGCCGTGTTCCTCAGCGACTGAGGGCGTTGAGATGCCGGTAGACCGCCTCGTGCCCTTGGGGGGTGGGGTGCAGGCCGTCGACGAGCAGTTCGCTTTTCTCGCGCAGAGGCTCCCACATGTCGAGGAAGTCGACGTGGTTGCCGTCGCACCAGGCCCGCAGGGATGCGCGAAGTTCCAGCGCTCGTGCCCGGGTGAATCGCAGGCCCTCGTAGTCGCGGGTGCGTGCTTCGTCGATCCATGTCGGTCCCGCGACGACGAGTCGTGCGTTGTGCCCGAGGGCCGTGGCGGCCAGCGAGCCGAGACGGTCCGCGAGGTGCGCCGGCGCCGGCCCGTCGGCATGCGTCTGCGCGACGGCGAGCGGCAGCGCGCAGTCGTTGATACCGGCGGCGACGAGGAGGGTGTCCGGCAGGCGCGGGCCCAGCAGTGCGGGTGTCTGCTCGCTGACATCCGTGAGGGTGCTGCCGGGTATGGCCAGGTTGAAGAGGCGGTGTTCGGCCTCGTTCGCCGCGATGTGGGCAGCCGCCAGGCGGCCTGCCCATCCTCCCTGCGGATCACAGCGCCCGTAGGCGATGCTGTCGCCCACGATCACGATGCGCTGGGCGGAGCGCAGCGGCTTCGCGTCCAGGTAGGCCCAGGTGCTCTCCCCGGAGGTGAGGACCACCCGTCGGCGGGCGTAGTCGTCGACCTCGTAGGCGTCGGCCGCGGCCAGGTCCTGGTCGGTGAGGTGGAGGACGGCGCCCTCGACCGCCGCGCCGATCTTGCGCTCCAGGATCAGATGGACGTCGAGGCCACTGGCGGCGATCACGTCCGGGTCGGTGATCGGCAGGGGCCGGGTGGTGTAGCCGGCCAGCGACGCCGGGGCAGTCGGCACGGCTCGGCCGAAGAGAGCGGTCTGGACCCTCCCGTCCATCAGCGTGCCGAAGGAGAACAGAGTGTGGGGGCGTGATTCGGTCACTGTGCGCCGCGTGGCCTTTCTGGAAGGAATGATCAACTCACCCTAACGGCCGACC
Organism: Streptomyces sp. R33; assembly: GCF_041200175.1. NCBI lineage: Bacteria > Bacillati > Actinomycetota > Actinomycetes > Kitasatosporales > Streptomycetaceae > Streptomyces > Streptomyces sp. R33. The sequence continues at coordinate 835,269 of NZ_CP165727.1, read as the reverse complement.
CGGCCACCGAACGAGCCGTCGCCGGTCATCAGGCCACCGGCGAAGGAGGAGATACGGGAACGTGAGCCCGGTCCGCGCGGGCTGGAGTTACGCTCCGAAGATGGAACGTGCAGAGGTCCTCAAGCGAGTCATCGGCATCCTCACGGAAGCCCAGGAGATCCGCCGGGCGGCCGAGGCCGGCGAGGACGACGACGGTCCCGAGACGGAAGCGGGGGTCGTCACCCAGTTGCTGAACGAGATGCTGCCCTCGATCAGCGTGCCGGCCGACTCGTCGCCGCAGCAGGTGGCCCGCCTCGTCGCGGAGGCCCTGGGACCGGCGCTGCACACGATGGTCGCCGGATTCAGCCTGGCCTTCACCAGTCTCGCCATGGCGCACGACGGCGGCCGGACGGACATCTCGTCGATCGAGGTGCTCCAGCAGCTCGCCCTCGAGGTGGAGGCGGGAACGTACGACGAAGGACCCTGACCGGCGCCGGCGGCTATCCCCGGAACGGCTCCCAGTCCTGCTGCGACGGCGACCGCGGATCGTCCCAGAGCAAGGACCGGTGCAGGACACCCGGCACGTCCGTGTCCGTACCGACGCCCCGCCCGTCGTGCAACGCGTCCGCCACGGCGGTCAGGTACGCGGCGAACGACGGCCAGCTCCCCGGCGTGGGTACGTCGGCCTCGGCGTAACTGCCGAGTCCGCCGTACCCCGCGCCGGGGGTGCAATCGGCGAACAGCCCGTAGAACCCGTCCGGGTCCGACGCGACGAAAGCCAGATACCGCTGCTGCGGCTCTTCCTCACGCCCGTACCCGGCCGGTCCGTCGATCCAGTACGTCACCTTCTCCAGCGGCCCGATCCCACCGTCCGGCAGGACGTATCCGCTGGGGTCCTGCTTGGGATCCCACGCGCCTTCGGGGATCGGCAGCGGACCGTCCCAGGTCGGCCACTCGAAGTCGGCGTCGGGGCCGGTGCCGTTGTGGAGCCGGTAGAACGCCCGGACATCGGCGGGGATCACCAGGTCGAGCTCCCGTTCCACAGCCCGGATCTCCTCCTCGGAGGCCGGTGGCGGCAGACGCCGGTGGCTCCGCGGCGCGTACTCCCCGAGCCACGTCTCGATCCTGTGCCAGGCCGTGAGGGTCTGCTCGACCCGTATCCGATCACCGTTCATGGCCGGCACCCTAGTAGGGCTTGGTCAGGTCGGGGCTGGGGTGGGTATGCCGCGTTGACAGGTGGGGCAGACGCCGGTCCATGTCGCGAGGAGGGTCTGTAGCTCGCGGACGATTCGGTAGAGGCTCAGGCCGGCGCCGTGTCTTTTGGGGCTTGGGCCAGTCGTTGCAGGGTGCAGAAGGCATGCGCGACGGAGACGAGGGTGACGTGATGGTGCCAGCCGTTCCAGGTGCGGCCCTCGAAATGGGCCAGGCCCAAGGCCTGCTTCATCTCGCGGTAGTCGTGCTCGATGCGCCAGCGGAGCTTGGCCAGGCGGACCAGGGTGGTCAGCGGGGTGTCTGCGGGCAGGTCGGACAGCCAGAACTGGACCGGCTCGGCCTGGCCGGCGGGCCATTCGGCCAGCAGCCAGCACTCGGGCAGTTCCGGGCCGTCAACGGCCTGCCGGGTCTGGCGCCCGGCAGGCCGGATCCGCAAGGTGACGAACCGCGAGTACATCCGCTTGAAGCCACTGCGGCCCGTGCCGGGCCGGGAGCCCTCACGCCACTGCACCGGTTTCGCTGCCTTCCGGCCCGCCGCGATGACGAGCTGTTTCACCGACCGCGGCGGGTCGGGGTACTTCGCCACCGGCGGGCGCCCGGTCCCGGAGTACGGTTCGGCGACTGGCACGGCTTCGCCGGGCTGGGCGGAGAGGGTGGTGGAGATGCCCACCACGTAGTTGAGGCCGCGGGCCTGCACGCCGTGCCGGAACGCCGCCGCGTCACCGTATCCGGCGTCCGCGATGGCCAGCGGCACCTCGATGCCCCACGAGCGGGTCTCGTCGAGCATGTCGAGTGCGAGCTGCCACTTCTCCACGTGCCCGATGTCGTCGGGAATGCCGCAGGCGGCGCGGCGGGCGACCTTGTCCGGGTCCGCCTTCACGGACTCGGGCGCCCAGTTTTCGGGCAGGAAGAGCCGCCAGTCGACCGCCGCTGAGGCATGGTCGGAGGCCAGGTGCAGGGACACGCCCACCTGGCAGTTGGTGACCTTGCCGGCAGTGCCGGTGTACTGCCGGGACACACACGCCGAGGCGTTGCCGTCCTTGAGGAACCCGGTGTCGTCGACGACCACCGCGGTGGGTCGGATCGCCTTTTCCATCCTCCAGGCCAGCCGGGCCCGCACATGCGCCGGATCCCAGGGGCTCGTAGTCACGAAGTGGGCCAGCGCCTGCCGGTTCCCGTCCTCACCCAGCCGGGCAGCCATCGGCTCGACCGACTTACGCTGCCCGTCAGTGAGGAGACCCCGCAGGTAGACCTGCCCCCACCGACGCTGGTCGTTTCTCGCGAACGGCTCGAAGACCTCTGCCGCGAAGTCCTCCAACTCGGCACGTACGGATGCGATTTCCTCCGGTGTCACACGTCCTCAACGCCACACCAAACCCCCAGGACACGCAACACCAGCCCCGACCTGACCAAGCCCTACTAGCGCGTACGTCCGCCAGTGCCGGGGGATGCCGAGTGCGTGGTCGTGGTCACGGCGTGGCGGAGGGCGCAGTCGCTCGGGGGGCCGTCGCGCCAGCGGGCGCCTATGTGGCCGTCGGGCCGGACGAGAAGTGCTCCGTGGGGGCGGAGGCCGCACAGTTCGAGGTGCTCCTCGGGAAGGGGCTCGACGCGAAGCGACCACGGTCCGTCGGCCTGCAACGGCCACTTCGGAGTCCACCTCGGTGTACGCCTCCGCGTTCGCTCCGGGTATGTCGAACTCCTCCTGCTCACCCTCGGGTTGACGAGGCGTCCGGCCGCCCGGCGGCCGTTAGCCGGCGGCTTCTCTGTGCATGCCGTGGCACAGTGCCCAGATGATGAAGAGGTTGACGGCGACCAGAATCGTGGCCCAGAGGGGGTAGTACGGGATCCACAGGAAGTTGGCGATCGCGCCCAGCCCCGCGACGAATACGCCGAAATAGCGTGCCCACAGGGCTCCGCTGAGCACGGCGCAGCCGGCGAGGACGAGAACGATGCCCACGATGAGGTGGACCCAGCCCCAGCCCGCCAGGCTGAACTCGAACACGTAGTGACGCGTGGCGATGAACAGGGGGTCCTTGACGACGGCCGAGATCCCCTCGAAGATCGCCATCGCCCCGCCGAAGATCATCAGCGCTCCGGCGAGGACGGTCGTTCCGGACGTGGGCGCGTGCCACGGGCTCGGGTTGGCGGCGGCCGCTGTGGGTTGGGTGGAACTGGCCATGTCGGCCTCCTTGCTTGGCAGCGCCGTCCGGTCAGCCGTGCATGCCGGACCGGCGCGATCCCCCGTCTCAGCGTGGCATGGGGGCACCCCGTCGGCATTCCGAAGCCGTGGCGCCGCTGTGACCATCGGAAATGCAGATGCCACCGGGCCTTGGGGGTGGCTGCCCCGCTGGGTCGTTAGTCAAGAATACTTGACATGATGTTGCGACTGTTTGACACTCCCCATGTCTGGTTTTCTTGACATGGGGAGCGGCAGTGGCAGTCGAGGAGAAACGTGCCTGGAGCATGTTGGTGGTCGCGATCGGGTCCTACGCGGTGTACCTGTGGGTCGTGCTGGGGCGCCCCGCAGGAGTGCCGCTGACCCGCGCGCCGTACGCAGGAGCCCTGCTGTGGACGGTCGGCCTGTCGATCGTCGCGTCCATCGCCGCCCACATCGCGATCGCCACCACCTCGCCGAAGGAGGCGAACGTCAAGGACCAGCGCGACCGCGAGATCCACCGATTCGGCGAGTACGTCGGGCAGTCCTTCGTCGTGATCGGCGGCGTGGCGGGCCTGCTGCTCGCGATGGCCGAGGCCGCTCCGTTCTGGATCGCCAACGCCATCTACCTGGCCTTCGTCCTGTCGTCGGTGCTCGGCTCGGTGGTCAAGGTCATCTCGTACCGCTTCGGATTCCACCCGTGGTGAAGGCGACGCGGGTCACCAACACCATCCGGGCCCAGCGTTTCGCCCACGGCGAGATGACCCAGGCCGAACTCGCCCGCCGCATCGGCGTGAGCCGCCAGACGGTCATCGCCATCGAGCAGGGCCGCTACTCGCCCTCGCTGGAGATGGCCTTCCAGATCGCCCGGGTGTTCGGGGTCCCCCTCGACACCGTCTTCCAGTACTCGGCTCCCACCAGCGGCCCGACCGACACCACGACGACCGGCAGCACAGGCAACGAGGGAGACAGCCGATGAGAGCCATCGTCCAGGACGTGTACGGACCGCCCGACGTCCTGCGTCTCGAAGAGACCGAACAGCCCGTCCCCGGGCCGGGCGAGGTGCTCCTGCGCGTGCAGGCGGCCGGTCTCGACCAGGGGGTCTGGCACCTCATGACGGGCACGCCCTACGCGGTCCGCGCGGCGGGCTTCGGCCTGCGGGCCCCCAAACAGCGGATCCGCGGTCTGGACGTCGCGGGCCGCGTGGAGGCCGTCGGACCGGGCGTCGGCCGCTTCCGGCCGGGCGACGAGGTGTACGGCACGTGTACCGGCTCCTTCGCGGAGTACGCCTGCGCCAAGGAGGACGAGTTGGCTCCGCGGCCGGCCCGGCTCACGCCCGAAGAAGCGGCGGTCGTCACGATCTCGGCGACCACCGCCCTCCAGGCCCTGCGCACCGGCCGCCTGAAGCCCGGTCAGCGGGTCCTGGTGATCGGCGCCGCGGGCGGGGTCGGGACCTACGCCGTGCAACTGGCCAAGGCGCTGGGGGCCGCACACGTCACCGCGGTGTGCAGCGGCCCCAAGGCGGACCTGGTCCGCTCCCTCGGCGCCGACGAGGCCGTCGACTACGCCCGCGAGGATCCCACCGACGGGGTCCACCGCTACGACCTCGTCATCGACATCGCCGGCAACCGGCCCCTCCACCGGCTGCGCCGGGCCCTGACCCCACGCGGGACGCTGGTCATCGTCGGCGGCGAGACCGACGGCCGCTGGATCGGCGGCCACGACCGACAGCTGCGGGCCCTGCTGCTTTCGCCCTTCACCCGCCACCGCCTGCGTGGCCTCGCCTCCACGCCCCGCCCCGAGGACCTGCGCGTCCTGGGGGAGCTCCTGGAGTCCGGCGCGCTCACCCCCGTGCTGGACCGTACGTACCCGCTGGCCGAAGTCCCGGACGCGATACGCCGCCTGCGGGAGGGGCACGTACGCGGCAAGATCGCGATCCGCGTCCGCCGCGAACGCGAGGGAGGCCGGGCCGACGAAGCAGGTCCTTCGGGCAAGGACTGAGGGCCCGTCCAGTACGTTGATGTCATGCGCGACAGCAGTCCCACGGGGGAGTTCCTCAGAGCACGGCGCGAAGCCCTCAAGCCGCAGGACATAGGCCTGCCCACGCACGGCCGCAGGCGGGTGCCGGGGCTGCGCCGCGAAGAGGTCGCCCTGCTCGCGGGCGTGAGTCCCGACTACTACATGCGCCTGGAACAGGGTCGGGAGATCAGCCCGTCGCCCCAGGTCGTCGACGCCATCGCCGCCGCCCTGCACCTCGACGGCGAGGCGCTCGACCACCTGCGCAGACTCACCCGGGTGCCCCGTGAGCGCCGCGAGACCCCCGCCGGCCGTTCCCCGGTGAGCCCCCAGCTCCTGCAGTTGCTCGACAGCTGGCCCGACACGCCCGCCTTCGTCCTGGGACCGGCCCTGGACGTCCTGGCGTACAACCCCCTCGCCGCGGCCCTGCACAGCGGGTTCGAGCGGTTCGACAACCTGGCCCGCATGGTCTTCCTCGACCCGGCCGGACGGAGCTTCCACCAGGAGTGGGAGAAGGCCGCGAACTCCTGCGTCGCCGAAATCCGTGCCGCGTACGGCTACGACCCCGGGTCCCCGCGGATCACCGAGGCCGTCGACACGCTGCGCGCGAAGAGCCCGGAATTCGCCGCCCTGTGGGCGCGGCACGAGGTGCGGGGCAAGACCCGGCAGCCCAAGCACCTCGCGCACCCCGAAGTCGGCGCTCTGGAGATCCAGTTCTCGGCCTTCACCGTCAACGGTGCCCCGGACCAGCAGCTGGTCGTCTACCAGGCCGAGGCCGCCAGTGCCACCGCGGCCGCCTTCGCAGAACTCCGTTCCCTGCGGCGCGCGCCGCAGTCAGCAGGGCCGGCGTAGCCCAGCGACGAGGAGCGCGACCAGTCGGCGGGCGTCGTAGCGGGGGTCGCTTTCGGCGCCGATGCAGAGGTTTCCGATGCCGCGCATGAGCGGGTACGCGGCGAGGTCGGAGCGGATCTCGCCCGCGGCGGCGGCAGCGTCGAGCAACTGGGTGCACACCGGCACGAGGCGGTCCAGGAAGTAGGCGTGCAGTGTCTCGAAGCCGGAATGGTCGGCCTGCATCGCGGCGGCGAGGCCGTGTTTGGTGACGAGGAAGTCGACGAAGAGGTCGGCCCACCGTTCGAGGGCGGCGTGCGGTGACGGGCTGGTCTCCAGCAGGGCCGGGCCGGCCTCGGCGCAGGCGTCGACCTGGTGGCGGTAGACGGCGATGACGAGGTCCGCCCGGGTGGGGAAGTGGCGGTAGATCGTGCCCATCCCGACGCCGGCGGCGGCCGCGATGTCCCGTACCGGCGCGTCCACCCCCGAGCTGACGAACACGGCAGCGGCCGCCTCCAGCAGGGTCTGCTGATTGCGCCGCGCGTCCTTGCGTTTGGACCCCGCGGCGCTTCCCGCGCCCTGTCCGCCGTCGTTCACCGCCACGCTCCTTCAGTACGACTTCCCCAGCGGCACGATGCTCCGTATCACTGCCGCGGAGCAAGGTTCCGTTTCGCTCATGATGGCAGACCGGGGGACCGGCGACCAAGCGGCGTGCCCCGCCGCACCCGCTGCACACGATGACACGTCCCCATCCTGGGTGCGCGACACCAGGGAACGCGGCGGCCTGGTTGCCGTGGACGACGCAACCGAGGCTGGGGGCAGAGCCGTTCCGGTCGCCGCCCGGTGCCCGCAGCTCGCTACTTCCCTCTTCGGTGTACGGAAAGAAGTCCTGTCATGCACGAACGAGCCAACGTCTTCGATGCCGTCCTCACGCGGATCCGGCGCCGGCCCGCCGCCCAGCGGCGCATCCTCTTCACCGGCGCGACGATCGTCACCATGGACCCCTCCCTCGGCGTCATCGACCGCGGCGATCTCCTCGTCGAGGGCGACACGATCACCGCGGTCGGCGGCGACATCAGTGGGGGTGACGCCGTCGTCGTCGACGCCACCGGCGCGATCCTCACCCCCGGCTTCGTCGACACCCACCGGCACGCCTGGCAGGCCCAGCTGCGCCGGATCATGCCGGACGTCGACGACCTGGGCGGCTACGTCATGGCCACCCTGGCCGGCCACGCCACCGTCTACCGGCCCGAGGACATGTACATCGGAACCAGGCTGGCCGCCCTGACGGCGATCGACGGCGGTATCACGACCATGCTCGACTTCTCGCACAACTCCCGCACCCGAGAGCACTCCGACGCCGCGATCCAAGCCCTCACCAGCACCGGAATCCGCGGAGTACACGCCTCCATGGGCCCGCACTTCGGCGACTGGGACCGGCAGTGGCCCGGCGATCTCACCCGCATCAAGGACCGCTACTTCAGCAGCGACGACCAGCTGCTGACCCTGCGGCTGGCGGCCTTGGCCACCGACGAGATCGCCGGACCTGCACTCGCCTACGGGCCCGAACTCGCCCGCACGGCCAAAGAATTGGGCATCGGAGTGAGTGTGGACGCCGTCTTCGGCACGGCGTCCTCCGAGGCGGTGCTGCGCTGGGCCGAGGACGGCATCCTCGGCCCCGACGTGACCCTCATCCACTCCACCGGACTCACCCCCGAGGCGTGGAATGCCATGGGTGCGACCGGCGCCACCGTGTCGCTCGCCCCCACCTCCGACGCCCAGATCGGCCTGGAGACCGCGATTCCCGCCGTCGACGAGGCCCTGGCCGCCGGCATCCGTCCCGGCCTCAGCATCGACGTCGAAGTCGCCCTGGTCAGCGACATGTTCACCCAGATGCGGACCCTGCACGCCCTCCAGCGGATGCGCGCGGTCAACGCCGTCTACGGCACCGACCGGGAGCCCTCCCGGATCACCACCCACGACGTCCTGGACTTCGCCACCCTCCAGGGCGCCCGCACCAACGGACTCGCCGGCGTCACCGGCTCGCTCACACCGGGCAAGAAGGCCGACCTCCTGGTCATCCAGGCCGAGGACCTCAACAACATGCCGCTGAACGACCCCATCGGCACCGTCGTCCTGGGTTCCGACCCGCGCAACATCAGCACGGTCCTGATCAACGGCGAACCCCGCAAGTGGAACGGACGAGTCCTCGACGTCGACCTCCCCGCGCTGCGCAGCGCCGTACACGCCTCGCGCACGTACGTGCTGAACACACCGGCCGCCTGACCACGCCCTGCCCCTCGCCCGGCGGATCGGCCGGCCCGCCCCGGATCCCCGGGACCGAGCGCACCCGCGGCAGGCGTGGGGCGGGGTGTACCGGTGCTGTTGTCCGTGGCGGGACCACCGCGTTCCGGCCTACTTCGAACGGTGTCGCGTACGCGGCCGCCGACAGGAACCGGCCCGGCGTGCCGGGCCGCAACTGCATCGGCACCGTCTGCCGTTGCGCCGTCGACGGGCCCGAAAGCCGCTGCGGCCTGCGCAGGTCCTCCTTCAACCGAGCGCTTCGCGCGGCGCGGCGACTGTCGAGTACCGGCCAACGTTTACAGAAACGATGGATTCCGCTGGCTAGCCTGCCCCCGGCATCTTGGGGGAGAGGAGCAACTTGTTCAGCATCGTCGTGGTTCCGGGACCCACCATGTCCCCGGCCGCACAGATCCGCCTGGCGCCGGGGCAGACCCTCCGGTTCGGCCGCGAGAGCGCGGGCGACGGCAGCCTGCACGTCCCGCACGCCGGCGTCTCGCGCTCGGCGGGAGAGATCACCGCCACGGGCACGTACTGGTCGGTCAGCAACCTGAGCCGCGCGTCGACGTACGTGGTCGAGAACCCGGAGGGCGCCGGCGAGCACATCAAGATCGCGCCCGGCCGGCTGGGAGCGCCCGTCCCGTTCGAGTTCGCCCGCCTCGTCCTGCCGGCCGGCTCCGAACTGCTCACCCTGGACGTCTGGGCGCCGCGCCACGACTACGCCGACCCGGACGAACCCGGGGAGCCCGGCGGGGAGCCGACTGCGCTCGCCTTCCCGCTCGACCGCTGCAGCCGGTACTTCCTGGTCCTCACCGCGCTCTGCGAGCCGCGGCTGCGCGGTGAACCGCACGCCCCGCTGCCCACCGTCGAGCAGGTCGTCGAACGGCTGAGGCCGTTGTGGCCGGCTGCGAACCGGGCCGCGGTGCAGTGGAGCATCGACTACCTCGCGGTCAAGCTCCGCCTCAAGCCCGGCCCCGACACGGCGGATCCGGGACCGCGACTGGTCGGCAAGAAGGACACCCTCGTGTCGCTGGCCCTGCGCTTCGACCTGGTCCGCGAGCACGACCTGGCGGCCCTGTCGGCCGCCCCGACCGGTACCGCCCGCTGACCGGGCGGGCCGGGCAGCGGGGCGCCCTCGCGGTCCCGCCGGGCTACCGGATCGGCCCCTGGGTCGTCGGCCACCTGCTCGGAGCCGGCGCCTTCGGCAGCGTGTACGCGGCTCGCCGCGCCCTCCCCGAGCCGGGCCGGCCCGGCCGGGCCGCGCTGAAGGTCCTCCCGACCGGCACCCGTACGCCGCGCCAGCTGCGGCACCTGAGCGAGCTCGCCGAGCGCGAGACCGAGGTACTGCGCCGGGTGCGCACGCCGCGCCTGATCCGGATGTACGAGGTGCTCACGCTCGACGACCCGGGCCGCCCCGAGCTCGACGGCGCCACCGTACTCGTCCTGGAGGAGGCTGAGGGGTCCCTGGACGCCCTGCTCGCCGGCGGAGTGCCGCCCGAGGGGCCCGCCCTCCTCGCCCAGGTCTGCGAGGGGCTCGACCAACTGCACAGGGCGGGCTGGGTGCACGGCGACCTCAAGCCCGGCAACGTCCTGCTGATGCCCGACGGTACGGCGCGGCTCGGCGACTTCAACACGGCGGCAGAGCTGGAGGGCACCCACGCGTACTCGCCCGCGTTCGCGACGCCCGACTACACCCCGCCGGACCTGCTCTGGTCGGAGGTCGGCGAACGGGGGACGAAGATCCGCCCCACGGCCGACATCTGGGCCTTCGGCGTACTGGCCCACGTGGTCCTGACGGGCTCGCTGCCGCTGCCCGGCGGCACCCCCGCCGCCCGCCGGGACGCGGCGCTGCGCTATGCCAGGGGCGAGGAGGAACTGCGGCTGTCGCCGGAACTGCCTGAGCCCTGGCGGGACATCGTGCGCGACTGCCTGGCCCGCAGGCACGAGGACCGGGCCCGGCACACCGCGGCGTCACTGCTGAGCCGGGTGGAGGCGGCGGCCGCGGACCGGGCCGCACCACGGCGCGTACCGGGCATCCTGCGCGCCCTCGATCCGCGACGGCGGTGGCGCCGCGCGGTGATCACGGCCGGGACGGTGGCGCTGGCCGTCCTGGGGGTCGTATGGGGCTCGGGCCTGCTCCCGTTGGGGGGCGCGGCCGAGGCGGGGTACGAACGGTGCCGCCGCGGGGCCGTCTGTTTCTACGCGGAGGAGGACGGCCGGGGCGAGATGTGCTCCTGGGTCGACGGCGACACCGACTGGAGCGACGGCCAGGCCCCCTGTCCGTGGGCGGCCCGGAGCGGGCCACGCTCGGTCTACAACAACGGGTTCGACCTCGCCGAGGGGGCGACCCAGGTCGACGTCCTCTACTACGCCCAGCCCGACCGGCGGGAGCTGCTGGGCTGCGTGAAGGTGCGTACCCGGGCCAACCTCACCGGCGCGGACCGGCCGCGCTCCCACGCCTGGGTCCCGAACTGCTGACCCTCGCAGGTGCGAGGTACTGCCGCAGCGGCTCCTCCACGAGTCTCGAGGCACGTCACACCGCTCTGACAAGGAGTCCACGATGCGCCCCAAGCGTTCCGTTCTCGGCATGGTCGGCGTCACCACGATGCTGCTCACGGCGGCCTTCACCACCGGGTCGGCCGAGGCCGCCGCGCCCTCGGACCAGGGCGCGGGCGCCCGCGTCCTGGTCGCGCCGGCGGCGCCCGCAGACGCCCGGCCGGCGTCCCTCGCAGCTGCCGCGTCCCCGGGGATCTCGCCCGCCGTCCGCACCGGCCACGTGCCGGCGAGTGGCAGCTACGGCTGCGACAGCGGGAACCTCTGCACCCTCGTCTGGGATCCGACGACGTCGGACTGGAAGATCTTCTACCTCTACAACTGCAACCGGTACACGGTGTACAACTGGGAAGGCAACGGCTGGTACTTCGACAACCAGACGGGCAACCCCACCTCGTACTTCTACTACCAGAACGGCGGGGTCGACAAGTCGTTCAAGCCCGGCGGCGGCCAGCAGGGCCAGAACTGGACGCCGATCTACTCCGTCCGCAACTGCTGATCGACCGTCACGCCTGCCGGCCCCCGGTCGCTTCCGACCGGGGGCCGGCAGGCATCAGGACGGAGTCGAGGGTCACGCGGGAACGGATCGCCCTACGGAATGTCCTCGGTGAGGGGCCCGTAGTGATACGTGAGCTCCTGCCAGGTCAGCGCGCCGCCGGGCTGCTCCTCCTGTTCCGGGCGGCTGAACCGTGCCATCCGCCACGCGCCGCGGTTCGGGCCGTCGCCGAGGCGTGTCCACGCGTCGAGGTCGGCATCGAGAACACGCGTCGGTCCGTCGTCCCCGGGATCGGCGTTGTCCACGGGGGACCAGTGGCGCAGGTCGGGGTGCTGTGCCACCCGTTCCTCATAGGCGGCGGCCCGGGCCATGAAGTCGCGTCCGCCGGCCGGGGCACGCTTGACGCGCTCCAGTTCGTAGGCACTGGCGAGGCTGGTGAGCGTGTGGCGCATGTGACCAGCCTAGAAGCTCGCGCCCCGGTCCGGGAGCCGGTTCGGCGACCTGTTGCATTTCGGCCGTCGTGGACCGGTCGAGCGGAGGCCACATCAGGTACCGGTCACGGCCCGCGCCAGACGTTGGCGAACGCCGCCTTCTCGATGGACCGCCTCTGGCGTACGGCTTCCAGTTCCATGACCGCGTCGTTGACGACGGCCAGCACGGTCGTCGCCGCTTCGTTCTCGTCGAGGTTCGGTTCCTCCTCGGACGCCCCCCTCATGATCCCCACGGCTGCAGCGAGGGCGGCCAAGACGGGCTCTTCCGCCTCCCAGCGGCTCAGGGCCTGGCGGCGAGCGGGGGAATCGACCACTTCCAGGCGTTCCGCCCCGAAGAGCGACCGGCCGCTTCGCCCCCGGGCCAGTTGACCGTCCGCCTCGAGGGCGGCCTGGTACGCCGCGGCCAGATCGCGTCCCCTGCGCCACAGCCAGTCCTCGACCTGCTCGTACGGCGCCTGCTGCGCCAGCACCGCGGCTGCCTCGTCCAGCAGGCGGTCATCCAGCGCCGACTGCTGACCGGGCACGATGCTGTCACCGTCCAGGGCGACGGCCTCCGCATCGATGAGATCGATCAGCTCGGCTCCCGCGAGTGCGAGCGACAGGTCACCCTGCCCCACCGAACGGTCCGGCTGCGGGTCCATCGCGATGATGAACAGGTCCTTCGCCGTGGTCATGAACGGCTCCCCTCGTAGTCATCGGCACTGCTGCGGCGTCGGCACTGCTGCGTCCCCACCCGGCCGGCCGAGTCAGCCTTCGTACGTGGATCTTCAGTATCGCCCCCCGCTTCGCGGAACACGCGGTGTCACGGCGGGAAGCCCACGCCCGAACCGGCCCGGCCCCGCAAGCCGCGGGGCCGGGACGAGCGGTCGGCCGTGGTCCGCGCTCAGCGGCCGTAGCGGCGGTTGAAGCGCTCCACGCGGCCCTCGGAGTCCACGATCCGTGAGGTCCCCGTGTACAGCGGGTGGCTCGCCGACGAGATCTCGACGTCGACCAGCGGGTAGGTCTTGCCGTCCTGCCACTCGATCGTCCCCGACGCGTGCGCGGTCGACCTGGTCAGGAACGCGACGTCGGCTGCGCGGTCGCGGAAGACGACGGAGCGGGATTCGGGGTGGATACGGGGCTTCATGCGGTTTCCTTCCTCATGGGCGTGTGCCGAGTGCGTGCCTGCGTGCCGGGCGGCGTCCGGTGGGGCTCAGCGTTCCTCTCGGAAGGCGACGTGCCTGCCGGCCAGCGGGTCGTACTTCCGCAGGACGAGCCGGTCCGGACTGTTCCGGGTGCTCTTCCGCGTCGTATAGGTGGTGCCGGTCCCGGCCGTCGATTTCAGTCGGACGACGGGGCGCGTGACGGTGCGTGCCACGTGGTGCTCCTCTCAGCGACACTGGCCGCGATATTTGACTCGCGCATGCCAGCTGCCTCCTGTAACAGAAGCCTCGGTCGGCGCATTCCCGCCCCGCCCCGCAGCCGGCGAAGCCAAGTCGTCGGACTCACCGCGCGACCGGAGTGGCGCAGACCTACGCTTGCACTGTTGCCTGGGTCCCCGGACGGCAGGAGACCATGCCGTGAAGCCAACCCACCTCCGGTTGCGCCGGGCCTGCGCGGCTGCTGCCGCCGCAGGCGTGCTCATCGTCCCGGTGTTCGCGGGCTCCGCATCCGCGGTGACCGCTCCGGCGCCGTCCACCCCCGTGCCGTCCACCCCCCTCTCCGCCGCCCCCTCCCCGGACGCCGACACGCCCTTCCCGCAGCTCACGCCGGCCGTTGCAGCGCAGCTGGACGCGGCCATCCGGCAGGTCATGCGCCAGACGAAGGTGCCGGGCGTGACCGTGGGCCTGTGGGCCCCCGGCAAGGGGAGCTACGTGAAGACCTTCGGGGTGGCGGACAAGGCGACCGGCGCGCCCATGACCACCGGGCTCCACGTACGCATCGGCAGTGAGACCAAGACGTTCACGGTCACCGCCCTCCTCCAACTGGTCGACCAGCGCAAGATCGGACTGGACGACCCCATCGGCAAGTACGTCAAGGGCGTTCCGAACGGCGACCGCATCACCCTGCGCGAACTGGCGGGCATGCGCAGCGGGCTCTTCAACTACAGCATGGACGAGAACTTCAACAAGAAGCTCCAAGCCGATCCCGAACAGTCCTTCACGCCACAGCAGTTGCTCGACTACGCCTTCAAACACCCCGTTCAGTTCGCGCCGGGCGCGGAGTTCGACTACTCCAACACCAACCTGATCCTGCTCGGGCTGGTGGTGGAGAAGATCACCGGCCGGCCGCTCCACGAGGTCATCGCCAAGGACGTCCTGGCACCGGCCGGGCTCCGCCGTACGGTCTTCCCCACGAGTGCGGCCCTACCGGATCCGTACGCGCACGGGTACACCAACCAGACGGCCTCGGGCAAGATCGAGGACGCGACCCGCTGGAACCCCTCCTGGGCCTGGGCCGCCGGTGAGATGGTCTCCGACCTGGAGGACCTGCGCAGCTGGGCCCGCACCCTCGCCACCGGCAGGCTGCTCACGCCCGCGACCCAGGCCGAACGTCTCAAGACCACCCCGATGAACATCCAGGGCGACGGCTACGGGCTGGGAATCTTCAACGTCCAGGGCTGGATCGGTCACAACGGCTCGATCCCCGGATACGAAGTCCTGCCCGTCTACCTGCCGCAGGCACAGGCGACCATGGTGATCCTCCTCAACACCGATGCAAGCTACAAGGGCCAGGAGCCCAGCACGCTCTTCGGCGAGGCGGTCACCGGCATCGTGACCCCCGATCACGTGTACCCCGGCCACCAGCCGTACGTGCCCGGAAAGGGTTGACGGCAGCCCGGCAGGCGCGGAGGGCGTCATCCGGCCGGTCGGCCACCGCGGGCTTCACCCGGTCAGGGTGTCGGCATGGCGATGAAGTCAGCCCGCGGCTGCGAGTTCGCCACTCAGGGTCTCGTGCAGCCGGGCGCTGGGCCCGTTCAGTCCCGTGATCTCGACGCTCTTGCCGCGCTGCGCGTACCGGTGCTCGATCGCGTCCAGTGCGGCAACCGATGAGGCGTCCCAGATGTGCGCGGCGGACAGGTCGATGACGACCTTGTCGGGATCGTCGGCGTAGTCGAAGCGGCCCACGAGCTCGTTGGAGGAGGCGAAGAACAGCTCACCGGTGACGGCGTACACGACCTGCCCGCCGTCGGGGTCGGTGACCGCCGTGACGTCGGCGAGCCGGGCGACGCGCTTGGCGAAGATGACCATGGCGGTGACGGATCCCGCGACCACGCCGACGGCGAGGTTGTGGGTGGCGACGACGCAGGCCACGGTGACGGCCATGACGGTGATCTCGCCCGCCGGCAACCGCTTGAGCGTCTTCGGGGCCACCGAGTGCCAGTCGAAGGTCGCGAAGCAGACCATGATCATGACGGCCACCAGCGCGGCCATCGGGATGTCGGACACGACCGGCCCGAAGACGATGCACAGCACCATCAGGAACGCACCCGCGAGGAAGGTGGAGAGCCGGGTCCGTGCGCCGGAGACCTTCACGTTGATCATGGTCTGGCCGATCATCGCGCAGCCGCCCATGCCGCCGAGGAAGCCGGTGACGATGTTCGCGATGCCCTGCCCGATGGATTCCCGGGTCTTCGACGAGGGGGTGTCGGTGATCTCGTCGACCAGCTTCGCCGTCATCAGGGACTCCATCAGCCCGACGAGGGCCATGGCGAAGGCATACGGGGCGATGGTGGTCAGCGTGTCGAGGGTGAACGGTACGTCGGGCAGCCCGGGCACCGGCAGCGAGGACGGCAGTGCACCCTTGTCGCCGACGGTCGGTACGGCGATGCCCGCGGCCACGGTGATCACCGTCAGGATGACGATCGAGACCAGCGGGGCCGGGACCGCGCTGGTGATCCTCGGGAACAGCACCATGAGCGCCAGACCGGCCGCGAGCAGCGGGTACACGGCCCACGGCACGTCCCGCAGCTCCTTCACCTGGGCCATGAAGACGAGGATGGCGAGGGAGTTGACGAAGCCGACCATCACCGAGCGCGGGATGAACCGCAGCAGTTTCCCCACCCCCAGCGCGCCGAGGACGATCTGGAACGCCCCGGCCAGGATGACCGCGGCCACCAGGTGGCCGAAGCCGTGCTCGCGGTTCAGCGGTGCGATGACCAGGGCCACGGCCCCGGTGGCGGCGGAGATCATCGCGGGCCGGCCGCCGACGACGGCGATGGTCACGGCCATGGTGAAGGAGGCGAACAGGCCGATCGCCGGATCCACCCCGGCGATGATCGAGAACGAGATCGCCTCCGGGATCAGCGCCAGCGCGACCACCAGCCCGGCCAGTACCTCGGTGCGCAGCACCTTCGGTGACAGCCAGGCCGGCCGGACGTCACGCAGCCGCGCGGAGGGGGAGACAGCGGAGTGAGGCAAGGGGAGCAGACCTGTCAGGCGGGCACACCGCCAACCGGCAGGCGGACGTACGGAGGGACGGAACGACCCTCCAAGGTACCGTGCGGGCTCGTCTGTCCTCGGTCCCGAGTCACACCAGCACCCCGGCGAAGAACATCGACCCCAGAAGGGCGTACTGGATCGAGCAGCATGCCGACAGCGGTACTTGAATCCATCGGGACATGTGCTTGACCAGTACGAGCCCGACAAACATCTGCGCATGATTGCGGTACCACGACATCTCCGCGCCGGCGAAGAACGGCAGCAAGAAGATGGCCACCGTCAGGATCGAGGCGGCCCACTCCTCGGCGCCGAGCCGGCGGTTCCGGACGAGCCGAACCGTGGCCGTCGCCACGACGAGCAGGAGAAAGGCCGCATTCAGCCACAGCTGCGTCCTGTGTGCGGTGAGGCTGTGCTCCACCAGCCACGGCAGGTGTCCCTCGGGCCGGTACCAGTCGCTGAACGGAAAATCGTAGGACTTCCTCATCTCGTCGAAGGGCTGGCGCAGGCCGCCTTGCCGGTAACTGGACTTCTGGATGGTCTCGTACGCGTCCCAGCGGCCCGTCGCCTGCCACATCAGCCATTTGGCCCAGAGCACGCCGCACCCGGCGATGGCTGCTGAGCCCCCGGCCTTCGCGCAGCGTACGGGCCATGTGTCGCGCTGCCATGCGAAGCATGCGCTCGACAGCAGCATGCCGCCGGCGACCGCGCCGACCGGATGGCAGGAAGCCGCCACGAAACCGCCGGCAGCGGCCATGCCCCAGGAACTGCGCTTCACTCCGGCGATACAGGCGAGCAGCGCCAGCGTTCCGGTGGCGATCGGGAACATCGCATGGAAGTAGATGCCGCCCGGGAAAACCACACCGATGGCGAGGGTGAGGCCGGTGGCCCACGTGAGCCGGGCGCCGAGCAGCCACCACAGCACTGCGAACATGCCCAACAAGGACGCTTCAGTGACGACGACGGCGGATGTCTCGTAGGAAAGACCGGTGGCAGAAACCGCCCGGACCGCCATCGGATAACCAGGAAACCAGGCGACGTTTCCGCACAGGACATCGGGAAAGTCCGCGTAACGATCACGGCACCGAAACATCTCGTAGCCGGTCTTCGCGATGGACAGATAGTGATCGGAATCCCAGCGGCGGCGACCGCCCGTGGACCAGTACGCCACCTCGGATCCGTCGCCGGCGACGGAAGCCTTCGCGATCAGCCACGTGATGAGGTTGGTCAGCAGCCATGCGACGACCGGAGGCAGCAGACCCTGCAGCCGACCGAGGCGCGGTGGCCGGATCCGCGCGGACAGGGGCAAGCGGGTCATCCATGGCCCCGCGCCGGAGCTCCGCATCCGCGTAGCACGACGTCCTGTTCGGCGGGCGCGGCGAGGGCGACGACATGCAGCTCGGTCGCGGCGTTGCCGTGGGCCGTGAGCCGGCCGCCGAGACGGCCGAGCAGCCCGCTGGGCCGGCCGAACCCCTTGGTCAGGAGGCGCTCGGTGATGCTCTCCACGCGGTCATGGAACCACGGGCGGAGCCCGGTCACCTGCCGGCTGCCCGCCGGATCGCGTCGAGCGTGCGCGTCACGTCGTCGTCGGTCGTCGACCAGTTGCTCACCGAGATCCGCATGACGCGACGGCCGTGCCAGGTGGAGCCGCTGATCCACGCCGTGCCGTCGTCGAGCAGCCGGGTGAGCACGCGCTCCGTGCGTCCTTCGTCGCCGAACTCGGCGCAGACCTGGGTGAACACCACGTCGTTGAGCACGGTCGCGCCGTCGATCCCGGCGATGCCGGCGGCAAAAGCGGAGGCGTGTCGGCACAGCCGCTCGACGAGGTCGGCCACACCTGACCGGCCTAGGCATCTGAGTGCGGCCCACACGGTGAACGCCCTGCCACGCCGGGAGAGCTCGGGCACCTTGTCGATGGGGTCGCCGTGTTCGTCCTGGATGAGGTAGTCGCCGCGCAGGCCCATGGCCGCCCGCAGCGCGGACGGGTCGCGCACGATGGCGAGCCCGCAGTCGTAGGGGACGTTCAGGGTCTTGTGGGCGTCCGTTGCCCAGGAGTCGGCGTACGTGCAGCCCGCGGTCAGGTGGGCGTACGTCGGAGAAGCGGCTGCCCACAGCCCGAAGGCGCCGTCGACGTGTACCCATGCGTCCGCCTCGCGCGCGGCACGGATCGTCTCGGCGAAGGGGTCGAAGGCGCCGGAGTGGATGTCGCCGGCCTGGAGGATCACGATCGTCGGGCCCCGCCCGCCGCGCGCCAGAGTGCGCCGCAGGGCCTCGGGGTCGATGCGTCCCTGACCGTCCGCGTCGACCAGTTCCGGGCCGCCGAGTCCGAGATAGCGCAGCGCCAGGTCGACGGCCATGTGGCGGTCCTCGCCAGCGACGACGCGTACGGGCGGGCCACCTGCGAGGCCGTCGCGGGCGACGTTCCAGCCGGCGCGGCGCAGCACCGCGTCGCGCCCGGCGGCGAGGCAGGTGAAGTTCGCCGTCGTGGCACCCGTGGTGAAGCCGACGGCGCTGTCGCCGGGCAGCCCGAGAAGGTCGAGCAACCACGTGCCGGCAACGTCCTCCACCGCCGCGTACGCGGGCGAGGCGGCGCGCATCACGCAGTTCTGGTCCCAGGCGCTGACCAGCCAGTCCGCGGCCAGCGCGGCCGGTTCGGTGCCACCGACCACGAACCCGTAGAAGCGACCACCGGGGAAGGCGGTGAGCCCCGGCTCACAGGCCGTGGCCAGGAGGTCGACGACGTCGGCCGGTGCGCTCGGCCCGTCGGGCAGCTCGGCACCGAGCGCACGCACCATCTCGTCGACCGAAGCACGGGCGGGGACCCGGCGGTCGGACAGGCTCGCCAGCCAGCGGGCGGCATGGCCGTACGCCCGTTGGAGCGCCCTCTCGCGCGCGTCCATACCTCGGACTATGGGACCGCCGCCGCTGCCCCGCAAGCCGCGGCCCCGGGCACGCCGCCCCGCCGGGCCGGTGCACCTGCACCACCGACCGGTACGGCCCGGTACCCGGGCGCGCCACCGGGCGGCGCGGGTGGACGGGCCGGCAGTGGGTAGGCGGGTGCGTGGAGGTCGTGCCATGTCCCACTCGGACTGGCTGCTGGATCCCGGAGAGCGCGGGAACCCCGCCACCCGGCTGGAGAAGCGCCGGGCGGACGGAGCGGCCTGCTCCGAGGGCAACGACGCCCGGCCGCTGGTCCACGGAGCGGCGTACTTCGCCGAGCTCCTCGAGCGGATCCGGGGGATGCACGCGGGCGATCTGGTCCTGTTCACCGACTGGCGCGGCGATCCCGACGAGCGGCTGGCCGGAGCCGGTACGGAGATCGCGGCCGTACTCAGCGGGGCTGCGGAGCGCGGCGTCATCGTCAAGGGACTGCTGTGGCGCTCCCACCTCGACGGCTTCCGGTTCAGCGAGGAGGAGAACCTCTCCCTCGGCGAAGACATCGAGGCGGCGGGCGGCGAATGCCTGCTCGACCTGCGCGTGCGGCCCGGCGGCTCGCACCACCAGAAGATGGTGGTGCTGCGCCACCCCGGCCGCCCGGAGCGCGATGTCGCGTACGTCGGCGGGATCGACCTGTGCCACAACCGCAACGACGACGCCGGCCACCCGGGCGACCGCCAGTCCCTGCCCATGGCACCGGCCTACGGTCCGCACCCCCCGTGGCACGACGTCCAGCTCGCGGTCAGCGGGCCGGCCGTCGGGGACGTCGAAGCCGTCTTCCGCGAACGCTGGGAGGACCCGGCGCCGCTCAGCCGCAGCCCCCTGATCCGCCTGCGCGAGCTGTGGGACCGGGAGGACACCGGCGCCGGTGAGCTGCCGCCGCAGGGCGCCGATCCTCCGGCGTGCGGTACGCACGCCGTCCAGGTGCTGCGGACCTACCCGAACCGGCTGCTGCGCGGGTATCCCTTCGCCCCCGACGGCGAGCGCAGCATCGCCCGCGGCTATCTGAAGGCGCTGAGGCGGGCCCGGACGCTGATCTACGTGGAGGACCAGTACCTGTGGTCCCCGCGCGTGGTGGAATGCTTCGCCAGGGCGTTGCGCGCGCACCCGCGGCTGCGGTTGATCGCCGTCATCCCTTCCGTTCCGGAAGAGGACGGCCGGCTCAGTCGGCCCGTGAACCTGATCGGGCGGATCACCGCCCTGGAGGAGCTGCGCCGTGCGGGCGGGGACCGGGTCACGGTCTACGGCCTGGAGAACCGCGCCGGAACCCCGGTATACGTGCATGCCAAGGTCTGCGTGATCGACGACGTATGGGCTGCGGTCGGGTCCGACAACGTCAACCTGCGTTCGTGGACCCACGACTCCGAGCTGAGCTGCGCCGTCCTCGACCGGAGCCTTGATCCGCGGCCGCCGCACGATCCGGGCGGACTGGGTGACGGAGCCCGGCGCTTCGCCCGGGAGCTGCGTCTGGAGCTCATGCGCGAACACCTGGACGCGCAGGCCGGGGCGGAGCCGGGGCTGTGCGATCCGGAGGCCGCATTCGACGCGTTCAAGGAGACCGCCGCGGCACTGGACGCCTGGCACGCGGGCGGCCGTCCCGGACCGCGCCCTGCGGGCAGACTCCGCCGCTATGTCCCGCCGGACCTGCCGGCCGTCCAGCGCCTCCTCGCGGCCCCGCTGCACCGCGCCCTGATCGACCCGGACGGACGCCCCCTCAGGATGCGCTTTCGCAACGGCTTCTGACGGGGGAGCGGTGGCGGGGCGGGGGTTCAGGCCGAACCCCGTCGCGGTGCAGCCTGGCGGGCGTGGTGCCGTACCAGCGCTGGACTGCCCGCCGCAGCGCGTAGCCGCTCCGAGCGGCTGTCGCGTCGATGTCGAGGTCGGTGTCGTGGAGCAGCCGCGTGAAGTGGGCCCGCCGCACGGCCGGGGGTCGGGTCAGTGCGCCATGCCGTCGATCGCATCGCGGCGGCCGGCCGGCTCAGGGGTGCGCGGTGGGGCGGGTGATCGGGCCGTCGTCGACGCCCAGGTCGGCGCGCATCGCGGCGCGGAGATCCTGCCCGCGGCTCCAGAGTTCCTGCAGCTCGTCGTGTATCTCCTGGAAGGAGCCACCCGGCACCGGGTGGCCCTCCTCCAGCCGCATCGTCCGTCCGTACAGTTCGGACAGCGCCGTGGTCATGGTGTCCAGCTCGTCCATCACCGCGGTGGAGGCGATCATCTGAGCCTCGGCGAAGGCGGCGTGGTGCGCATGCCGGGCGGCCTCCATCGCCTGCCGGCCCTCCGGCGTGACCTCGCCCTTCTGCACCAGCCACAGGAAGTTCATCAGCTCGACCCGGTGGCGCCGGTACGCGGCGTTGGCCGCCACATAGCAGTGGCGCCGCCGTTCCTCCTCGGCGATCTGCCGTTCGTGGAGCCGTACGGCGTGGTCCGTCCGCTGCTGGCGGTCGAACTGCTCCGCCTGGGCACGGGCCGTCAGACGCTGGGACAGGACGGGCGCGAGGAGCGTGCCGACCACACCGACGGTCGCGGCCGCCAGCGCGACCAGAGCTGTGCCCACCATGCCTCCACCTGATCCGGGACGGTTCCCCACGACCCTAGCGGCCCGTGGACCGGAGCTCAGACGGACCGCAGGTCGCCTCCCACCGGGGTGCCCGTGGCGGCCACTGCCGCCGGGAGGGGACCACGGCCCGCAGGACTCGGAAGGCGAGGCGGCGCCGCCAGTCGTCCGGCGAGCGGAACTCGGCGATGAACGCGGCGGTCGACCTGCTGATGGAGCCCATCGCCCCGGCGGTGGCCTGCGGATCCGTCAGCCTGTCGCAGTTGAACCAGGCCGTGCCCCGTGCGACCCGGATCCCGTAGCTGGTGAACAGCTCGTCGTCGCCGGTGAACAACCGGTCCAGCGACTGCAGTCGACGGCAGTACCGGGCGGAGGTCTCGTCCTGGACCACGTCGACGGAGGAGGCGAGGAGGTCGTTCATCCGGTGGAAGTCGGCGATGTGGTCGCGGAGTTCCCCACGGCCGGTCCGGGC
The DNA here is from genome assembly GCF_041200175.1 of Streptomyces sp. R33. Classification (NCBI taxonomy): domain Bacteria; kingdom Bacillati; phylum Actinomycetota; class Actinomycetes; order Kitasatosporales; family Streptomycetaceae; genus Streptomyces; species Streptomyces sp. R33. Next base: position 812,857 of record NZ_CP165727.1, on the reverse strand, counting down.
CAGGGCCCGGAGTGCCAGCGGCAGGTCGTACGACATTGAGTGGAGCGCGTGTCCTTGGCCGAGCGGCTCGAACGGAAATGAACCGCCCGGGCAGTCTGTTGTCCGGGACGTGCCTCATGATCTCGAGCGGTCCGACCGGATCCACCCCCTGCTGGCCGACCGGTTCAGCCCCTACAAGTTCGACCCGTCGGGCCTCGTCGACGACCACGCCCTCGAGCTGCTCCTCGAAGCCGCGAGGTGGTCGCCCTCTGCCGGGAACTCCCAACCGTGGGGGTTCTTTCCCGTCAGGCCGGGCGAGCCGGACCGCGAGCGGGTGCTGCGCCATCTCGCGCCCAGCTCTGCACGGTGGGCGGCCGACGCCGGTCTGCTCGTGGTTGCGCTCACCCGCCGCCATGTCGACGATTCCGGGACCGTCTACTCCGAGTTCGCCGACTACGACCTCGGACAGGCCGTCGCCCACCTGAGCATCCAGGCCCAGGCCATGGGGCTGGCATCCCACCAGTTCCGGGCCTTCGATCTCGAAGCCCTCACCGGGGAGCTCCGGCCGAACCCCGGCTGGTCGATCGTTTCCATGATCGCGGTCGGCCGGGCGGCCGACGAACCCCCGGTGGTGCGGGAGCGGCGCAGCACCGCGGACCTCCGCGCCGCGCCCTGGCGGCCGGTCGGTGATGTCTAGAACGCCGAGTGTGCGAACCAGTGGGCGATCAGGTCCGGGTCGCCGAGCAGGTGGAAGGCGTCGCTCCGGCGGTCCAGGCGGCCGTAGAGGAGCAGGAGCAGGTCCGCAGCCGAACCCTGCACCGTGGCGTCCGCCGTACGGGGCTCGGCGTCGCCGGTCACCAGCGCGAAGCCGTCGGGGCGCAGGCCGACCTGCCAGTCGCCGGCGCCGTCCGTGCAGCTGAAGCGAAGGGTCCGGTCAGGGGCGCGCAGTTGGCCGGTCCCCGGCGCGAAGGAGGATGCGAACGGCAGGTTGGTGAGGAACTCGTCGATGCCGTCGACCGCCAGCACGCGGTCGATGTGCGGATCGATCCCGAGTGCGAGCTCCGCGTCGGCCCGGTGGACGAGGGTCTCGAAGAGCATGCGCCGGACCCAGAAGCGGGCGTGCTGGTCGACTCCCCAGGCCCACATCGGCGCGTCCAGGTCGATGGCGGCGAAGACCTCGGCGGCCTCCGCAGCGCTCTCGGCCAGCCAGTCCGGCAGACCCTCCCGGTCCTCCGGCAGGCGCAGGTCCACGTCACGGCTCGTCGGCGGCTGCTGGATGCGCCGGCGAAGCAGCTCGGTGAACCAGCGGTGCACGCTGCCGACGTGCTGCGTGAGGTCGGCGAGAGTCCAGCCGGGGCAGGTCGGCACCGGCGTGGCGAGGTCGGCCCCCTTGACCGTGGCGACGAATCGGGCGGTCTCGGCTGCGACGGCCGTTCCGTGCTGGGCGGGGTTCATGTCTGTGCCTCTCCTGTGATGCTGCTTCCCCGGGTGGCGAGGATGCTTAAGGTTATCGATGATTCATGACCTTAAGTGCGAACAGCCTGCACCGACGGAGGGACGAGGATTCGATGACGCTGAAAGAAGGCCAGCGGGTGAAGCTGGCCGCGGACACCAGACTGACCGATTGGGTGGCGATGACGGGGGAGCCCGCGACCTCGCCGGGGGCCGTCGCCGGGTCCGTGTATCTGGCAGCAGGCACCGAGGGCACCGTCGAGCGGGTGGTCGAACACCAGCATCAGAGCCACGAGGCCCGCGAGTACGAGCGGCTCAAGTCGCTTCTCGACACCTTCGGCCACGAGATGCCCCCGGGGAGCAGGAGGCAGCTCGAAGAGCAGGTCGGCTCCCTGGAACCCGCCTGGATCGCGTACGAGGAGCAGAGGCACCGCGTGACCGTCCGGGTCCGCCTCGACCTCGGGTTCATCCTCGACGACACCCGCGAGGACGTCTTCACGCCCGTCTGACCACCTGCGGGCCGGTCAGGCCATGCGGTCGCCGAGAGCCGTCACGGCGGCGACCATCCGGTCCCAGAACAGGCCGGCGTCCAGGGTGAGCGCCACCTGCGCGTTCACGGGCCGGTCGAGGTACCGGTGCAGATCCACCACGGTGGCACCCCGGGTGTACCGGCCCTGCAGCTCGACGACCACGTTCGCATCCACGCAGTGCACGATGCACGGGTCGATCACCCGGGCGACCGCGACCGGATCGTGCAGCGGCGGGTCCTGGAACCCCCACAGCCTGCGGTAGGTTGACCCGAAGAACGTCAGCAGCTCGGCGCAGACGTGCCCCAGTTCGGTGCCCAGGCCCTCGAAGCGAGCGACGATCTCGGGCGTGGCGAGCGCTTGGTGCGTGACGTTCAGGCCGCACATGGTGAGCGGAACGCCGCTGCGGAAGACGATGTCCGCGGCTTCCGGGTCGGCTTGGACGTTGAACTCGGCGGCCGGGGTCCGGTTGCCCCGCTCCGTCGATCCGCCCATGAGGACGATCTCCCGGATGCGGGAGGCGGCATCGGGATACCGGGTCAGCAGCAGGGCGATGTTGGTCAACGGCGCCGTCGGTACGAGGGTGACCGGCTCCGCGTGCCGGGTCAGGATCCGGTACATGAGGTCCACCGCGTGCTCGGCGACCACGTCCACGGTGGGTTCGGGGAATCGTGGCCCGTCGAGGCCGGACACGCCGTGGACGTCGTCCGCCACGTTCAGCGCCTGGACCAGCGGCCGGGCGCAGCCTGCAGCGATGGGCACGTCCGTGATGCCCGCGACGGTGCAGACCCGGCGCGCGTTCAGCGTGGTTTTCGCGAGCGTCTGATTGCCCGCGACGGTGGTGATGGCCAGGAGGTCGACCGCGGGGTCACCTGCCGCGAGCATGATCGCGAGGGCGTCGTCGTGCCCGGGGTCGCAGTCGATGATGATCGGTACGCTCACACGCTCTCCTGCCGGGCGGCGCTGACCCGGCCCATTGTGCCGTTCCGGCACCCCCGTGGCGAGGAGGCTTCCGGACCGGCTGCGGGGAACCCCCGGCCGGTGCATCCGGTCGGCCCGCTCCCCGTGGCGTCCTCACGAGCCGAATTCGCCGCCGGGCGGCGGTGGTGCATGATCGGGGGATGTCTGATCGCATCATTGCCGCCTGCGACGGCGCGGCCAAGGGGAACCCCGGACCGGCCGGCTGGGCGTGGGTCGTCGCCGACACACAGGGCCGGCCGGAGCGCTGGGAGGCCGGGCCCCTGGGCCGGGCCACCAACAACGTGGGTGAGCTCACCGCCCTCCAGCGGCTGCTGGAGTCCCTGGCCCCGGGGACCGCCGTCGAGGTCCGTATGGACTCCCAGTACGCCATGAAGGCGGTGACCCAGTGGCTCCCGGCCTGGAAGCGCAACGGGTGGAAGACCGCGGCGGGCAAACCCGTGGCCAACCGGGAGCTCGTCGAGCAGATCGACGCCCTGCTGGCCGAGCGGGACGTGGAATTCCGCTACGTGCCGGCCCACCGCGAGGACGGCGACCATTTGAATGCGATCGCCGACCAGGCCGCCAGTGACGCCGCGGTCACCCAGCAGGCGGCCGGCACGGCACTCGGCAGTGCATCTATTCCCGTACCCGCTCCCGCCCGCACGTCTGCTTCGCGATCGAAGCCCGCAGCCGGAGCCAAAGCCGGAGCCGGAGCCGGAGCAAAGAAGTCCACCCGGAGCCGGGGCGCCATCAAGGCGAAGTTCCCCGGCAGCTGCCCCTGCGGATCGTCGTACGCGGTCGGCGACATGATCACCAAGCTCGACAACCGCTGGGGCCACCAGGCGTGCGGCAGCGCCGAGGAAGCGTAAAAAGTTACCCAAAACGCACGCCCACGTGTGCTAGGCGGGCGGTCGCGGCACGTCTGTACTGCAGGAATGCAAAGTCGAAACGGGGAGTGCGCCTGGCCGTCGGCGAGTCGATGTGGAGTGTCCATATCTCTCAGGAGCGGACATAGCGCTCACATCGCCGTCCGTGACGGATGTCATCGCCATTGCTTGCCGCGAGCGAGTTTGCACATAGTTGCCGACGCTACGTCCCTGTCGGCCGTCTCCGGAGCTGCTCCGGTACGGCAGGCAGGGAGATGTGTCGACCAACGAGTGAAACGGACTTGGCATGGCTCTCCCGCGCGCCCTTCCCGGCCCCTCGACCGCCACCGGCGCCGGCGCGGGACGGCGCAGATGAGGACCGCCCCCGAGCGGCTGCGCGCCGGCCTGGCCGGTGGGGCGGCCGCCGTCGTCCTGCTGTGGGCCGTGCAGGTGCATCCGTCCGCCCGCCCCGACGAGCTCATCGGGGCGGCCGCCCACCTCACCGGGCTCCTCGCGGGCTACGGGATCCTCGCCATGCTCTTCCTGATGGCACGCGTACCGGCGGTCGAGCACGGGGTGGGTGCCGACCGCCTCGCCCGCTGGCACGCCTTCGGCGGGCGCTGGGTTCTGGTCCTGTGCGGCGCCCACGGACTGTTCGCCCTCGTCGTGTACGCCCTGCGCACCGGGACCGACCTGCTGACCGCCACCGGGGCCCTGTTCCGGTACCCGGCCGTCACCGCCGCGTTCGCGGGAGCCGCGCTGCTGGCAGGTGCCGGTCTGTGCTCTGCCCGGGCCGTGCGCCGCCGGGTCTCGCACGAGGCGTGGCGCGGCATCCACCTCCTCACCTACCTCGCCGCCGCGCTCGGCTTCGTCCACCAGCTCGCCGGCCCCGACGTCGCCGTCACCGCCCTCACCACCTGGTTCTGGGCCCTGCTCCACACCGTCGTCGGCGTACTGCTCGCCTGGTACCGCGGGATCGTCCCGGTCCGTCAGGCCCTGCGGCACGGTCTGCGCGTGGCCGCCGTCGACCTGGAGGGCCCCGGCGTCGTCTCCGTCACCATCCAGGGAGGCCGGCTCCGCGAACTCCGGGCCGCGCCGGGTCAGTTCTTCCGCTGGCGATTCCTGACCGGTGGCCTGTGGCACACCGCCCTGCCGTTCTCGCTCTCCGCGCCCGCCCGCGACGACCGCCTCCGCATCACCGTGAAGGCGCTCGGCGGGCACTCGCGGCGCGTCCGCGGGCTCCGGCCGGGCACCAGGGTCCTTGCGACCGGTCCGTTCGGCGCCCTCACCGAGCGGCGGCGCACCCGCTCCAAGGTGTTGCTGATCGCCGGCGGCATCGGGATCACTCCCATGCGCGCCCTCTTCGAGTCGCTGCCGGCAGGCCCGGGTGATCTGACCCTGCTCTACCGGGCGGGCGACGCGGACCAGCTGGTCCTGCGCGATGAGCTGGAGGCCATCGCCGCCGACCGTCAGGCCGCACTGCACTACCTGGTCGGACGCTCCGACGCCGCGTACGACCCCCTCGCGCCCCAGGCCTTGCGTGCGCTCGTCCCCGACCTGTCCGACCGCGACGTCTACCTCTGTGGGCCGCCCGGCATGGCCGATGCGACCACTGCGGCGCTGATCAGGGCGGGCGTCCCCGCGGCGCGCATCCACACGGAGTGCTTCACCTACTGAGCCCGCTGAGCCGCTGAGCCCGCTGAGCCCGCTGAATCCACCGGACCCACCGGACCCACCGGCACGACCGAGGACCCCGATCTGCGATGAACCCCTACCCCGCACCCCAGGAGCCCCGCCGGCAACGCGACACCGCGCCGCACCCGCGCGCCCGCCGCGCGAGCGCCCGGCACCGCAAGCGCTCGCGCCCGGGGTGGCTCGTCGCCGGGCTCACCCTGGCCAGCGTGCTGACCGCAACGGTCATCACGGCGACCGTCGACCCGGCCGCACCGGCTCCGGCTCCGGTGCCGGACGGAAAGCCGAGCCTGCACGCGGAGCACTGACCGACCGCCCGGTCAGCGGCACTCAGGGGCTCGCGTTGAGCTCCGCCACGATCGAGGCGGGTGTGTGGCCGCTGCCGTCCGACAGCCGGTGGAAGTCGACGGAGACGTAGTTCGGGTTGCGGCCCCCGGCCGCGGGCCGGCACTGCTCGGCGATGCGATTGCGCAGCTTGGCGCCGTTGTCCAGGGCCGCCGTCAGGACGGTGGGCACGTTGCGGTGGTGGCTCATCGTGAACAGCCGCCGGAATCCGGGCTCCTGGCGGTCCAGGGGCACATCGGGCCAGCGGGTGACGCAGGCGAGGTCGTTGCCCATGTCCCCGAGGCTCCAGTAGTTGCTCACCGTCCAGGACTTGTCGTACATGACGCCCAGGTGCTCACGGTCGGACCGGTCCGAGAAGATCAGCAGGCGCTTGCCGGCGGTGACGAGGTCGGCCACCTTCGGCCATCCGTGCTGCCGTACCCCCCAGTCGTCGGGGCGCAGCAGCAGCTCCTGCAGCCCCCTGACCCGGCCGAGGGACTGACCCAGCTGGTCGGCGCCCACGTAGTCCTCGAGGAAGACGGTCACGACCTCCTGCGGATGGGAGGCGAGGAAGTCCACCACGGTCTGCATCGTGCCCTGGAACGACTGCCGCGGCAGGGCGTACGTGGCTCCGGCGAAGGTCTTGCAGTCGCCGTGGCACAGGTAGACGTCGCTGGGGTAGCAGTCGCTGCCGAAGCTGATGACGCACAGCCAGGTGCTGCGCTCGTACCAGTGCGTGTCCAGACTCAGACCGCGGACCCCGTTGTCGAGCTGGGCCCGCACCGACTCGGCCTGGTTCACCGAACTCCAGCGGGAGTCGTCGTAGTTGGTGAAGGCGTTGTGGGTGGTCAGGAAGGCGGCCTCGTCGAGGCGGCGGTCGCCCCAGCGGGCCGCCGCGGCTTCCGCCGCGCCCGTACCGGGGGAGACCGAGGCGGCGGAGGCCCCGGCCGGAGCCGAGGCGGACGCTGCCGTCGCCGCGCCCAGGAGGGCCAGCAGGAGGAGGCAGACGAAGGTGCGCCGGCCGGTCCTTCTCATGAGCCGGGAGGGGGCGGTCCACGGGCCGGGCGCAGGTGCGCTGCGAAGGCGCCCACGGAACCTACTTCGGGGCGTGTCCATGTCAACCATGCGCAGGAGGGTAGCGCGCGGGCCGTCGATCCGCTGCCCCGCGGACGGCGGCGGTTCCACCGGGCCGCCGGCGCGCGGGGCCGTCCGCCCCACCGCTGTCGCCTCGGCCTCGTCCGCAGCTGCCTCGGCGACCCCGGCGGTGAGGAGGCCCGCTGCGGCAGCGCTTGTGCACCGCGGTCGCCGACGTACCGCAACCGGAGCTGTCCGCCCGCTACGTGGCCACCTTCGACCGCAGCCGCCGCCGTACCCTGCACCTCACGTACTGTGGGGCGTGCTGCCCGTACATCGTCCACCGCTCCCGCGGTACGACCCGGCCGCCCAGCCCGCAAGGGGGGCAGTAGGCGCGTGAGCCGCCCGCCCGGGGTCAGACCTTGCGCCACCGGGCCATCGCCCAGGAGAACAGCCCGAAGAGCACCAGGCCGACGGCGACCACGACCAGCAGCCACGGCCCCGCCGCCGTCCCGGTGAACGACCTCAACGTGTCGTCGATGCCCTTCGCCTGCGCCGGGTCGTAGCGCACCGCGGCGTACAGGACGAAGCCGCCGGCCGCCGCGAACACGACGCCCCGGGCCAGGCCGCCGGCCACCCCCAGGAAATCGACGGCCTTGCGCCACCCCTCCGAGGCCCCGCCCATGGCGAGGTCCTCGCGGAAGCTGCGCCGCGCCGCCTGTACCGCGATGACCACGCCCGCGACGGCGATCCCGAGCCCGGCCGCACCCACCAGCCACTGGCCGGCGGGTACGTCCAGCGCCTTGGCCGTCACGTCGCGTGACTGCTCGTCTCCGGAGCGTCCACCGCTGCCCATGGCGAAGGACAGCACGGAGAAGGCGACTGCAGCGTAGAAGACGGTCCGGCACGCCGAGGCCAGCCTCTTCATCGGCTTGTCGCCGTCCGGGCCGGCCGCGCCGAACACCGCCTCCAGCAGGCGCCACAGCGTCATGCACACGAACCCGATGCCCACGGCCCAGATGAGGAGGCTGCCCAAGGAGTTTTCCGCGAGCTCCTGGAGGGCGCCCTGGCGATCGGCCTCCTGGCCTCCGGAGTCGCCGAAGGCCACCCGCAGGGCCAGCACCCCGACCATGACGTACAGCACCCCGCGCGCGAGCAGCCCGCAGCGCGACGTGACCTCCCGGAGCCCACCGCCACGGGATGCGGCCCGGACGCCCCGGTTCGCCTCGCCGGTTGTCATCGGGGTCAGACCTCGCCCCGCCAGCCGCCCGTCTCGACACCGCGCGACTCGATGAACAGCTTGAACCTCTTCAGATCGCCGGCGACCTGGCGCCGGACGAAGCCGAGCTTGTCGGCGGCCGTCTCGGCCAGGCCGTCGGGCACCCAGTTCATGTGCAGAACGACCTTGGTCGTGCTCGCGTCGATCGGTTGGAACGTGACCAGCCCGGCCTGACGGGCCTCCCCGTCCACCGTCATCCATGCGACGCGCCGGTCCGGGAGCTGCTCGGTGATCTGCGCGTCGAACTCGCGCTGTACACCGTTCACGTTCGTCACCCAGTGGGTGAGCGTGTCCGTGCGCTGGTCGATGCGTTCGACGCCTTCCATGAAGGCGGGGAACTCCTCGAACTGCGTCCACTGGTTGTAGGCCGTGCGTAGGGGGACGTTGACCTCGACGTACTCCTCGACGTGCGACATGCGCATCCCTTCCGTGTCGTCGGCGGCCCGCACCCCGCGGTGCCGGTCGCCGGCCGTGAGGACCCTTCACAGCCCGGCTACCCCGCCCCCGAGGCGGCATGCACCGGCCGGCGCGGGCCTCCGGCTGCCGGGCCGCCGCCCGGCCGGCTCGTTAGCGCTGTGTCTTCCCGGGTACACGCGCAGCGACCGGTGCGCACCGCCCGGTCCCGGACGATCGGGAAGGAACGACGGCATGGGACACGCAGGGGACATCATCGCCGAACTGACCGCCGACCACCGTGAGGTGGACGGGCTGTTCGCCAGGATCGAGCACACGACCCCGGCGGGCGAGCGGCAGAAGGCGGCCGAACACCTGACCATCGAACTGATCCGGCACGCGGTCGCGGAGGAGGAGCATCTCTACCCGGCGGTCCGGGAGCATTTCCCGGACGGCGACCTCATCGCGGACAAGGAACTGGCCGACCACGCCCGCGTCGAGAAGCTGCTGAAGGACCTCGAGGGACTCGACGCGGCGGGTCCGGAGTTCGACCAGCTCATCGCCGTACTCAAGGCGGAGGTCACCGCCCACGTGCACGACGAGGAGGACAACCTGTTCCCCCGCCTCCGCCAGGCATGCCCGCCGGAATCCCTCGACAAGCTGGGCGACAAGGTGCGGCGGGCCAAGAGGTTCGCGCCGACCCGGCCCCACCCCGGCGCCCTCGCCTCACGGTCCCGCAACCGGCTGCTGTCCGCGGGTACCGGACTGGTCGACCGGGCCCGGGACCTCGCCAGCGGGCGCGGCGAGTAGGCACGCCGTCACTCCGCCGACACCGACCGCTGCCGCCGGCCGTGTCCCGTCTGCCCGGGACACGGCCGGCGGCACGCTCATGTCCTGCCGGTGCCGGGCCAGGGTGTGGACGGGGACCAGGAGGGCGAAGGCGATGACGATCACGTCACCGGCTGCTGGGCCTGCCCGAGGTCAGCCGCGATGCCTCGATCTCGGCCCAGACGGCCTTGCCGTTGTCATGGACGTGGGTGCCCCAGCGATCGGAGAGGCGCTCCACTATGTGGAGGCCGTGGCCGCCGGGGAGTCCGCGCTGCGGGGAGGGGTGGCGGTGGGGCAGTGTCGTCGTGCCGTCGAAGACCTCGATGCGCAGGACCTCGCCGGACGAGACCACGAGTTCGATGCAACCACCCGCGTGCAGTGAGGCGTTGGTGAGCAGCTCGGAGACGAGGAGCAGGGCGTCCTCGGCGGTCGCGTTGCCGTCCCAGCCCCAGTCCTGCAGGGCCCGGCGTGTGAAGTCGCGGCCCTTGGCCACGTGGCCGCGGACGCCCGAGAGGGCGAGCCGACGGCGCTGTGCCACGGCGGAAGGCCCGGCGTGCAGTGGATCGCCGGTTCCCGGTCCGATGGTTTCCACTGTGGTACCTCACCCCCACCGTTGACACTGGTCTCTCTGCTCGCGGGAACCGTTGCGGCCCGCCTCGCCCCGCCTTCATGGTCCCGGGGCCCTGGGCCGTGCGTACGCCCCCGGGCCGAGGTCACCTGAGCAGGCCCGTTCCAGTCTAGGGGACCGCCGGTCTCACGAGGGTTCCATGTGCATCCTCAGAGTGAGGCCGCTGTCCGAGGCGCGGATCTCGACCAGGTCGCACAGCTGATGGATCATCCACAGGCCGCGGCCCCCGTTGGCCGATGCCAGGGAGGGGCGGCGGCGCCCCGCCAGCGGGTCGGCCAGATGACCGCCATCGCGGATCTCGGCCACCACCCCGCCACCGGGCGTGCCCCACATGCGCAGCACGCCCCGCCCGCCGCCGTGGGCGAGGGAGTTCGCGGCGGCCTCGCTGACCGCGATGATGAGATCGCCGCGCCGCGGCGGGCTCAGGGCCGTGCCGCGGGTCCGGGCCTCTGCGTACGCACGCACCTCGCCCAGCTCGCCGCGGGCGTACGCGAACCAGGTCGCACCGCCGTCGGGTTCGGGCAGCGGGCGATCGCAGTCGGCCATGACCGACGAGGCATCCGCGTAGTCCAAGCTGGGCAGGTCCTTGCCCTCCTCCATCAGCATGGGGTGGGTACGCCGGGCGTCGGACACCACTGCGGCCGGCAGGCCCGGTACGTCGTACGGGCACAGGATGGTGGCCCCTCGTCCTGCGAAGGCGGTGTTGATGAGGGCCTCGTGGCGCGTGGCCTCCAGTACCTCCGCCTGCGTGCGTCCGGGCCAGATCGGCTCGCCGACGATCCGGGCCGGCCGGCCCGCGTGCCGGTCGGCGAATTCCTGCAGGGCGGCCAGGATGCGGCCGGGGTTGCGGCCCAGCTGCGTCATGTCCGTCCAGGTGACCTCGGCCGCATCGACGCCGAGGCTGTCGCGCAGAGACTCCAGGCGAGGGGCGGGCACGGCCACGAGCACCGGCTCATCGGCCGCGAGGGCGGCCCGTACGAACCCGCCCACTCCCGCCAGGTACTCCGCCTGGCCCCGGTAGAACAAGGCGGGGTGGACGAAGCCCCCAGGGGCGCTGGACGCAGGAACGCTCGTCATGCAGCGACCTCCAGCGCGGCACACTCCTCCGGGAACATCTTCACTACCTTGCGGAACGAGTATGGCGGGTGGTGGAGCAACAGGCGACGCCCCTGGCCGGCGACTCCGTTGCCTAGACCGAGAGCATTCCGGCGCGCAGCCGGGTCAGGGTCCGCGACAGCAGGCGCGAGACCTGCATCTGGGAGATGCCGAGTTCGGCGCCGATCTCGGCCTGGGTCTTTTCCTGGCCGAAGCGCAGCCGGAGGATCAGCCGGTCGCGTTCGTCCAGCTGCTCCAGCAGGGGGGCCAGGGTGTGGAACTCCTCGAAGAGTTCCATGGCGGGGTCGAGGTCGCCGAGCCGCTCCGCCAGCGGCCGTGTCGTCCGGCTCGAGGAGGTCGCGGGCTCGTCACTGTCGGCGCCGGCGGTGTCCAGGGAGCCGCTCGTGTAGCCGTTGGCGGCGACCAGCCCGTCGATGACCTGTTCCTCGGTCAGTTCGAGGTGCCGGGCGACTTCCCTGACCGTCGGGGCCCGTCCCAGGAGGTCGGTCAGGGTCTCCTGCGCTTTGGCGAGCTCGGAACGCAGTTCCTGCAGACGGCGCGGGACGTGCACGGCCCAGGTGGTGTCGCGGAAGTAGCGTTTGATCTCACCGGTGATGTAGGGGAGGGCGAGCGTGGAGAACTCGACCTCGCGCTCGGGTTCGTAGCGGTCGATGGCCTTGATGAGACCGATGATGCCGACCTGGATGATGTCGTCGATGTCCAGGCCTCCGCCGTGGGCGCGGGCGCGGAAGCGCCGTGCGGCGAACTGCACGAGGGAGAGGTTCATCTCGATCAGGGTGTTGCGGGCGTACTGGTACTCGCGCGTGCCCTCTTCGAGGTCGCGGAGCCTGGCGAAGAACAGCTTCGAGAGCTCACGCGCGTCGGCAGGTGACGTCTCCCGCGGATTCTTCACCTCGGGCAGTGTCACGCCCTGCGGTGGGGCTCCCGTGGTCCCGTCGGCGGGTACAGAGGGCGTGATCTGCACGTCTGTTGCACGAATGGGACTTACCGCGGTGGCCGAGCGAGACATGGTGGCCGTTCCCTCCCGATTGACTGACGGCTGCCCGGGCGCTTATGCCCCGGATCCTCGTTCTCACACGCCCCTGCGGAATGCTTTTGGATCCGGCCACGCCGGGGAGGCGGTGTCAGCCACAGGGGTGCACACGCCGTGGCCTCGGCGTCCTCGTTCTGCCGTACCGGCAGGCATACTCCCTTGTGGACGCTGTACAGGTGACGATCCGGGGAGGCGGACATGACCGGAGCAGGGGACACGCACCACGAAGGCGTGGTCGGGGACGGCTACCCGGCCGGGGCCGGGTGGGTGGTGGCCGCGCACGGGGAGCTCGACCAGGACACGCTGGCCCCTCTCGAGGAGGCGCTCCGCTCGGCCGCGGACGAGCACCGGGTGGTGGTGCTGGACGCCGGCTCCGTCACCTTCGGCGACTCGTCGTTCCTGAACCTGCTGCTGACGCTGAACCAGCTCACCACCTTTCGCATCGCCGCCCCCAGGGAGCAGCTCCGCCGGCTCTTCGCCCTGACGGGCACCGATACCGTCCTCTCCCTGTACCCGAGCGTCGAGGAAGCCGTCGCCGGGTCATGAAAGGCGCGCCGAGCCACCCCGGGCGGCCGGTGTTCCGCCGCCCGGGGCAGGGCTCAGATCCCGGCGACCTTGGCGCTCGCCGACAGTTCGTAGACCAGGGTGACCGTACGGCGGCCGCCGGGTGGGAGTGCGACGTCCCAGCGGACGATGCCCTCGGCGTCGACCCCGTCGGGCGCCGGTGAACAGGCCTCCTTGCGCAGACGCACCTCCACGGCCGAGACCTCGGACACCGGGATCCGCTCCCGCAGGGCGACCACCCGCTCACCCTGCTCCCCGGGGGCGGAGAAGCGGGACAGGTGCAGCTGAACCGTCCGCGTGACCACGGTCCGCTGCGTGATCCCCGCGGTGGTGCGGGTCTCCTCGGCCTGCCGGACCACCGTGTGGTCGTCGCAGCTGCCGAAGGCGAGCTCGACCGGGGCACCCGGAGCGGTGAAGTCCACCGTGCCGCGGCCGCTGAACCCGCTGCTGCGGACCAGGTCCACGGGACCGGCGAGCAGCGCATGCCCGGACACGTTGGCGAACCGCGCGACCTGGGTGATCAGCGGCGACAGCTCCGGTGAGCATGCGTACTCGCTGCTCGCGGCCGTGGTGAAGGCGGACACCGGCATCCGGTGCGCGCGGCCGTCCCCGGGCACGGAGACGGCTGCGGGAACGCTCAGCACCCGCGCCTCGCCGCCGTCGTCCACCCCCGGCAGGCCGAGCACCGGTGCCGGACCGAGGTCCCCGATCTCCTCCTCGCGCAGCTCGACGTCGACCGTGCGGCGCTCCGCGGCGGAGCGGTCCTTGAGCGTCAGCCGGTCCTCGCCCAGTCGCGGCGGCTCGGTGGCCGACGCGGACCGGGCCGTCGACAAGGTCAGCCGTACGTCCGACCAGTCCTCGCCGGTGCGCTGCCAGACCATCGCGGCGGTCTCCAGCGTGAGGGAGTCCCCTTCGAGCACGGCCCGGTAGGCGGGCCGCCACAGCGCACACGGGGTGAGGTGGCTCAGACGCAGCCCGACCGGCCCGGCCGCTGCGGCCTCCACGGTCAGCTCGACATGGCCGACCAGCTCGGCGGGCTCCTCCTCGGAGCGGGCCATGGCCCGCTGGACCGCCCCGAGTTCGGCATCGAGGGTGGCCAGCCGTGCCTCCGCGGCGCGGAGTTGCTCACCGTGCGCGTCGCGCTCTGCGTCCACCCGGTCCAGTTCGCCGGCCCAGCGGGGCCCTTCGGTCTCGCCGTAACCGGCGCCTTCGCCGATCTCCCGCAGGAGATCGGCGGCGAGACGACCGAGCGAGTCGAGGCGGGAACGCAGCCGATCGCGGCGCTGCTCCAGGACGAGCCGCTCCTCCTCGAGGGTGTGCACGCGCCGGCTCAGGGCGGAGTCGTCGGCGGACGGCAGCGGCCCGCGCGGTGTCCAGGTGCGGACGATCCGTACGTCGAGCACGGTCGCGGGGTGATCGGCGGTCAGCTCGGCGTGGAGGGTACGGTCCACCGCCAGCGCAGTGACCGGCCCGAGACGCAGCCGCTGGACTCCGGCGTCGAGGTCGAGCACGACGGCGCGCTCCACGTGGGCGCGGTCCTCCAGGCAGGTGACGGCGGTGACGGGAAGGGCGATCGGCTTCGGGGCCGTGGACATGGTGTGTCAGCTCCTGCGGTTGCCGTCGACCAGGGCCTTGCCGGCCGGGATGCGGATCTCGTAGCCGCCGTCGAGGGCGGCGGTGGCGCCGGCGGGCAGGTCCACCCGCCAGATGCGGGTGCCCGGGGCGTGGTGCTCGGGCCCCGTACCGGCCTCGGGGCTCGTCCAGTCGGCCCGTTCCTCGATCCGGACGTCCTGTTCGGTGGTGACGGGAACCCGCTCGCGGACCTCGACGGTGACGGGCCGCGCGAGCCGGTTGGCCAGCTCCACGTGGACGCGGTGGTCGAGCACGGTGGTGTTGTTGCGCAGGCCCGAGGTGGACTCGTGCAGGTTCGTACGACGGATGACCCGGATGCCCTCGGCCGGTCCGAGGCCCACCCGGCGGACACCGCCGGGGGCGAGCGTGGGCAGTGCGGCGGTCAGCAGGAAATCGCCGTCGACGGTGACTTCCACCGGGCCGGCCAGCAGCGCCTGGTCGGTCGCGTTGGAGAGCAGCAGCGTCGCGTACACGGTCGGCTCGACGGACGGTACGCAGAGGTACTCGGTGCGCAGGCCGACCGGGATCTCGCCGACGGTGACTGTGTGCCAGGTGCCGTCCGACGGGATGTCGGCGCGGGCGGCCGCATCGAAACGGTGGTCGAAGGAACCCGCCGACTCGCGGGGACGCACGGCGTGCCCGGGCAGCGGCAGCGTGGCCACCGCTTCGGCGCGGCGGCGGCACGCGGCCGCCTCCGGGTCGAGCGGAGAGCCGGGGAACAGCCTGCCCCGGCGACCGCCGTGCTCGTCGGGGCCGCACAGGACGAGGGCGGCGTAGTCGAGTTCGGCACCGCTCGGCTGCGGCGGACCGGCCAGAGGCGGCGGAGGCTGCGGTGGCGGGGGCCCGCCGGGAGTCGCGGGAGCCGGCGGAGCCATGCCGGCGGGGGCCGCGCCGAAGCCGCCGCCGCCCGGCCTGCCGGCCGCCCGGGACCGGGAGGGCTGAGCGGGGGCGGGCATGGCGGCGGGCATGGGGGCGCCGAAAACCGCCGGGGCCGCCGCGTCCACACCGCCCGGGACCGGGAACGCGCCGGTCGGCGCACCGTAGCCCTGCGGTGCCGGCGGCATCGGCACCGACGGCGGTGGGGGCGGCGGTGGTACGGGACCGGATGCGGATCCGGCCCGGACGCCCGCAGTTGCCGGGCGCGGGGCCGGCGGGGCCGGGCGCAGGGCAGGCCGGGGGCCGGCCGCCTCGTACCCGGCGAACAGGTCGGCGAGCCCCGCCGGGGGCTCGCGCCAGCCGGAGGGCGCGGTGGCGGGCTGACGGCGTCCGATCCGCATCGAGCGGAGCCTCGGCAGGTCGGTGCGGCGCCGCAGGTCGGCGGTGGCGAAGGCGATGTGCACGCCGGTCCAGTCCTCGCCTGTGCGCTGGGCGACCGAGGCGCGCAGTACCAGCCGGCCGGTGCCGTCGCCCTGACGGTGGGTGAGCCGGTAGGCGGGCACCCAGACGGCGCCGGGCACGGCGTATTCCAGCTCCAGCTCCAGCTCCGTCTGCGCGTTCGACTCTGCCTCCGCGTCACTGGAGGCGTCGAGGGTGAGGGCCGCGGAGACCGTGGTCTCCACGTGTGCCGGCGGTGCGTCGGTGGAGGCGCGGGCGAGCCTGTCCGCGGCGACGGCGAGCTCGTGCTCGGCGCGGCGCAGCGCCTCCTCCAGCTCGACGAGACGGGCGTGCAGTCGTGTCAGCCGCTCCTCGACGAAGTCGGCGAGCCCCAGCCACGCGTCGACCGGGGTGCGGCGGTGCGGGTCGTCGCGCTTGCGGGGCGGCGGCACCGGGTGCAGACCCCTGACCTCCTCGATCAGGCCCAGTTGCCGGTCCCGGCGCCCTTGCGCGGCAGCGTGCTCCTCGCGCAGCCGCTCGACCTCGCGCCGCAGCGTTTCGGGTGCGCCGGTGCCGAGGGGCTCGGCCTCGACCTCCACCCGGGCCTCGGTGACGCACACTGCGGGGGTGGCGCCCAGGACACGGACCCGCAGTGAACCGGGGTCCAGTGAGCGGGGCAGTCCCGTCACCCGCAGCCGGCCGTTCGCAGGCACACTGCCCCGGGCCAGTCGGCGGCAGACCGCGCCCTGCGCGTACACCACGACCGAATCGAGGGTCGACCTCCACGTGTGTGGTGTCTCAGCCGTCATGTATTCCGCCCCCTTGCTGCGCCCGTGCCGAGCGAAGCCTATGCCCGAACCACCCCTCCCCGAACCGGACGGTCTCCACGGCCTCGTGGTTCCCAACCGCGATGGCCGTCTCCACCGTTGACCATGTGGGGGTGGCGGCCTACCGGGCCGCACGGAACCCTTGACGGCCGTCCGAGGCCCTCAGATACTGGCGGCCAAATCGATTTGGCCACCTCGCTTTGGCTCTCCGTCCAGGGCCGGATCACGGCTGAACTCATGCGTGTCGAACGCCGATCGGAGCTCGAACGTGTCCAGTCCCCGCCAGACCATCCCCGGAACGCAGCAGCCACCGACGCCGGAGTCGGCCGACCCCCCGGCCGGCCACCCCGAGGGTCCGCACCCCGAGGGTCCGCACCCCGACGGCGTGCACCCCGGCGGCGTCCACCCCGTCGACGAGTCCCGCCCCTTCGCCCGGATCCTCCTCTTCGGAATCCAGCACGTCCTCGTCATGGCCGCCACCCCGATCTCGGCGATCTTCCTGATGAGCGCCACCCTCCGCCTCGACTCCCACCTCACCGTCGACCTGCTCTCCGCGGCCTTCGTGCTCTCCGGCGTCGGCTCGCTCATCCAGTCGCTCGGACCCTGGAAGTTCGGCCCCCGGCTCCCGTTCGTGATGCTGCCGGGCGGCGCGCCCCTGATCCTCTTCCTCGCCATCGCCGAGCAGCACGGTCTGCGCACGGCCACCGGGGCGGTCGTCCTCACCGCCGCCTTCTCCTTCGTCGTCCTCCCCGTCTTCTCGCGGCTGCTGGCCTTCTTCCCGGCCCTCGTCATCGGCACGATGATCGTCATCGTGGGCGTCAACCTGGTGAAGGTCGGCGCCGTCCTCGTCACCGGCCGCCCCGGTGAACCGGGCTTCGGCGACCCCACCAACCTCGGGCTCGGCGTGGCCACGATCGGGTTCACCGTCGTCTTCTACCTGCTGTTCACCGGCATCCTGCGCCAACTCGCCGTCATGCTGGGCCTGCTCGCCGGCACCGTGCTCGCCGCAGTCCTCGGCGCCGTCGACCTCGGGCGCGCCGCCCAGGACGGCCTGGTCAACGCGCCGCAGCTGCTGCCCTTCGGCTCCCCCCGGTTCAGCCTCGTCGCCGCGCTGCCGCTGATGCTCTACAGCCTCGCCTCCATGGCGGAGGCCACCGGCCAGACCGTCATCAACGCCGAGGCCGTCGGCAAGGAGATCGACCGGCGCACCGCCGTCCCCAAGACCATCAGGGGAGACGCACTCACCTCCCTCGCCGGTGGCTTCTTCGGACTGCCGCTGATGGTGACGAGCGGCGAGAACATCGGGATCGTCCGCGTCACCGGCGTCCGCAGCCGCTTCGTCACCGCCGCGGCCGGCATCGTCCTCATCGTCATCGGCTTCCTCGCGCCCGTGACCCGCGCCATCAGCGTCATCCCGTCCGCCGTCATCGGCGGCACCGCCATGGTCGTGTTCGCCGTCATCACCGTGCTCGGCATACAGATGCTCGGCCGCTCGGACCTCGACCGGCACACCGACACCTTCGTCTGCGCCGTCGCCCTCGCGCTCGGCCTGCTGCCCATCCTGATCCCCGGTGTGTACGCGGCCTTCCCGCCGAACCTCCGGATCCTTCTCGAAAGCGGTGTCGCCGTCGGCGCGTGCGTCGCCGTCGTACTCAACCTCCTCTTCCACCACGTCAGGCCCTGCGTCGTTGCCCGCGCGGCCCGCGCCCGTACGGAAAGCGAAAAGACCGGCCGATGAACCAGCTCATCCGCGACCTCCTCGACGGGCCCGGCCCGCTCCTCCTCGTACCGGACGCCGTGCTGTTGCCCGAAGGCCCGGCCGACGGCATGGCGGTGGTCGTCGCCGACGGCACGTTCCGCGCCGTCGGCCCCGCCGAGGAGCTGGGGCGCACCCACGCGCATCTCGACCCCGTACGACTGCCCGGCCACCTCCTGATGCCCGGCTTCGTCGACGCCCACCACCACCTCACGCAGAGCTTCGGCTCCGCGCTCGCCTACGGGGAGCCGTCGGAGATCTTCCGCCGGGTCTGGGCGCCACTGGAGGGCGCTCTGGACGAGGAATCGGCGTACACATCAGCCAAATTGGCGGCGCTCGAAGCGCTGCGGGGCGGGTTCACCACCGTCGCCGACGCCGGCAACCGCACCGGTGTGGACATCGACGTCGTGGCCTCCGCCACTCGTGACGCCGGCATCCGCTGCGTCCTGGGACTCGTCTGTGACGACGCCGGGACGGGGGACGACGCCGGGACGGGGACGGAGGGCCCCTCCGCACTCGACGGTGCGGGGAAGCACCTGGCCCGGTACGAAGGCGACCCGCTCGTCCATGCCTCGCTCGCCGTGTCCGTCCCCGAGGCGGCCACGGCCGCCACCCTCCGGCGCACCGCCCGGCTCGCCGCGGAAGCCGGGGCCACCGTACAGATCCACGTCAACGAGCACCTGGCCGGCGTCGAACGCTCCCTGGTACGGCACGGCCTGCGCCCGCTCGAGTACCTGCACCACCTCGGCGCACTCGGCCCCCAGCTGCTCGCCGCACACGCCACCCTGCTCACCCCGCGCGAGCTGACCCTGCTCGCCGACACGGGCACCGCCGTGAGCTACAACCCCGTCGCGAGTGCCTGGAAGGGCAACGCCGTCGCCCCGGCCACGGCCATGGCCGAGCGCGGCATCCGCTTCGGGCTCGGCACCGACGGCACCCGGGGGGACGGATTCCGGCTCGCCGAAGCAGCCGAGTTCGCCCAGCGCATCGCCTACGGCCTCACCACCGGCGACTCGTCGTGCGGCGCCGGGTGGACCTGGCTCGAGCACGCCACGCGGGACGGCGCCGACGCCGTCGGCCTGGGCGCCCGTACCGGCACCGTCGCCGAGGGCCTGGCCGCCGACTTCCTCCTCGCCGACGTCACCACCCCCGAACTCGCGCTGTCCTGGGACCTGCCGTGGGAGCTCGTACGACGTGGCAACCGCGACCAGATCACCGCCGTGTTCGTCGCGGGCCGGATGCGCCTGTGGTGCGGCCGGCCCACCGGATGGGACGGCCCCGCGCTCGTACGGCGAGCGGCCGAACTGGCCCGCGCCGCAGTGGAAAGGGCCCCCATCACCCGGGTACACCCCACCTCCACCGCAGCACGCGAGCGGAGCACCGCACGATGAGCCCCGAGACGCTCGCGGTACTCGCCCTCGCCGTGGCCCTCGCCGCGTTCGTCCAGGGCAGCAGCGGACTCGGCTTCGCCCTGATCGTCGCCCCCGTGGCCGGGATCCTCGATCCGGGCCTGCTCCCGGTGTTCGTCCTGGCGTCGATGATCCCGCTGAACCTGTACGTCGCCTGGCGCGAGTGGGGCGCACTCGATCTGCGGGGTGCCGGCTGGATCACCGCCGCCAGGCTCGGCGCCACCCCCGGCGGCCTGGCACTGCTCTGGCTGATCCCGCACCGCAGCCTCGGCCTGTTCGTGGGCATCGCCACCGTGCTGGCGGCCGTGGTGAGCCTCGCCGCTCCCGCTTTCACCCCCGGCCGGGCCGCCTACGTCGGAGCGGGCGCGGTGACGGGGCTGACGGAGACCGCGACCGGCGTGGGCGGCCCACCGCTCGCGCTCGTCTACCAGCACCGGCCGCCGGCCGAGCTCCGTGCCACCGTCGCCGTCTGCTTCCTCGTCGGCGAAGTGGCCTCGCTGATCCTGCTGTTCGCCACCGGGCGGGGGCGCCCGCAGGACCTCGGCTGGGCCCTCGTGCTCCTGCCTGCGATCACTGCCGGAGCGTGGCTGAGCCGCCTGGTGCACCACCGGCTGGACGCACACAGGATGCGCCTGTTCGTGCTGGCCTTCGCGCTGGTCTCCGGGCTGGTCCTCATGCTGGGGGCGTGACCCGCAGCGAAGACGCCCGTACGACCAGCCGGGGCGCGGGCGGCGCGGCCACCCCGACGGTGGCCGCCTCCCCTCCCTGAAGCCGCCCCAGCAAGAGCTCCACCGCGTCGGCCGCTGCCCGGTCCAGGTGCAGGTCGACGGCCGTGAGCAGCGGATCGCAGGTACGGGCGCGCAGTCCGTCGTACCGGGTGACGACCATGACGTCATCCGGTACGGCCCGCCCGCTGTCCCGGATCGCCCGGACCGCACCCACCGCGAAGGCGTCCACCAGCGCACAGACCGCATCGATCCCGGGTTGTTCGGCGAGCAGGGCCGCGCACCGCTCGTAGCCGGCCTGCTCCCCGCCCGCCTCGGGGGCGGTCGCGACGACAGGTGCCCAGCCGTACTCGGCCGCGATGCGCTCGTACGCTTCGCGCGCGTCGACGGAGGAGTGCCGTTCGCCCGAGCCGATGATCAGTGCGGGCTGCGTGGCGCCCTGCGCGTGCAGATGGGCGAGCAGCATTTCGGCGACGAGCCCGCCGTGCAGGTCCACGTACGGGGCCTCCTCGTCCGGCGAGACGGGCCTGCCGAGCGCCACGTACGGCAGCCCGCGCTCCCGCAGCAGGGCAGCCGCCGGGTCGTTCACGTCCGGCTCGACGACGATGGCCCCGTCGATGTCGACCGATTGCAGCCCGGAGCCGGACCGGACGGGCGGTACGAGTACGAGCGCGTAGTCGTGCAGCAGCGCGCTCTCGGCCGCGGCGGCGGCGATCTCCATGTAGAACCCGAGCCGGGACGGCCCGCCGGCCACCGCGAACGGCATGGAAGACGCCAGTGCGATGGCCTTGGCCTGCCCGCGCCGCAACCGCTGCGCCCGGAGGTTGGGCCGGTAGCCGAGCTCGGCGGCAACCTGCTTGATCCGCTCCCGTGTGCGGGGGTCGACCTTGCCGAGCCCGTTGAGGGCATGTGAGACCGTCGTACGCGACACCCCGGCGACGCGCGCGACATCGGCGATCGTCGGTGGCTTGGCGCCGAGACCGGGCGGGGGCATCTGCGCTGACGCTCCTCACGTGTTGGGGACGGGTGACCCCGTCATCCTCGCCGACCCACGTGGCGGCCGCGCTCGCGGGTGGCAGATCGCACCGTAGACGAGTTCCGGGACCGATTCCAGGTCACGGGCTGCGGCCGGGCGGGCAACGTGCTCGTCGATCGCGCCGCGGGCGGTGTGCGGCCGACCTCGGCGTGGGTGTTGTTGTGTCTCCGCTTCGATCGCTCGAGCCGTCGGCCTCGGAATCGACCGCACACAGGCCACGATCCCCACACGAGGGAACACCCGAACTGACCTGCGGGTACTGGGCGCTCGTCAGGTACGCCGCAGGACGCGCACCTGCCCACCCGGACACCGTGCTCTACCGCGCCTCGTCCCCAGCAGGCGAGTATCCGGTATCGCTCAAACCCACACACCTCACAGGTGACCTGGGTAGAGTCCGCAGGCAACACCACCTATCGAGGAGCCCTCATGGCCGCACAGGAGCAAACCCTCAAGTCCCAGTACGTCGAAAAGGTCACCGCCGACCTCGAGCTGAACACCGCCGAGCAGGAGCGGATCCGCAAGGAGATCGCGTCCCTGCAGGAGCACCTGACCGCTCTGGAGCAGGACCAGCAACTCCTCATCGGAATGCGGGCGGCCATCGGCGACACCACGGTTGCGGTGCCCGCCCCGCGCCCCGGAAAGAAGACCGCGACGAAGACCGCGACGAAGGTCGCCACGAAGGCCGCGGGGACGAAGACCGCAACCACCGCCACCGCGAAGAAGGCGACCGCGAAGCGGACCACCGTCAAGAAGGCAACTGCCGTGAAGGCTGCGGCGAAGAAGCCCGTGGCGGAGAAGGCCCCCGCGTCCAAGGAGAAGCCGGTCCCGCTCACGGAGCTCATCCACCAGCACCTGAGCGGCCAGACGGAGCCGAAGACGGCCCGCGAGATCGCCCAGGCCCTCACCACCGCGCACCCGGAGCGCAACCTCAGCGACAATCTCGTGCGCACGACCACCGAGCGTCTGGTGGCCCGCAGCCTTGCGGAGCGCGCCAAGCAGGGCTCCACCGTCTACTACACGGCGATCCAGCACAACAACACGCCCGCCGAAGCCCCGGCCGCGGTACCGGCCCAGGCCGAGAACGAGCCGGTGGCGACCACCGCCTGACCACCGCGTACGTGGCCCGTCCTGCACACCGCCACGACCACGGCGACAAGCACGCGTCAGTGTGGCGTCCCGCCGTCGACGTCCACCCCGCATGCCGTGACGCCGGCCGCCACCGTGAGGTGACGGCCGGCGCGGGGTCTCCCGCACGTCACCGGCGGCGCACCATCTCGGTGATCCAGACGGGTGCGTACGGAGAGGTGCAGCCCGGAGAGGTCGGGTAGTCCTTGAGCACTTCCAGGCGCTCACCGATGTCGAGGGCACGGGCGCGGTACTCGGCGTGGTCGATGCCGATCTGCGCCAGGCAGTGGTTCATCGCCCACTGAAGCCGGTCCGGGGCGTCCTTCATCTCCGCTTCGATGACGTCGAGCAGCCCCGCGAGGTCGAGGCCCTCGGGCTTCTTCGTCACGCGCTCGGTGGTCAGCGCCCAGCCGGCACTGGCGACCACGGGATCCGGATCGGCCGACCACGCGACGCGTAGCTCTTCGGAGTGCGGGTTCTTCTTCACCACGTAGTTCACGAGCCAGTCGTGCACCTTGGGTTGCGCGCCCCGCGCAACATCACGTCCAACTCGTCACGCTCGAACGCCTTCGGGCGGCAGCTCGGCCATCACCTCGGCCACCGTCGTCCCGGCCACCCCGGCCTCCCGTCCCTCACGTCCGGGTTTTCAGCCTACGGCGGGAGCCGGCCTCCCGTGGTGGTTCCTCGTGCAGGCGGTGGCGGTGGACGGGCCGTGGGTGGCGTCGCCGGCGAAGGTGGCGGTGTAGCACGCTTCGTCGTCATACCTGCGCGGTACCTTGCAGAAGGCGTGGCCCCTGCTGTCGGTCGTGTCGGTGCACAGCGAGACGGAGTCGGTGGTGAACTCGATCGGCTTGCCGTCCACGGGCTCGCCTCCGGTGGTCAGCCTGGCCTTCAGGGCGAGGCCGCCGCCGGCCATGACACCCCGCCCGTCCTGGCCCTTCTCCTCCTTCTTCTTCTCCGCCTTCAGCGTCAGCGTGGTCGCAATCCGCGGCTGCTCCAGCACGGGGATGGTCCCGATCGCCACGGCGACGGGGCCGTCGCCGACATTGACGGTGGCGGTGACGGCATTGGCGGCCGAGTCGATCACCGACACCGTGCCCGAGCCGACGTTGGTGACGTAGACGCGGGAGGCATCCGGGATGACCGCCACCCCCTGGGGGAGGGAACCGACGGGGATGGTGGCGGTGACGGTATTGCTGGCGGAGTTGATCACCGACACGGTGCCCGGGGAGGTGGCGTTGGTGACGTAGACGTTGGCGCCACCGACCAGGGCGGCCGCCACTCCCAGCGGGGAGGAGCCGACGGGGATGGTGGCGGCGATGCCGTTGCCGGCGGCGTCGATCACGGACACGGTGCCGTCATTGGTGTTGGTGACGTAGGCGGAGTCCGGATTGACCGCCACACCTTGGGGGAAGGTGCCGACGTCGATGGTGGCGGTGACGGTGTTGGAGGCGATGTCGATCACCGACACGGTGTTCGAGCCGGGATTGGCGACGTAGACGCTGGATCCCACCGCCACACCACGAGGGGCCATGCCGACGGAGACCGTGGCGGTGACGGTGTTGGTGGCGGTACTGATCACCGACACGGTGCCGCTGATGGAGTTGGTGACATAGGCCCGGGTGCCGTCCGGGGTGATCGCCACGCCGCGGGGGCCTCTGCCGACGGTGATGGTGGCCGTGACGGCGTTGGAGGCGGTGCTGATCACCGACACGGTGGTGCCATCGGAGTTGGCGACGTAGACACGGGTGCCGTCCGGAGTGACCGCCACACCCTCGGGGCGACTGCCGACGGGGATGGTGTCGGTGACGGTGTTGGTGGCGGTGTCGATCACCGACACGGTGCCCGAGAAGGCATTGGTGACGTAGGCGAGGGTTCTGGCCTGCGCGGCGGCAGGTGTTGCCGAGGCGAGCGGGACGATCATCCCGGCCAGTACCGCGAGCCCCGCGAACCAGGACCGCAGCAACGTCCACCAGGTACCCCCGCCCCCTCGGCTTCGCACCGTGTTCCGCTGTTCCGGCGCCGCCCATGCCGCGGTACCCGACATCACAACCTCCTGCAGTGCACGACACCGAAGTGGCGTTTCCATGGCGACGAGCGATGCCCCGTGAGGCATGTCCGGGTCCGCCGCGGCGTCGATGGTCGCCGCAGCCGACGCTAACGTCGGCACCCGCCCGCCCCCGCTCAACACCCGTGAAGGCGGGCCGTACGGATGAGTGGATACTCCCTACGGCCTATGTGGGCCTTCACCGTGGGCGAGGTCACCGGCGGTATCGGCGTCCGGCCACCAGCCGGGCGCCGATACCGCTGTCGCGGGTCAGACCCCGCAGAAGGGCATGCTGCGGAGGTATCCGCCGAGGTTCTCGTCGTCGGTGCCGAGGACCGCGTCGGTGGATCCCGGCAGGCACTCCACCCCCTCGATCTTGTACTGCGGGAAGGTCCCGAGCACGGTCGGGGACGCCGCGAGCGTGACACGTACCCGGCCGGACGCCGATACGGTCACCCGGCCCGCCTCGCTCACCGCGGAGTCGAACGGGCCGTCGTCGCCGGCGTCCGCCGCCGAACTCACGATGATCCGGCCGGAGTCGGTCACCG
The DNA here is from genome assembly GCF_041200175.1 of Streptomyces sp. R33. Classification (NCBI taxonomy): domain Bacteria; kingdom Bacillati; phylum Actinomycetota; class Actinomycetes; order Kitasatosporales; family Streptomycetaceae; genus Streptomyces; species Streptomyces sp. R33. The sequence continues at coordinate 787,723 of NZ_CP165727.1, read as the reverse complement.
AGATGTCGGAGATGTGCCGCGTCTCGTCGTCGGTCGGGTACGTCGCCCGGTAGGCCCGGCGGGTCACGCTGCCGAACTGCGGCTGCCCCCACGAGGCGAACGTGAGGGGCGCCGAGTACAGCATTGCGGGACGCGCCGCACCTGCTCCGCGGTCAGCCCACAGGGCGGCGAGCTGTCCGTTCTGGGCCACGAGCGCGAAGCTCTCGAAGTCGTCGCCCTCCCCGATCGCCGGCAGCGCGGCGTAGTCCACGACCGTCGCCGTACTGCCGACGACTCTCAGGCGGTAGACGATGCCGCGACCGGCGAGCGCCAGGTACTCCTCCGGCATCTGGGGGATGGCTTCGATGGCCTCCAGGTCGACGGGCTCGGCCCCGTTCCAGGTGATCGGGGAGATGCCGTCCGATCCCTCCCAGTGGGTGATCCGGGACAGGCGCTTCTGCCCCGTCCCCTTGTTGTCGTGCACGACCAGTGCGTGTACGCCGGCTCCGTCCTCGGTACGGCCTTCGAACGCGATGCCGCTGACACCGCTACGGGCGTCGCCGCCCACCTGCTGCCATGGGCCGTCCGCACCGGCGGGGGCGGTGCCGAGCAGTGTCAGCAGCGCGGTCGCCGCGGTGAGCCGGGCCATGCGCTGCAACATCGGGAGTTTCACTGGGGGTCGCTCGCCTTCCCTCCGACAGACGCGAGATCACGCGCCGGTCGGCAGGGTATTGATCATGGTCGGTGCAGCTCAACGACGCTTGCGCCAAGTGGGGGAGCGCGAAGGAGGAAGGGTCTGACCGGCACGGGACGCCTTCGCTGTGCTCCGCCGCCATTGCGGCCGACGTCTGAGTCGAATACGTCAGTTCCGGCACCGGTGTCGTTGATCGAACCCGTAGCGTGCGTGGCTGACACCGCCCGGGCCCCGAGGGTGCAGCCCTGTCCGGGGCCATTCCACGACAGGAGACCCATGCGTAGCGCACTGCTCAAGCACGGGGTGCGAGCGACGGCCGCGGCCGCGCTCGTCCTCGCCACCTCCCTCGGCGGTCCGGCCGTCGCGGACACTGCGGACGACGGCGCCCCCCAGGACCAGGCCGGCCTCGGCCTGCGCGCGCCGAGGCCGGTCGACGTGCGGATCACGGCGTCGGGGATCGAGGCACCGGAGTCCGCGCAGGCGGGCATGGTGTCCTTCCGGGTCAGGACGGACGACCCGAACGGACACTTCCTGCAGGCCTTCCGGCCGCACCCCGGTGTGACGGTGGACCAGGTGCTGGCCGACCTCGCCAAGGCCGTCAGTCACCAGCCCGTTCCCACGGCCGAGGGCATATCCGCGGTGCGCGACGAGGCGGAGCTGTTCGGCGGGGCACAGGTCACACCGTCGGTCCCGGAGACGTTCACCGCTCCGATCACCGCGGGCGAGCTCGTCCTGCTGGACTTCGGGGCCTTCCTCGCGGACCCGGCCCACCCGGTCACGCGCACGCTTCAGCTCCAGGGCCCCAAGAGGTCCGGGAGCCTGACGGACTTCGCCGACGGCCTGGTGATCGAACGGGACACCGCGGACGGCCCCCGCTTCGACGTCCGCGGCCTGGACCGGGCCGTGGGCCGCATCCTGGTGCACAACTCCTCCGGCGAGCTGCACGAGATGGCGGTGCAGCCCGTCGCACCCGGCACCACGGACGCCCAGATCCAAGCCGTCTTCGACCGCACCGCGCCCGGTCCGCTGCCCTACACCGGACGGCCCGTCGGCCTCGGCATGCTCTCTCCCGGCCGCTCCGCGCTGCTGGAGACCCGGAACCTGCCCCCGGGCACGTACGTACTCATGTGCTTCGTCCCGGACGCGAAGACCGGCCTCCCGCATGCGGTCAAGGGCATGCACAAGGTCGTCGTCCTGACCTGACGCCTGACGCCTGACGCCCGGGAATTCGCGCGACCGCAGGGGACGCGGCGCAGCACGGTGCACCACGCCCACGCCCCTGCGAGAGCCCGGCCTACCGGTCCCGGGAGAGCCGCACGAGCTCGGCGAAGGAGCCCTCCAGCCGCACCAGTTCCTCGTACGTGCCCTGCTCCGTGATCCTCCCGGCGTCGAGGACGATGATCCGGTCGGCGAGGCGGCAGTTTTCCATCCGGTGCGTGACGATCACCGTGATCCGGTCGTCCTTCATGTCCCGGAGCCCGGAGAACACCATGTGCTCCCCGCGCGGGTCCATCGCCGACGTCGGCTCGTCCATGACGAGGAGCGCCGGCCGCCGGTGGAAGGCCCTGCCGCACGCCAGACGCTGCCACTGGCCGCCCGAGGGCTCGTGGCCACCCCACAGGGACCGCGCCAGCAGCGTGTCCAGGCCATGGGGGAATTCCTGTACGGCCTCCTTCATTCCGACGGCGGCCAGGGCCTCCCAGACGGCCTCCTCACCGCGGGCGTCGGGCCGGCCGAGGGTGATGTTCTCGCGGGTCGAGAAGGGCCAGTACCCGTACGACTGGGTGACGAGCCCGACGTGGGTCCACGCCGAACGCTGGTCGGCGTCCGACGTCGGCACGCCGTCCCAGGACACGCTGCCCGCCGTCGGGGTCGTCAGAGCCGTCAGGAGCCGGATGAACGTGGACTTGCCGGCGCCGTTCTCCCCGACGAGGGCGACCACCTCCCCGCGGTTCAGGGTGAGGTCGACCGGTCCGAGCGCCGGGGTGTCCTTGCCCGGATACGTGTACGAGGCCCCCTCCATCCGAATCTTCTGCGGGGCGTCGAGCACCTGCGCCCCGCGCGGTACGGACTGCTCGGCCGACTGCGCGATGAAGGCGGCGTAGTCGCCGAGGTAGAGGGCGTGCTGGAACATCGCCGCTCCGTACACGACGAGTTGCGACAGGGCCGCGGTGGACGTCCGCATGGCGACGATGGCGGTGCCGGCCGCGCCCACGGCCATGTAGCCGCCGATCACCAGGGCGCCGAGGGAGAACCAGGTCAGGAGGATGAACAGACCGGACACGGCGGCCGCGGCCAGGTACACGGTCAGGTAGCGCGGGGCGGAGCTGACCATCTTGGAGTCGATCCGCTCGCAGACGGCCGCGTACCAGTGGTGCGCGTACGTCCGCATGCTGTTGCCGCGGAGCTCGTCGGCCAGCTTGGGGGTCGTGAGATGCCAGCGCATCATGTGGCGGATGTTGCGGGAGGCAACCGTCTCGTTGTGGAGGCGGTAGTCGAGGCGTGCGGCGAAGACCGAGCCGAGGCCCCGCGGGATCACCGACAGCAGCAGGAGCGGCAGGAGCAGCGGGTGTACGACGGACAGCACCGACGCCACGGCGAGCATGTCGATCAGGCCGCCGGTGAAGCCGAGCGCGTCCTGCAGCAGCATGGAGGAGCGGGCCGATCCCGTTTCCGCCGCTTCGGAGCGCTCGGTGAAGTCGGGGGCGTCGTAGGCGGCCAGCTCGACGTCCATGTGGGCGTCGACCATGGCCAGGTCGGCGATCGTGGACATGCCGGGGTTCAGGCGCCGGGCGGCGCTGCCCGAGGCGATGGAAGCCAGCGCCCCCAAGGCGGTCATGGCCGCGGTGGCGACCAGGGGCCACGTGGCGGCAGCGATGCGCTGCTCGGCGGTACCGCCGGCGAGCAGAGGTCCCATGGCCCTCGAGACCGCGGCGAGGGAGGCGGCCGTGCACACCCCGCCGAGCAGCTGGGCGCACACGAGCCAGGTGAATGCCGTGCGGTTCACCGCCCAGGCCAGCTTCGCGGTCTGTGTGAGGGCGGCGGGTACGCGGCGGGCCATCTGGGCGAGCGACAGCCGTTCCATCGTCTCGTTGTGCCGGCCCCAGGTGAACTTGAACTCCGGTGGCGCGGGCAGCGCGGTGTCCTTCGGCTTCCCGGCCTTCTGCTGCGTCATTCTGCGGCTCCTCCAACTCGGCTGTGAGGGAACCCGGTTCACCGGCGCAGGGCATGGCGGCGCAGCCCGCCGGCCGAGGCCGGGGGAGGCGCCGCTGCGCTGTCCGGGGAACTGGAGGGAGTGAGTACACAGCAGCGTGAGGGCCGGAGCAGCCGGATCTGGCCGACCTGCTCACGCGGTCGGCTCCGCCCTGTCGGCTGATCGTTCCGGGCACTGGCCGGGTTGCGGGGGTCCCTGGAGGGGAGGTTTGGCTGGATCCGGTGGGTGGGAGCGGGGGGCAGGGGAAATCGCTTGCCTGCCCCCCGATGCTGTGACTGGCAACGTTCGCCGGGTCGTTGCGGACCCGCGGACCCTAGGGGGTGTCGAGCCAGTCCTTGTAGTGGGTGGGGGCCAGGCGTGCGTCCGGGCCTGCGACGAGGACGTCGCCGGAGACGGCCGCGAACATGCCCGCCTGCGCGTCGGTGACGACAGTGCGCCGATCCTGCCGGGCGGACAGGGTGAGGCGGCCGAGCTCGTCCAGCGTGAAGACGTCGGGGCCCGCGACGTCGAGTGTGCCGTCCAGCGGCTTGGCGGTGGCGACGTCGGCCAGCGCCTCGACCACGTCGGCCGTCGCGATGGGCTGGACGGGTGTGGCGGGCAGCCGGACGGTGTGGTCGTCGGCGGTCCAGGACATGACAGCGTCCATGAACTCGAAGAACTGGGTGGCGCGCACGATCGAGTACGGGGTGGGGCCGGTGCGCAGCAGGTCCTCCTGCAGCGTCTTCGCGCGGTAGTAGTCCAGCTGCGGCACCTGGTCGACTCCGACGATGGAGAGGATGACCTGATGGCCGACCCCCGCGCGCTCGCCCGCCGCCAGCAGGTTGCCCATGGTGGTACGGAAGAAGTCCGGGGAGGCTTCGTCGAACGTGGGGGAGTTCGTCACGTTGACGACCGTGTCCGCGCCTTCGAGCGCCTGGTCGAGCCCCGCGCCGGTGAGCAGGTCGACCCCGCTCGAGAGGGATGCGACGACCACCTCGTGTCCGGCCTCGCGGAGCCTGGAGACGAGCTGGGAACCGATCAGTCCGGTGCCGCCGATGACTGTGATCTTCATGGCCGTGCCCTTTCCGTGAGCCGAGTGCCGCGAGCGGCCGCGGTGCAAACTCGGATAAGTCTTGTCCGAGATGATACTCGGATATTCTGGGTCCGAGTCAAACGGGAGGGTGCATGAAGCTGTCCGGTGGCGTGGAGTGGGCGCTGCACTGCTGTGTGGTGCTGACCGCGGCGACCGAGCCGGTCCCGGCGGCCCGGCTGGCGCGGCTGCACGACGTCTCGCCCAGTTACCTCGCCAAGCAGATGCAGGCCCTGTCCCGGGCGGGCCTCGTGACGTCCGTCCAGGGCAAGACGGGCGGGTACGCCCTGACCCGGGCCGCCTCCGAGATCACGGTGCTGGACGTGGTGCAGGCCGTCGACGGGCCCGGCCCGGCCTTCGTGTGCACCGAGATCCGCCAGCGGGGCCCGCTCGGGACCCCGCCCCAGGACTGCACGAAGCCGTGCGCCGTCGCCCGCGTGATGGCCGCTGCCGACACCGCCTGGCGGGCGTCGCTGCAGGGTGTCTCCATCGCCGACCTCGTGGGCTCGGTGGAGCGGGACAGCGGGCCCGGGGCGCTGCCGAGCATCGGGGTCTGGCTGAACCAGTCGAACGCTTCCGGCGGCACCTGACACGCCGGCGGGACTTGATGGGCAAGCCGCCTGCCGCTACAAGTTCCACGATCGGAACACCGAACCCCTTGAGCGCATCGCGACACGGTGGCTCAGGCCCGACACCCGGGGAGCACCCCATGAAGATCCACCGGACGAGTGTCTTCGTCGACGACCAGGAGAAGGCCCTGCGCTTCTACACCGAGGTGCTCGGCTTCGTGAAGAAGCACGACGTCCCGCTGGGCGAGGACCGCTGGCTGACCGTGGTCTCCCCGGAGGCGCCCGACGGGACCGAACTGCTGCTGGAGCCCGCCGGGCACCCTGTGGTGAAGGCGTACCGGGACGGGCTGGCCAAGGAAGGCATCCCGCTCGCGGCCTTCCTCGTGGAGGACGTGCCCGCGGAGTTCGACCGGCTCCGTGAGCTCGGCGTGCGGTTCACCCAGGAGCCGGTCGAGATGGGCGCGGTCACCACTGCGGTTCTGGACGACACCTGCGGCAACCTGATCCAGATCCTGCACAGCAGGTAGGGCGCCCGGCGCGATCTGCTGCCGGTGTGTCGCAAGGGCTGCGCCGAATCGGCCGATCGGAGGAACAAATCCCCCGAACGGGTGACCTACCCTGGATCGGCAACGTGAGATCCGGGGGCCGAGCGCAAAAGGAAGAGCGCGTCCATGGGCATCATCATCAGTTCCGTACGTCGTCGGCGGGCGGGATTCGCCGTGACGGGGGCCGTCCTCGGCCTTCTGGCAGCAGCCGGCACACCGGCGCTCGCCGCTGCGGACGGCCCGGCGGGCCGGTCGCCGGCCAACTCCGGGTCCGCCCAGGGCGCCACCCCGATCCCGCTGGGGATCTCCCGGCTGGCCCAGGGTCCGGGCCACAACGTCGCCATCACCATCGACGACGGTCCGGACCCCCGCTGGACCCCGCAGATCCTCAAGGTGCTGAAGCAGAACCACGTCAAGGCCACCTTCTGCATGATCGGAACCCGGGCGCAGAAGTACCCCGCTCTGGTGCGCGCGGTCGCTGCCGACGGTCACCAGCTGTGCGACCACTCCGTCGACCACGACGTGACGATGGACCACAAGCCCGTCGCCTTCCAGCGGCAGCAGATCCTGGACGGCAAGGCCATGATCGAGAAGGCCGTGCCGGGTGTCGCCGTGAACTACTACCGTGCGCCGGGCGGCGCCTTCACCCCCGACAGCCGTGCGATAGCCGCCGCGAGCGGGATGCGTCCCCTGGGCTGGAGCGTGGACCCCAAGGACTGGAGCCGGCCGGGCCTGCCGGCGATCGTCGCCGCGCTGGAGGGCAAGCTGCCCCGGCAGCCGACCGTCCTGTTCCACGACGGCGGCGGCGACCGCAGCGAGACGGTCGCGGCGCTCAAGGAGTACCTGCCCTGGCTCACCGCACGGGGCTACACCTTCACCTTCCCGGCCCGCACCACCCCGTAGGGACCCCTCCCGGGCTCGGCCCGGGAACCCGTCCACGCCAAACGGACCGCTACGCCTCGCGTACGTACGCCCCCGCACGCGCGGCCACCGCCGCGGCCGTCGCGCAGCGGTCGGCCGTGGCCTCGTCGAGCGGGAGGGCGGTGGTCAGGAGGCGGTAGTACAGCGGGGCGGACACCGCGCGGATCACCTCGTGCGGGTCGGTGCCCTCCGGCACCTCGCCGCGCGCGGCGGCCTGCTCGACACACGGCGCCCATTCCTCGACCCGGGCCGTGTAGAAGCCGTACAGCGCCTCAGCCGCCTTCGGGTCACAGGTGCCGGCCGCGATCACCGCCTTGAACAGGGCACCCTGCCGGGGATCGGCCAGCGTCCGCTGCACCAGACGGGCGTTGGCCCGCAGGTCCCCGAGCAGCGAGCCCGTCTCCGTACGCGGTACGGACTGCTGCGCCATGTCCAGCAGCAGATCGGTCACGAGACCCGAGACCGTGCCCCAGCGGCGGTAGACCGTCGTCTTCCCGACCTCCGCGCGGCGCGCGATGTCGGTCAGGTCCAGATGGGCGAAGCCCCGCTCTGCCAGAACGTCTTCGGCGGCGCGCAGCACCGCCGTGCGCACCCGCGCCGTACGCCCTCCGGGCCGGGTGGTCCCGGGGTCGGCCTCGGCCTCGGCTTCCGCGAATTCCATAACGGGACTCCTGTTCCATTAACCGTCGGGCCTTGTTACGCTGAGGCCATCTTAACGGAACCGCGGCCCCATTAGTTGGGTGCGTGAGAGGGGATTCGTCATGGAGTACAGGCGACTGGGTACGTCCGGGCTTCAGGTACCCGCGCTCAGCTTCGGCGCCGGAACCTTCGGCGGACGGGGACCGCTCTTCGGCGCCTGGGGGCAGACGGGTATGGAAGAGGCGCGCCGCCTCGTGGACATCTGCATCGACGCGGGAATCACCATGTTCGACACCGCCGACGTCTACTCCGACGGCGCGTCGGAGGAGGTGCTGGGGGCCGCCCTCAAGGGGCGCCGCGACCAGGTGCTGATCTCCACCAAGGCCGGTCTGCCCACGGGCGACGGCCCCGGCGACGCGGGCACCTCGCGGTCCCGCCTGATCGCGTCCGTCGACGACGCCCTGCGCCGCCTCGACACCGACTACATCGACCTCTTCCAGCTGCACGCCTACGACGCCGGCACCCCCGTGGAGGAGGTGCTGTCCACCCTGGACGACCTGGTCCGGGCCGGGAAGATCCGTCATCTCGGCGTCTCCAACTTCTCCGGCTGGCAGGCGATGAAATCCCTCGCCACCGCCGACCGCCGCGGTCGGGAGCGCTACGTCGCCCACCAGGTCTACTACTCCCTCATCGGCCGCGACTACGAATGGGAGCTGATGCCGCTCGGCCTCGACCAGGGGCTGGGGGCGATCGTGTGGAGCCCCCTGGGCTGGGGCCGGCTCACCGGCAAGATCCGCCGGGGCCGGACGCTGCCCGCCGGGAGCAGGCTGCACGACACCGCCGATTACGGTCCGCCGGTGGAGGACGAGCACCTCTACCGGGTGGTCGACGCCCTGGACGAGATCGCGGAGGAAACCGGGAAGGCGATCCCGCAGATCGCCCTGCGGTGGCTGTTGCAGCGGCCGACCGTCTCCTCCGTCATCGTCGGCGCCCGCAACGAGGAACAGCTGCGCCAGAACCTCGGAGCCGTGGGCTGGACGCTCACCCCCGAGCAGATGGCCAGGCTCGACGCGGCGAGCAGCCGGACGGCCCCGTACCCGTACTTCCCGTACCACCGGCAGGAGGGCTTCGCGCGGCTCAACCCGCCGGTGGTCTAGGTACGGTTCAGTTGACGATGGGGCCCGAGCGGGGATCGACGCCGACCCAGACCCCGTAGTCGAAGTCGTCGGGGATGCCGCTGGAGGTGCCGGTGTCTCCGCCCGTGGCCGCTCCGGTGCCGCCACCCCCCTTGGGGGGTTCGGTGTCTCCGCCTGCCGCTCCTGTGCTGCCACCCTTCGGGGGCTCGGTGTCGCCACCGGTCGCGCCGCCGCCGGCGGGGACCTTCGTCAGGAGGTCGCCGCCCTTGGAGATCTTCTCGAGCGTGGAGCGCTTGAGGAACTTCACCAGGCCGGGGTCGTCGGCGTCGGTGGTGATGTTGGCGGGTGCGGCGCTGGGGGCCGCGAAGGCGGTGCTGCTCAGCGAGACGCCGCCGGTGGCGAGAGCGGTGGCGACCATGAGGGCGGGAACGATGCGTCGGGTCCTGGTGACGGCCATGGGAGAGGGTCCTTACGGGGTCGAGGGGGCCGGGCTCCGGACGGGCGGGGGTGCTGTCTGCGCCTCCGTGCCGTCGTCCGTGCTTCCATTGCGCCCCGGCCGGGCGCCCCGGTCACGCCACGGAAAGTCGGGGCTTGACAATCCGGCCCCCAGGGCCGCTCAGCCGCCGTGGCCAGTGGACCCCTCGGCAGCCCGACCGATGCCGTCCCCGGCGGCGGTCAGCGCTGTACGTGCGTTCATGTGAGGTCAGCTCTTCGGGCCGATCTCGAACTCCGGCGGTTCGAGGCTGTTCACGCATCCGGTGTTCGGTGCGGCCGGGTGGTCGAAGAACGAGGCGGTGATCTCCTGGGCGCACTTCGAGGTGGCGAACACCACGTGCGGCTCGTAGGGGATCGTGACGACCTTGGCCTTGCTCAGCGTACGGGCGACGTACGGCCCGTTGTCCGCGCCGGTCTGGGAGTCGAAGCTGCCCGAGAGGGCGAGGGTGGGGATGTCGCCGCGTGTGGCGTCCCGGATCGAGGGTGCCGCCGCGGGGACGTTCCAGACGTCGCAGTCCGGACGGAGGGACGTGAGCTGCGGAGCCTGGGCCTGTACCGAGCGGGGGAACGACGGGAATGCTTCCTGTCCGCCTCGGAGCGCCTGTTCCTGGCTCTCGTACGGCGTCCACTCGCTGCAGAAGACGCCGTAGACGAGACCGTGCGCAGTCCTGCCCATGGCCTGGGGGCTGAGCTTGCCGCCGGCGTACTGCTTGGCGATCCGCTGGGGCTTGCCGTGCGCCAGCTCGTCGAGCGCGATGGGTACTTGGGGCGCCACGTGGGTGGCGGAGGTCATCCAGTTCACCAGCGCCCCGCCGTCCAGCACGACTTTCACCGGCTTGTCGCTCCCGGGGAGCGTGACGGTGGTCGTGACCGGCTTCGCTTCGAGGTCGCGTACGAGCTTGTCGAAGGTGGCCGACAGGTTCGGGTAGCGCTCGTTGCACGCGGGCTGGTCCGCGCAGGCCTTGAACAGGCCGTCGATGCCCTGCCGGGCGCTGCTCCAGGTCATGGCCGATCCGCCCTTGGACGGCGGCAGTATGCCGTCGAGGGCCACCGAGCGGAGCCCGTCGGGGTGCAGACGCATGGAGACGAGTGCCAGGTGGGTGCCGTAGGAGATGGCGTACACGTTCCATTGCTTGATGCCGAGCGCGGTGCGCAGGTCGTCGTAGTCGGCGGCGCTCTCGGTGTCGTTGTAGGCGCCGAGGTCGATCCCGCGGGCCGCCAGCTGGTCGCGGCAGGCCTTCGTGGCCGCGACGTGCAGGCGCTCGGTGGACGGAGCGTCGTAGACGAGGCTGACCGCTTGCGCGTTGAACTTGTCGATGTTGGGGCAGAGGACGTTCGGCTCGGCCGAGTACGTGCCGCGCTGGGACATGAGGATCAGGTCGCGGTCGCGGTTCAGGCCGCCGTCGACCGCCATCTTCGCCTCCCCGACCGCGTCGTCACCGGGTCCGCCCGCGAGCCACACGATGGGGTCGGGTTTCGGTGTGGCGGACCGGGCGGGCACGATCGCGACACCGAGTTTGATCGTCTTACCGGTCGGTTTGGCGCGGTTCTCGGGCACGGTGAGGGTTCCGCAACGGGCCCCCTCGAGCGCCTCGATCGGTTCCGGCGTCTTGGGGCAGGGGCCCGGTTCGTAGCTGGCGTCGCCCACCGTTCGGGCGGCCGTCCCGATCGGCGCTTCCGGGCTGGGGCTGGCTTCCGTGCGGGACTGCGCCTGAGCGGGCGCTGCGAGCAGGCCGGTGACGAGGAGACCGGTCGCTATTCCGGCCGACGTGGCCTGCAGTCGCCGCACGGTGCGCCGACGACGGGGCGCGTGCTGGAGCGTCATCTGCCCTCCCGGTCATTTCGGGATGATGGTGAACGGTGCGGGTTCGAGGCCGTCCACGCACGAGGTGTCGGGAGCGGTCGGGCGAGCGAAGAACGACGCCAGTACGCGCTGCGCGCACGGCGACTGCGGGACCACCCAGTGGCCGATTCCGGGAACCAGCACGGAGGTTGAATTGGACAGGTTGTCAGCCACGCCCTTCGCCCAACTCGCCCCGGTCTTCACGTCGAACGTGCCGGAGACGACGAGCGCCGGCACCGCACTGAACGTGGGCACCCGCTGGATCTTCGCACGGTCCGGAACGTTCCAGACCCCGCACACCGGGTACTGGAAGGGCAGTTGCGGCGCCTGGGCCAGGACCGTGTCCGGCCACTCGGGGTAGGCCTTCTGCCCCGCCTTCAGCACGTCGGCTTCCGAGTAGCCCGGAGCCCACTCGCTGCACGCGATCGAGTTCGTCAGGCCGTGCGCGAATTCGCCGGTCTTCTGGACCGAGCCGGCCGCCCGGGCCTGCGCGAAGCGCTCCGGGTTGCCGCGGCTGAGCTCGTCGAGCGCCGCCGGAATGTCCTTGGGCCGGGGGGTGAAGGCGACGATCAGGTTCAGCAGGGCGCCCCCGTCGAGGACGGTCTTGACCGGCTTGCCTCCGCCCTGCGGCGTGACGTTCAGCGTCAGGGGGTTGGCCTCCAGCTTGCGCACCTGCTCCGTCAGCAGGCCGGGGAGGTCCGGGTACCGGTCCTTGCAGGCGGGCTGCGCCGCGCACGCCTGGAAGATGTTGTGGATTCCCTCCGCGGTGCTGCCCCATGTCCACGGCAGGGTCACGAACTGGGAAGGTGCGATCGAGTCGATCGCCACCGAGCGGATTCCCTCGGGGTGCAGGCGCAGGTACGTGAGGGCCAGGTTGGTGCCGTAGGAGTACCCGTAGACGTTCCACCGGGGGATGTCCAGCGCCTTGCGCAGGTCGGCGAAGTCCGCGGCGTTCTCGGTGGTGTTGTAGGCGCTCAGGTCGACGCCGTCGGCCGTCAGGCGGGCCCGGCAGTCCTTCACCGCCTTCAGCATGATGTCTTCCGCCTGCTGCGAGTCGTATCCCAGGCCCACGGCCTGCGCGTTGAACCGGTCGACCTCCGGGCAGGCGAGGTTCGGCCGGTCGTAGAGGTTGCCGCGCTGGGCCATGACGATCAGCTCGCGGTCCTTGTTCAGACCGGAGTCGATGAGGAAGGGAATGTCGTCGAACGTGTCGGCACCGGGACCGCCGGCCATGAACACCACCGGCTCCGCGGCGGGCTTGTCCGCAGCGGCCGGGATCCTCGCCACGGCCAGCTTGATGGTCCGGCTGCCGGGGCGGGAGCGGTTCTCGGGGACCTCCAGGACACCGCACCGGGCTTTGCTCAGCGCCTCGATGGGCTCGGGCGGCTTCGGACAGGCGCCGGGCACGAACCGGGGGGCTGCCGGGCTGGGCCCGGCACCCCGGGCAGCTGCTGAGGGGGCGCTGCCGGGTGTGGGGCCGAGTGCCGCCAGGCAGGCCAGAGCGGCCGCGGCAGCCACCGCGTGGATGCTGTGCTTCGGCATGTGTTCTCGTTCCTCTGCCGACGTCTCCGGCAGCAGCCACTGGCGGGACCAGGCCGCAACGGTTTGGGCGGAACGCGCCCTTTCGACGCTACCGGGTAGCGCGTTCGGGTGCACGCGGAGCGGTCACCACCCGTAACCCCCGGCCCGTCCGACACGATGGACGCGCGCCGCATCACGGGCAGGCCGAGTCCGTTCCCCTTCCCACCTCGTCGGAGTCACCATGGCCGCACCGCCGGACCCGCCCCGCCCCCGCCGCTCCGGGGGGTCGATCCTGCCGGTCCTGCTGCCCATCGCGATCCTGATCGTGGTGGCGGTGGGCGTGGGCTCGTGGCTGCAGTTCACCGAGCGCCAGGCGGGCGACACGGTCCACACCGTCGGATCCTCAGCCGCCGACCGGGTGGACGTGGCAGCCGCCGTCCAACACGTCGACGCCACGGCCAGAGAGCTGGTACTGCGCGTCTGGGTCACCCCGCGAGGGACCCTCGGCGAGACGGAGGGAGCCGCCCCGGTGGCCGATCTCAGTCTCCAGACCTCCGGGGCCACCCTCGGCGACCTGGAGTTCCCGGCGCACGAGCGGCTCGAGACCAGGGACGTGCAGGTCGCACTCGCGGGTGGGTCGATCAGCGACTACCCGTTCGACACCTACGAGACCGCCATCGCGTTCAGGGCGCAGTTGGGAGGCAAGCAGGTGCCGGTGCGCCTGCTGTTCACCAACAACGACACGCTCTTCTCGATCTCCGCGGAACCCGAGCCCTCCCGGCAGGAGGCCGTCGTGGCGCTGAGGCTGTCCCGATCGGGCAGCCTGATCGTCTTCGCGGTCTTCATGATGGTCGTGATGTGGGCGCTGGCGGCGTCCGTGCTCCTGGGCACCTGGTACCTGACGACCCGCACCGAGGGCCTGGTCTGGCCCGCCCTCGCGTGGATGGCCGCCACCCTGTTCGCCCTCTCGGCGTTCCGCAACACGGCCCCCGGCACACCACCGATCGGCTGTGTGCTGGACTGGTTCGCCTTCCTGTGGGCAGAGACCATCATCGCCCTCTGCCTGATCACCGTGGTCGTCACCGGCGTCCGCACCGCCCTCCGCCCGGACGACACCCGGCCCCCGCCGTAAGACGCACGTGCGCGGGTGCGCCCGGCGCAACGGGTCCATCATGGAAGACGCGGGCCGGAGTGCTGTGCGGCCCTTGCTCGTGCGCGCGACGCGCGCGTCAGCCGGGAGGTGATCCCATGGACGTGAACATGGATGAATCGCGCAGGGCTTGGGCGATGATCATCGGAATCCTCTTCGTCATCCTCGCCGACCTCGCGGCGATCGTCCTCATGAACACCGTGGGAAAGTGACCGGCCGGGTTTCACGGGGTCAGGCGGCTTGCGGGGTGAGGCGCTTGTGCCCCTTGCGGTCGTAGTACGTGGTCATGGCGAAGCCGAAGAGCAGGGCGAGGACGACGCCGATCGCGATCATGATCCAGGAACGGGTGAGCCCCGCATCGCCACGGGCGTCGAAGTAGAGGATCGCGCGCACCCCGTCGCTGAGCTGCCGCATGGGCTCGAAGTGGGACAGGAACCGGTAGAAGCCGGGTACGGCCTGGAGCGGCACGGTGGCGCCCGACGAAGGCAGGCCCAGGACGATGAACACGAACATCGACACCAGTTGGCCGATCCCGCCGAACGCGGCATTGATGGCCTGCACGCCCAGGCCGACGGCGAGGGCCGCACAGTACGAGTAGACCCACAGCAGGGGCAGCTGGGACGCGTCCATACCGAGGATGCCGACGCAGGCGACGAGGACCAGCGAGGCACTGACGAGCGTGATGCCCGCGGTCATCACCATCTTCAGCAGCAGCGTCTGGGTGCGGCTGATCGGCACGGTGGGCCGGCGGGTGTGCCACGGGCCGATCTCGTTGTCCGCGTAGCCGAGGGCCGTGTCGACGCCGTTGCTGATCACGTTGCCGCCCATGAACCCGGCCAGCACGAGCAACAGGGTGTAGTAGAAGGCGGTCAGGCCGAGGCCGCTGTGAATGCCGATCGGGTGCCCGACCTGGGTGACGACGTTCACCGGGTCGGCGAGCAGCAGTTTCCCGGTGGGACTCGCCTGGGCGCCGGCCGCTGCCGCGAGCTGCCTGCCGATGGTCTGGGACGCCTGGTGCGCGGCCTTGGTCGTGATCTGACTGGCGAGGGAGGAGCCGAGGCTGCCCTTGCCGGGATTGGTGAGCACGGTGATCGTCGGCGCTCGGGTCGCCCCCGGCGTGGTGAGGGCGGTGACGTCGTCCGTGAAGCCGGCCGGGACGATCAGGGCGCCGTAGACCTTGCCCGAGTCGAGCTGATCCTGGGCCTGGACACGGGTCAGTGTGCGCCACTCGGCCTTGCCGCCCCCGGTGTCGGCTGCGATGGCGGTCGTGACCTGTGTGCCCAGGTTCTCCTGCTGCCCGGGCGGCGGTTTGCCGATGTCGTCGTTGACGAGGGCGATGGGCAGGTCGCGGAGGTCCCGGTTGGGATTGACGATGCCGCCCATGTAAAGGAGGGACAGCAGCAGGGCGAGCAGCCCGGTGAGGACCGTGGGTACCAGCCACAACTGCGGGCGGCGCAGCAGCGTCGCGGCAGTGGCCTGAGGGGCTGCGGGCTCGGCCATGTTTCTCCGGGGGTTCGGGCGGTACGAAGGCCGCGCAGCGGGTGGGGACCGGGCCGAACGGGCGATGCCCGTGGCGACCGTACGAGAGGCCAGCATGCGGCCCGTACCCACGCGCGCCGTCGCACGCCTCGCGCTCCTCCCTCCGTTGCAGTACGGGTACGGCGGCGGGTGTCGCACAATCCCCGGGACCTGGACGGCGCCGGGCAAAATTCCGTGCCGTACCGGTCGGTGTCCGTGCAGACTTGCTCCATGGTGGACATCGGGGCGTTCCGGGACGCGGTCGGCCGCTGGGCGACCGGCGGTCCCGGCGGACCGGCGGGCGATATGGCGGAGCAACTGGGGCTGCGGACGGCGGTTCTGCTGGAAGGGCTGAGTGACCTCGCGGCCGTCGAGGCGCTGGCCACCCTGCGCGGCCGGGACCTCGCGGCCGAAGGGGTGGGCGTCGTGTCGATGGGCGGTGCGATGAGCGTGGGGCGCTACGCAGGCCTTCTCGGGCCGCCCGGGCTCGGCCTGCGCCTGACGGGGTTGTGCGACGAGCGCGAGCAGCGCTACTACGACCGTGCCCTGAATCGGTCCGGGGCGCCGGGCCCGGGTTTCTTCGTGTGCGCGGCGGACCTGGAGGACGAGTTCATCCGCGCGCTGGGACCGGCGAGGGTCGAGGAGATCATCCTGGCCGAGGGCGACCTGCGTGCCTGGCAGACGTTCCTGCGCCAGCCCTCCCACCATGGCCGGCCCCGGCACCAGCAGTTGCGGCGCTTCCTCGGCACGAAGAAGGGCCGCAAGATCCGCTACGGCCGTCTCCTGGTGGAGGCCCTCGACCCCGGACGGGTCCCGGCCCCGCTCGACGACCTCTTCGCGAGCCTTTGACCGTCCTGTCCGCTCCGGTCTGGGGGCAGCGGGCACCAGACCCCCGACCAGGGATTGTCATGCCCTGGCTGTAGGTTTCTTCTCACCCTCTGTGCAAGGAGCACCCACCCGCATGTCCATACCGCCGCAGCCACCTTCGTCCCCCGAGCCGTACCCGCAGCCGGGACCGTACGGACAGCCGGGACAGCCCGGGCCGTACGGCGGCCAGCAAGGCTGGTACGCGCCGCCCCCGATGTCGCAGAAGACCAACACGCTGGCCATCGTGGCCTTCGTCATGTCGGTCGTCTGCGGGATCCCGCTGGTTCCGCTGATCCTCGGCATCATCGCCCTCTCACAGATCCGCGACCGCGGCGAGAGGGGCAAGGGCTTCGCCATCGCGGCCATCGTCATCCACAGCCTGGCCATCGCGTTCTACGCGGTCGTGCTGGTCCTCGGACTCTCCGGAGGACTCGGCGACAGCGCCCCGCCGAAGCGCGACACCAGCGGCCAGGCCACCACCCCGGGCTCCGTCCGCGTGGAGGACATCCGCAAGGGGGACTGCTTCAACACGGGCGGCAAGCTGGCGGAGTACGACGACGAGGAGGGTGGTGACGCCGGCTTCAGGGTGAAGATCGTGCCGTGCGGCGAAGCCCACGAAGGGGAGGCCTACAGCGTCTTCAACCTGGACGGCGGGGCGTACCCGGGCAAGGACAAGGTCATCTCGATCGCCGAGGAGAAGTGCGGCGGCGCGGCGCTCACCGGCTACGTCGGCGCGGACGCGAAGCTCTCGGAGACGCTCGAGGTGTACTACTACTACCCGCAGCCCACCACTTGGATCCGCGGCGACCGGGAGATCACCTGCTTCATCGGCGACACCAGCGGTTCCAGCACCGGCTCCCTCCGCGCCGCCGGTTCCTGACCCGCTGTCGTCGGCCGGGGCTACGGGGTGGTGGGTGCAGGACCCGATCCGGCAGCCCGCTTCCGCAGCAGGCGCTTGTCCGGCTTGCCCCGGTCGGTGAGGGGAAGGGCCGACTCCCAGAAGACGGCGGTCGGCCGGTGGGCCGGTGACAGCGCATCGGCCGCCAGCCGGCACGCCTCGGCGGCCACCGTGCTCGTAGGAGCGTGACCCGGCGCCGCCACCAGGAAGGCGCACACCTCCTCGCCGGTGAGATCGCCGGCCCGGCCCACCACCGCGGCCTCGGCCACGGCGGGGTGCCGGGTCAGGGCCGTCTCGATCGGACCGCAGTAGATGTTCACACCGTCCACGATGACGACGTCCTTGACCCGGTCGTCGAGGTAGAGGTACCCGTCGGCGTCGAAGTGACCGAGGTCCCCGGTCCTGAGCCATCCGCCTCGCATCACCTGGGCCGTGAGCTCGGGCTGGTTCCAGTAGCCGGCCATCATCATCGGGGACCGCACCCACACCTCTCCGGTACGCCCTCGCTCCGACTGCGCCCCGTCCTGGTCGCGCACCTGTACGTCCACGCCGGGCGCTGGACGGCCGACGGAGCTCAGGAGGTGCGGCCGGTCGGTCACCCCCGCGTCGTGATCGGCCGCCGACAGCCTGCAGATCACCCCGGCTTCGTTCATCCCGTAGCCCTGCCGCCACCTCGGCCGCGCACCCCAACGGGTCAGAGCCTGCCGCAGCCGTTCCGGGTGGATGGGAGAGTTCCCGTACGACACCCGGGTGAGCCCCGGCACGCCGTCGGCGGTCGCCGGGTCGTCCAGCAACCGGTACACCATCGAGGGCGTCAGGTACGTGGACACGGGCGCCAGGCGCCGGCAGGCGGCTGCGAACTCCCGCGTGTCGAAGAGCCCGAGGACCTCCACCCGGCCTCCCTCGCGCAGGTGTTCCAGGCACCGGCCCCCGGAACGCTGCGCGAGCGAGGTGACCGACAGATAGACCGGCGCCGCAGGTCCGCCGGCCTTGCCGCGCTGACCGCGCGTGGCGGTCCGGTCCGCCATCGCGGCGAAGGTGGAGGCCACCCCCTTGGGCCTGCCCGTCGTGCCCCCGGTGTACGTCACCCGCGCAACGTCGTCCTCACGGGCCTGGACGGGCACGGGCCGGACTTCCCGGGAGCGGGCCAGCCGCAACAACGTCTCCAGCCCGATGCGCGCAACCCCTGTGTCCGGCACCGGGGTGTCGTTCACCACCACGACCGGCGCGCAGTCGCGCAGCAGGAAGTCCAGGCCATGGGTGGCGGGGCCGACGATCACCTGGGTCAACCGCGCGCCCAGTACGTGCGCGGCCAACCGGACCAGCAGCACCTCGGGCCGGTTGCCGCTCACGCAGGCCAGCCCCGCGCCGCGCCGCACCCCGAGCTCCCCGAGGACGCCCGCCAGCCGGTACGTATCGGCCAGCACCTCGGAAAATCCCGCGACCACGGGCCCGGACCCGATCGCCGGGCGCCCCGCGTTCCGTTCCAGCGCACCGATCAGGTCCGTGACATACCGCGCAGTCATCTCCACCGCCACCGCCTCTGCACCCGTCCCGACCAGTCTCCAACGTGCTCAGCGCAGGACGGGGATCACATCGCGCGTTTCGTCGGCCTCGATGCCCGTGGTCCGGCGGGCGATCGGTTCCGGGGGCGTCTCGTCCGCACAGACGGTGCCCCGCGCAGGCAGCGCCTTGGTGGCGAGGTAGTCCGTGACCAGGGCGCTGACGCAGGCGCTCCGGTTGTAGGCGGTGTGTCCTTCGGCGGCGAAGGTCAGCAGCCGTCCGTTGTCCAGCGTTCCGGCGAGGGCCACGGCGTCCTGGTACGGGGTGTCCGGGTCCCCGGTCGTGCCGAGGACCAGGATCGGGGCGGAACCGGCCGCCCGGTAGGAGCCCTCGTAGCGGCTCGGGCGCTCGGCCGGCCACTGGGCGCAGGTGGGCGCGTGGTTGTGGTCGTACGTGGGCGGCCCGAGGCCGATGGGGGGTCCCAGCAGCGGAGCGGCGGCGACATGGGCGCTGACCAGCCGGCCGAGGAGCAGGCGGCTGGTGGGGTAGACGCGGTCGGCGCACTCGACGGCCATGTTGACGTTGAGGAAGTCGAACGACGCGGGGGAGGGCGGTGACAGCAGGAACGAACCCTGGTGTGCCTGCGCCGCCCGCAGGGCCTGTCCCAGGTAGGGCCAGATCTCCTTGCCGGAGTTGACGTTGAACATCAGCCGGTAGGCGAGGGTGTAGCCGGTGGCCGGGCGCCCGCTCGCGGTGATGACGGGGTCGGCGTCCAGAGAACGCTTGAGTTCCTCGAAGGCCTCCCGCGGCCGGCCCTCGCCGAATCCGCAGGCAGTGGCGTTCTGCGCGCACCAGTCCAGGAACCGGCCGACCGCCGCGTCCAGGGCGACGAACTGCCCGGCGTCGTAGGCGTACGGCACATCGGCGTAGCGCCGCGGATCGTAGGCCCCGTCCAGGACCATGGCGCGCACGCGCCGCGGAAACTGTGCGGCGTACACGGTGCCGACGTAACTGCCGAAGGAACGGCCGTAGAAGGAGAGCGTCTCCTCACCGAGGGCCTGCCGCAGCAGGTCGATGTCCTTGGCGTTCGACCCGGTGCCGACGAACGGTACGAGCTCCCCGGACCGCTCCTGACAGGCGTGGGCGAAGTCGAGGCCCTGCCGGACGGCTGTGTGCAGGGCGCCCGGGCCGGGTCCACCGAGCGCCGCGTCGACGGCGGCGGAGTACTCCTTGTCGTTCCAGCACTCCACCTGCCCGCTGCGCGCCACGCCGCGCATGTCGTACCCGACGACGTCGAAGGCGCCGCGGAGGGAGGCGGGGAGCGCGTCGTAGCTGTTGCGGGCGAAGTCCACACCCGAGTTGCCGGGTCCGCCGGGGTGCAGCAGCAGGACGCCGGTGCGGTGCGCCGGGTCGGCGGCGAGGCGCCGGGTGACCGCGAGCGGGATCGTACGGCCGGTGGGCCGGCGGTAGTCCAGAGGCACCAGGGCGGTCGCGCATTCGAAGCCGTCGCCGGGGTCGTCGGCGTCCGCGCCGTCGCAGGGGCCCCAGGACAGCACGGGAACGGGCGGGGCGGCGAGGGTCGTCGCCGTGGCGGTCCCGGGTGCGCCCCCGAGGAGCGCGGTGACCGTGATCAGGACGAGGGATATCCCCCACACCACTCGTTTGCGGGGGTCATCAGCCAACCGGGTCTGCATGCGCATGCGGCGGTCCTCCGTCATGGGTGTTGCGGAACGGGCGACAACGTAGCCGCTGGCTGCCGCAGGTGTCGGCCCACCAGGAGTTGATTCCTCCCTACCACCACGAGGTGCCCTCTACTCCCCCGGGGGGAAGCGCCGGCTACAACCAGGGTTGTACACACACGGAAAGGGCTCGGGCCGGCGCTCCAACCCGGCCCGGTCCGCTTCCCGTTCCCCGCAGCCCGGCGACGCAGCCGGTCAGCGTGGCCGGAGCCCGTCGAAGACCACCTCGAAGATCCGCTCCCGGGCCGCCGGGTCCGCGCCGAGCTGCTCCAGCATGGTGCCGGTACCGACCAGCAGGGCGAGCAGCTCCGGCAGGCGCAACTCCGGGCGGACGACCCCGGCCTGCTGGGCCTCGGACAGCAGGCCGGCCAGCCGGGTCCGGATCTCCTCGCTCGGCTCGTGCAGCGATGCGTGCACGTCCACCCCGGCCGCGGCGAGCGCCTGGGCGAACTCGTTCTTGCCCGCCGACTGTTCCACCACCAGGCGGAAGCAGGCGAAGAAGGCCTCGGCCGGATCGGCCCGGGCCGCCAGCTGCTCGGTCATGGCCGCGATCGCCTCCAGCCTGCGCACCATCACCGCCTCCAGCAGCGCCTCCTTGGTGGGGAAGTGCCGGAAGAGCGTGCCGACCCCGACTCCGGCGGCCCGGGCGATCTCCTCGGTCGGCACGCCGACGCCGCGGGTGGTGAACACCTCCGTGGCGGCATCGAGCACCCTGGCCCGGTTGCGGGCGGCGTCCGCCCGCAGCGGGCGCTCCTGAGCGCCAGTCATCCCTTTCCGCCTCCTCTGCATGCGGCGAAAGAAGCCCTGGACAACCGGAGTTGCCAGTCCGTATCGTTGAAAACGGAGCCGCTAGTCCGATTCTAGTACTGATCCCGCCGGAGGTTGATCATGCCCAAAACGCTGTCACCACGAGAGGTCTTCCACAAGCTGCTGGAGCGCATCAGTGAGGGGCGGTTCTCGGAGCTGGCCGAACTCTACGCGGGAGACGCTGTCGTGGAGACCGTCTTCGAGCCGGTCGGGCCGCGCCGTTTCGAGGGCCGGGCCGTGCTCGAAGCGCGGTTCGCGCAACTCTCCGCGGGTATGCCCGTAGAGCTGACCCCGGTGAACGTGGTCGTCCGGGAGACCGATGACCCGGAAGTGGTCATTGCCGAGTGGGACTACCGGGTTCGCCACCGGGTGACCGGACGGACCTTCGAAAGCGCCAACATCCAGGTACTGCGGGTCCGTGACGGCCTGATCGCCGGCAGCCGGGACTTCCACGACCACCTTGCCCTCGTGGTGGCGGGCGGCGGCCTGCCGGAGCTGGTGAAGGCGTTGGAAGGCGAGCAGCACGAGTAGGGCCGCCGAGTAACCGTGTGAGCTCCTGCGCGCCCCGTGACGTTCGTTCACCCAACGCAGTGAGAGGGCAGGTCACGCCGCGGGCCGGGGGACGTCGGAGGCTATGGTCGGCGGGTGAGCCACAGCGAAGGGCGTTCCGGGGGAGCGGGACCATTCACCACCCGGCTGACCTGGCGCCCCGTCAAGGGGGGCACGGCGGTCTGGGAGTCGCGCGTGGCACGCAAGCGCGGACTGCTCCTCGTGAGCGCCGCGGGCGAGCACGAGCCGAGTCCCCGCATCGCTGACGGGGTGTCGGTCAGCCGGCTGCGCCGGCTGAACACCGTCGCCGCGCTTGCGTTCACCGTCGGCGGGGCCCTCTTCGCCTTCGGGGCCTGGGTCGCCCAGTTCGGCTCGAGTGATGCAACGGGCGCCTGGATCTACTTCGCCGGGGGCCTGTTCTTCAACACGGGCGGCTACGCCTCACTGCTCCAGGCGATCAACGCTCCCCGCCCGGAGGCGGGAGCGGGCTCACTGGCCACGCGAGCCTGGGCCTGGTGGAGGTACGAGCCCTACCGGATCGACTGGCTGAGCACCTTCGTGCTGTTCATCGGCACCCTCGTGTTCGGCATCAACCTGCTGAGCTCCCTGTTGCAGGGGCTCTCGCTCCAGCAGGTGAACAGGCTGATCTGGGCCCCCGACATGGTCGGGTGCATCCTGTTCCTGGTCTCGGGGCACCTCGCTCTGCTCGAGGTCTGCCATGGCCGGCCGGGCGTGCGCTCCCGCGACCTCAGCTGGTGGATCGTCGCGATCAATCAGCTCGGATCCGTCCTCTTCCTCATCTCGGCTCTGGCGGCCTTCACCCGTCCCGCGACCGGAAGCCTGGTGAACGAGGACATCGCCAACTGGGGCACGCTGACGGGTGCGCTCTGCTTCTCGGCCGGGGGAGTCCTCCAGCTCTTCGAGCGCCCCTGAAGACCGACACCCCGTTGCCGGCGGCCCGGCCCCCTGGCAGGGCCGGGCCGCGTGGTCATGAGGCCGTCGGCCGGCGCAGGCGCCGCCAGTACCCGGCGAGGTCGTCCGTGGCGGCGGTGACCGTGTCCAGGCGCATCGTGGTGCGGGAGTCCCGCTCGTAGCGCTGCCAGTGCGGCATGGCCTGGTGGTTGGGATCGCCGGTGCGGATGAAGGAGATCCACGCCGCGTGCATGGTCGAGGCCAGCCCCTCACTGATCCGCGGGTCGAGCCCCGTCAGGAAGGGCGCCCCCGACCACTTGTCGAAGTTGTCGAAGACGAACGGCAGTTCCAGGCAGTGCGCCGCCGCGAGCCGACCGCCGTGCGCGGGGGTCGGGAGGTCGAACTGGTACGCCCACACCGGACGCTTGCGCGCCGCCGCCCGCCGTTCGGCGAGTGCCAGGCCGGGCATGCGGAACAGGTCGTCGCTGATCAGGTCCATGAGCACGTCCACCGGCCGGGCGCCCGGCCGGGCTTCCTCGTACGCGCCGTATGCCTCGGAAGCCCGGTTCCCGAAGGTGTCCCGCATCCGGGCCAGCACCTGGTCCTTGGTGGCGGCGGCGTACGTCGGGTCGAGCCCGAAGGCGAAGTTGGCCTCCTCCCTGGTGCAGCCGATCAGGATGTCGATGTCCGCCCCGGGGCCGCTGAGCAGCAGGTCGGAGGGGTGGCGGTCCAGCGTCACCTCGTCGAGCACCGGCAGGAACGGCGTCGACCAGTACCCCCACCGACCGGTGCGCTTGAACATCTCGACGGTGGCGCCCATCAGCTGCTGCCAGGGCAGGGTCCGCAGCTGCGCCACGTCTTTGGCCCCGAGGACGTCGAGGAAGGTGGCGCTGCGCTGCAACGACTCCGCACGCGTGGGGATCTGCAGCCCGAGCGGCGGGCTCTGGAGGATGGCGCGTCGGAAGAGCGGACGGCCCTGGGGCCGGGCACCGGCCAGCGCCGCGACCGAGAACGCGCCACCGGACTGGCCGGCGAGCGTGATGTCGTCCGGGTCCCCGCCGAACGCGGCGATGTTGTCCCGTACCCAGTGCAGCGCGGCGAGCTGGTCGGTGAGCCAGAAGTTCCCCCCGGTGCCGTCCTCGCCGAAGTAGAGGTATCCGAGCGGTCCGAGCCGGTAGTTGATGGTCACCACGACGAGGTCGCCGTCGCGCGCGAAGGTCTCGCCGGAGTAGATGGGCAGTGAGCCGGATCCGGAGATGAAGCCGCCGCCGTGGATCCAGACCATCACCGGGCGCTTGTCGTTGTCGGCCCGCGGGGTCCAGACGTTGAGCGTGAGGCAGTCCTCGTCGAAGGGGGGCGAGCCGTGCGTTCCGAGTACCTGGTCGCCCCCTTCCCGGTACAGCTGCGGCGCACTGGGGCCGAACGCGATCGCGTCGCGCGTTCCCGACCAGCCGGGATGGGGCTCGGCCGGGCGCCAGCGCAGGGCGCCGACCGGCGGCGCCGCGTAGGGCACGCCCTTGAAGACGGTGAGACCTCCCTCGACGACTCCGCGCAGCCGGCCCGCGGGCGCGTCCACGACGGGCGGGGGTTCGTCCGCTCGAGGGGCGGCCTGCCCCGCGTGCCCGGCCGGAATCCCGGAGAGCAGTGCGACACCGGCCAACACCGTGCCCTTCTTGAGGACTTTGCGTCGTGATGGATCGTCGGTCATGGTGCTCACTCCCTGACTGATCGCGGGGCCGCCGCCGCATTGATATGGCGGATATTTGACGACCGCAAGTGTTACTGCATGAGCGCGACCGGGGTCAAGAGGTGGGAGGTTCCTGCCGCTTGACATCTCGCGAACTATTGACGGCCGTCTCAATGGCGCGATAAACACGTGTCACCCTCCGCGGCACCCCATCGCCAACACCCGGTCCACAGGACCGGCACGAACGTACGGAGTCTCCATGGCGCGTCGGTTTCGTCCCGTTGCTCTGATCGCCGTCACAACGGGCCTCTTGCTGACCACCGCGTGCGGTGGCGCCAGCCTCGGGACCGGCGACGGCGACCAGCAGGGCGGGCCCGTGAAGATCGGGCTCCTGGTCCCGCAGTCCGGCACGTACAAGGCGCTCGGCGACGACATGAAGCAGGGCTTCGAGCTGTACGTCAAGCAGCACGGCGGCAAACTCGGCGGCCGCGAGGTGCAGATCGTGATCGCCGACGAGGGGGAGACGGCCGACTCCGGCAAGGCGGCGGCCGAGAAGCTCGTCAAGCAGGACCGGGTGCTGGCGGTGAGCGGCGTGGTCAGCTCGGCCACCATCAACGGGGTCAAGGACCTCTTCGAGAACAGCAGGATCCCGCTCGTCGGCTCGAACGCCTCGCCGACGACGCTGACCGGGACCAAGTACATCTGGCGCACGTCGTACGTCAACGACGAGCCGGGCAAGGCGCTGGGCAAGTACATCGCGGAGAAGGCCGGCGGTCCGGTCTTCCTGATCGCCGCGGGCTACCAGGCGGGGAAGGACGAGGTGGAGGGATTCAAGTCCACCTTCCTCCCGGCCGGGGGCAAGCTCGCGGGCGAGGAGGTCTACACCCCGTTCCCGGCGACGAAGAACTTCCAGCCGTACCTGGCACAGATCGAGAACTCCGGTGCGAAGGCGGTCTTCTGCTTCTATGCGGGCGGCGCGGCCGTCGACTTCGTCAAGCAGTACCGGGACTTCGGGCTGGCCGGCAAGATCCCGCTCTACGCGCCCGGCTTCCTCACCGAGGGCGGCGTGCTGAAGGGACAGGGCGAGGCGGCCGACGGCATCCTCACCGCGCTGAACTACAGCGCGGACCTGGACAACGCGGCCAACAAGCAGTTCGCGCCCGCCTACCAGTCCGCCTACGGCGTGCCTGCGACCACCTACGCGATGGCGTCATGGGACGCGGCGCAGGTGCTCGACAAAGCGATCAAGGCGGCCGGTGGCACCGTGACCCCGGAATCGGTCAACGCCGCCATCGCCAAGGTGGGGGACATCGACAGCCCGCGCGGCACCTGGCAGTTCAACAGCGGTGGTACCCCCGTCCAGCCCTGGTACCTGCGCGAGGTCAAGCAGGGGGCCAACACCGCCGTGTCCGAGCTCGGCCGGCTGGGCGGCTGACATGACCGGATGGTTGGACGGCAACCTCGTCAGCGTCGTCGACGGGGTTGCCTTCGGTCTGCTGCTGTTCACGATCGCGGTCGGACTCTCCCTGGTCTTCGGCATGATGGACGTGCTGAACCTGGCCCACGGCACGCTCTACCTCGCCGGAGCGTACGTCGCCTACGCGCTGTCCGACGGGAGCGTGTGGGGTCTTGTCCTCGCGCTGGCGGCCGGCGCCCTGGTGGGCGGCATGGGCGGGGCCGCGCTGACGTTCCTCACCCGGCCGCTGGCCCGGCGCGGGCACCTGGACCAGGCCGTGCTGACGCTCGGCATCACCTTCATCGTCGCGGACCTGCTCGCCGCGGCCTTCGGCGGCGAGGTGCTGCCCACGGACCCGCCGACCGCCCTGCGCGGCACGGTGGACCTCGTCGGCCACGCGTATCCGGTCTACCGGCTGGTGTTCATCGGCGTCGCGGCCGCCCTCGCGCTCCTCGTCCACCTCGTCTTCGAACGCAGCTCGCTCGGGGCACTCGTGCGAGCCGCCGTCGCGGACCGGGACATGGTGCGCGCGCTCGGGGTCGACGTCCGCAAGGTGCTGTACGGGATCTTCGCCTCCGGCGCGGCCCTGGCGGTGGTCGGCGGTGTCCTCGGGGCACCGATTCTGGGCCCCGGTCCGGGCGTCGACGAGAGCGTACTCGTCCTCTCGCTCGTCGTCGTGGTCGTGGGCGGCCTCGGGTCCGTGCGCGGCGCGCTCGCCGGAGCGCTCCTCATCGGCCAGGTGCAGACCCTCGGGGTGGCGCTGCTCCCCGAGTACGCTCCCTTCCTCCTCTTCGGCACGATGCTGCTCGTGCTCGTCGTCCGCCCGAACGGCCTGATCCCCTCGGCGGTGCGCACATGAGCCCGAACAGAGCTGCCCGGAGGGGCGCGCGGCCGCTGTCCGTGACCGCCGTCGTCGTCGCACTCGCCCTGGCCCCCTTCGTCCTCGACCCGTACGCCGTCGGCACCCTGTCGCGGATCCTGGTGTTCGGGCTCCTCGCCATCAGCGTGAACCTGCTCACCGGCCTGACCGGACTGCCGACCCTCGGTCAGTCGGCGTACTTCGGAGTCGGTGCCTACACGGCCGCGATCGTGGCGACGCGACTCACCGACATCGGAGTCCTGCAACTCCTCATCGCCGCCGGCGTCTCCGCGCTGGTGGCGGTGCCGACCGGGTGGCTGGCGGTGAGGGCCCGGGGCGTGGTCTTCCTGATGCTGACACTGGCCATCGGCGAGATCGCGTACAGCGCCGCCGTCAACTGGAAGTCGCTGACGAACGGCACCGACGGCGTATCGGGCATCCCGGCCGTGGTACCGCTGCCCGGCATGCCCGCGCTGGCGCTGGACGGCCTCGTCTACTTCTACGTACTGGCGGTGTTCCTGCTGCTCTTCGCCGCCGTCTCCCGCCTGGGATCGACCCCGTTCGCCCTCGCCCTGCGCGGCGTCCGCGACAACGAGCCACGGATGAGGGCGATCGGCTATCCGACGCAGCGCTACGCCCTGACCGTCTACTGCGGCGCCGGGGCGCTGGCCGGCGCCGCCGGAGCCCTGTGGGTCTCGGTACAGCGCTTCGTCTCGCCCGGCGACGCCGGATTCGAGATCGCCGCCCTGGCGCTGCTGGCCGTCGTCATCGGTGGCTCCGGCTCGATGTGGGGAGCCTGCGCCGGCGCCGCACTCGTCTGGCTCACCCGGGACTACCTCGGAAACCTCGAAGCCGTCGCCGGGCGTGGCCCGTTGCTGCTCGGGGTGCTCTTCGTCGTCGCCGTCTACGCGCTGCCCCGCGGGCTGGCCGGCGTACGGCTGCCGCTCGCGCCGACCCGGAAGAGAACGACGTGACAGACCACGACCACAGCCACCCTCTGCTCGAACTACGGAAGGCGTCCCGGCACTTTGGGTCCTTCCGGGCCCTGGACGAGGTCTCCCTCGCCGTGAGGGCAGGGGCGCGGCACGCGATCATCGGCCCGAACGGCGCGGGCAAGTCGACCTTGTTCGGCCTGATCTCCGGAACGCTGCCGGTCACCGCCGGATCCATCCTCGTCGACGGGAAGGACGTGACCCGGCTGCCCGTGCACCGCCGGGTCGGGCTCGGCGTCGCAGCGACGTTCCAGCACTCCAGTCTCTTCATGCGGGAGTCCGTACTGGAGAACGTCATGCTTGCCGTGTTGCGCCGGGCCGGGAGAGGCCTCGGCGGATGGCGGAAGGTCGGCGCCCGCCCGAAGGAGCTCGCACAGGCGCACGCGCTGCTCGAACGGGTGGGTCTGCCCGCCCGGCACGAGGTCGCAGCGGCCGCGCTCTCGCACGGTGAGCGGCGGCAGCTGGAGGTCGCCGTCGCACTGGCCACCGACCCCCGGCTGCTGCTCCTGGACGAGCCGGCCGCCGGCATGTCTCCCGCGGAGACCGCACGGCTCACCGACCTGATCGCCGCCCTGCCCGGCGAGGTGACCGTACTGCTCATCGAACACGACCTCGACATGGTCTTCGAGCTCGCCGACACGGTCACCGTCATGCACCTCGGCAGACACGTGATGACCGGCTCCCCGGACGAGGTACGGGCCTCCGCCGAAGTCCAGAGCGCCTACCTCGGCACCGTGGAGGTCTCCTCGTGAAATCGTTCTTCAGCGTGCGTGAGCTGCGCTCCGGGTACGCCGGAGGCGTCGTCCTCGGCGGTGTCGACCTCGATCTCGACGCGGGCGGGATCGTCGCCGTCCTCGGGCGCAACGGGGTCGGGAAGACCACCCTGATCTCGACCGTCATGGGGCTCGTCCGGCCGTACGCAGGCAGCGTCACGCTCGGCGGACAGGAGATCGCCGGGTCCCGCGTCGACGTGATCGCCCGAGCCGGGGTCGGCGTCGTCCCGCAGGGGCGCCGGGTGTTCGCCCCGCTGACCGTGGCCGAGCACCTGACGATCGCCTCGCGGCGCCCGGCGACGGGCCCGTGGACGAGGGCCCGCGTCCTCGGCCTGCTGCCGCGGCTGGGGGAGCGGCTCGGCCACCGCGGGGACGAGCTCTCCGGCGGGGAACAGCAGATGCTCGCGATCGCCAGGGCGCTGCTGGGCAATCCGCGTCTGCTGCTGCTCGACGAACCGTCCGACGGCCTCGCTCCCGCGATCGTCGCCCAGGTCGGGGAGGTGATCCGCGAGGTGGGCGCGCAGGGCATGTCGGTCGTGCTCGTCGAGCAGAACCTGGGGCTCGCCTTCTCCGTCGCGCAGGAGGTCGCGGTCATGCAGAAGGGACGCATCGTCCACCGAGCGTCCTGTGCGGAGTTCGCATCCCGTCCCGAGGACCGGCGGCGCCTGCTCGGCGTCGACTGAGCGGGACCGTCCAGCCCGCGCTCACCGCGGTCGCCGCCGCCCTCACCCGCACCGGGACGACGAGAGTCGCCAAGCTGCCTTGCCGGTGACGGACTCGACGGGTCCGTCGTTCCGGAAGCGTCACCCCGACCACGACCGACAGGAGCTCCGCCGTGTCCGACAACGAACCGCTCCCGCACGCCTGGCACATCGAGGACCGCGAGTACCGGCGCCAGGAGGAGCGCCGCGGCCGCCGATTCGCGTACACCAGCCTCGATCCCGCCCGCACCGCGCTGGTGGTGGTCGACATGGTGCCGTTCTTCGTGGAAGCCAACCCGTACTGCCGCGGCATCGTCCCGAACGTCCGGCGTCTGGCCGGCCGACTGCGCACCGCCGGCGGAACGGTCGCCTGGGTACTGCCCGGGCGTACCGAGCGCACCCGGGTCGGCGACGAATTCCACGGCCCCGAGGCGGCCGGGATGTTCCGCAACGCCGGCGGCAGCGGCCCGCTCTCCGATCGCCTGTGGCACGGCTTCACTGTCGGTGCCGACGACGTGCTGGTGGAGAAGACCGCACCCAGCGCCTTCTTCCCCGGCCACTGCCCACTCCCCGAGCGGCTCGAGGCGCGCGGCATCGACACGGTTCTGATCACAGGAACGGTCACCAACGTCTGCTGCGAGTCCTCCGCCCGCGATGCCTCGACGCTCGGCTACCGGGTCGTCATGGTGGCCGATGCCAACGCCACCGGCCGCGATCAGGACCACAACGCCACCCTCCACACGGTCTACCGGTCCTTTGGCGATGTGCGGCCGACAGCGGAGGTCCTCGCGCTGATCGACGGCGGCGCGTTCTGATCGGTCCGTCGTCGCCGTAACGCGCTCGCAGCCCGTACTGCCCGTGGTCTCTGGGATGCTGATGCATGCTCAGGGAGCGGTACCGGGTCGAGGCCCACCGACCGTCAGGGGTCTCGGCCGGGGCCGGGCGCTCGGCGCCGCTGGAAGGGGAGGGCCATGCAGGTCACCGGAAGCACGGGCACGGCCGGTCGGGGTGTCGAGATGACCCGGTTGGGTGGGCGCTGGCGGGTCACCCGCCCGTGGCCTGCCCGATTACGCCCGTTCGTGCACAGCTATGCCGGCTACTGGGAGGCGGCGGGGGCCGTGCCCTACCGGGTGCGATTGGTTCCCACGGGTCGGGCGGTCCTGGTGATCAGCCTGGGGGAGCCGTTCGCCCAGGTCCGCCGGCTGGGGGAGTCGGGTCCGGAGAGCCAGGTGACCGGCTCGCTGGTCGCGGGTCTCGAGGACGGGCCCCGGATGTGTGACCACCCTGGTGGCCAGGAGGCGATCCGGCTCGAGTTGACCCCTCTGGGCGCCTACCGGCTGTTCGCCGTTCCGATGCGCGAGTTGACCAACAGGGTGGTCGGGCTCTGCGACGTCTTCGGCGCCGAGGGCGGAATGCTGGCGGAGCAACTGGCCGCCACGAGCAACTGGGGTGCCCGGTTCGACCTGCTGGACATTGCGTTGGCGGCCCGGATCGAGCGGGGTCCGCGGCCCGCGCCCGAGGTGTGCCACGCCTGGCGACTGCTTTCCCACGCCGGCGGAGCGATCCCGGTCAGCCGCATCGCGGCCGAAGTGGGCTGGAGTCAGGGCTACTTGACCCGCAAGTTCACCGAACAGGTAGGCCTGACGCCCAAGATGTCCGCCCGTGTGCTGCGCTTCCACCGGGCCGTGCGGCTGCTCTCCCGCGGGGGAGCGAGTCTCACTGAAGTGACCGCTGCCTGTGGCTTTTACGACCAGGCCCACCTCAACCGCGAGTTCCGGGCCTTGGCCGAGACCACTCCCGGCCAGGTGGCTGCCGCCCGTGTGGCAGAGGGCGCCCTGGCCCTGTGAGGGGCGAGGTCAAATTTGTCCAAGCCAGGCGCTCTGCACGTCGGTAGTGTCCCGTTCGTAGTTGATCAGGCACCCGAGCACCTGGCGCCCCAGGGCGGACCGGGCAACGGTGAACCTGGCCCAGAAGGGGGAGTGGACCATGGAAGACCTGCTGCGCATCCTCGTGTCCGGCGCGCTCACAGGTGGCTTGATCGGTTTGGCGGGAGCCCTCGGCCGACGCCGCCGCAGGCGTCGGGAGGACGGTGGTGGGGACGGCCGCTGACGTCGGGCCGGTGGGCGTCGTACGTGTGCACGGCCGGGACGCCGTGCGTGCCGACGAGGGCACACCAGCGCCGGTGTACGGGGGTCACCGGCGCTGAAGCCCCCGCAGCGGGCCACCTGCCGGAGCCTGCCGGGCGATCCGGCGCGTCCTGTCAGCCGAGCTCCCCCGTGGCCTCCAAGTGCTGCCAGAAGTCCCGGATCATCCGTTCGTCGACCTCGGGCACGGCCACGCCCAGGCGCTCAAGGGCCCGCAGGGTCAGATCGTTGCGGTAGGTGTCGGACGGGAGATCGGCGGCGTCCACCGCGCCCGCGGCGTTCTCCATCTGCTCGACGTGCTGCTGGAACACGTCGAGGTACGGCAGGAACGGCAGGTCGCGCCCGGCCTCGCTCGCCTGCCTGAGGCGGCGCAGCCACGTGCCGAGCCCCACCGGCTCCGACTGCGTCCCCCGCCACTCGTCGAAGACGCGCAGGAAGGCGTCCGCGCCGGTCTTCCCGGGGTGATGCAGATGGTGCACGGCGGCGGACTCCGGGCCTTCGTCGGTCAGGGCGAGGGCCACGAGGGCGCGGGCCGCGATGTCGACGGGAAGCAGATCGGCCTGCAGCGCCGTGTCCTCCGGGTGGCAGCCGAGGGCGGCGCAGCTGACCAGCAGGCGGCAGAACATGTCGTCCGGGTTGATGGCGCCCCGCTCCGATTCCGCCCAGATGCGGCCGAGCCGGTACACGCGGGCGGACGCACCGCGGGCGACGGCTTCCTTGACCATCATGTCGGCCACCCACTTGCTCGCCAGGTAGCCGTCGGCGGCCATGTGTCGCGCCTCTTCGATCGCAGAGCCTTCGGTGATCAGCCTCGGCGTCGGGCCGTGCCCGAAGATTCCCAGCGTGGACAGGTAGTGGAAGCGCTTCGGCCTGCCCGCGGCCGCGAGCTGCAGCAGCGCCCGCGTGCCCTCCACGTTGGCCGCCTTCAGACGTTCGTACGCCGACAGGTGGTGCACGTACGCGCCCGCATGGACGATCGTGTCCAGCTCGTCCTGCAGCGTGCCCCAGCGGGCCGCGCCGATGCCGAGGCCGTCCTGCGCGAGGTCGCCGGGAACGATGCGCACGCGCTCGGCGTCCGCCCCCACGTCGATGCCGTACGAGTCCAACACGGCGTGCAGGCGCGCGCGTCCGGCCGTCTCCGCATCCGCGCGCACCAGGCAGTGCACCTGCGCGTCGGTCTGCGCGAGGAGCTCCCGCAGCAGGAACGCGCCGACGAACCCGGTGGCGCCGGTGAGCAGTACGTGCCGCGGTGGCGCGCCGAAGCCCCCGGCATCCGGGAAGCGCAGGCCGGGCGCGAGCCGCGCCTCCGACGGCGGCACCACGGCGGGGGAGCCGGGTGCCCGGCCCGCCGTATCGCCGGCGACGAGCCCGGCGAGGTCGCCAGGGCGCGGGGCGGTGAGGAAGTCCCGCACCCCGACGCGCACGTCGAGTTCGGCGTCCATACGGGCGAGCAGGCGCACGATCAGCAGCGAATGACCGCCGAGGGCGAAGAAGTCGTCGTCGATGCCGACCCGCTCCACACCCAGTACCTCCCCGAACAGGGCGCACAGCGTCTCCTCGTGTGCAGTGCGCGGGGCCCGGTACGCGTCCGTGCCCACGGTGGGGTCCGGCGCGGGCAGAGCGGCGCGGTCCAGCTTGCCGTTGGGGGTCAGCGGGAGCCGGTCCAGGACCACGAAGGCCGACGGGACCATGAACTCGGGCAGCCGCGGCGCCACGAACGCGCGCAGCGTCCCGCCGTCGACGGTTGCCCCCGTCACGTAGGCGATCAATTGCCTCCCGGTGGGTGCATCCCTCGCGACGACTGCTGCCCTGGTCACGTCGGGATGGGCGATGAGCGCGGCCTCGACCTCGCCGGGTTCCACGCGGAAGCCGCGGATCTTGATCTGGGTGTCGGTGCGCCCCGCGTACTCCAACTGTCCGTCGCCGTTCCGGCGGGCGAGGTCGCCGGTGCGGTACATGCGGGAGCCGGGCGGGCCGTAGGGGTCGGCGAGGAAGCGTTCGGCGGTCAGGGCCGCCCGGCCGCGATAGCCGCGGGCCAGCTCGCCGGCAACGTACAACTCGCCGACGACGCCCGGGGGAACGGGCTTCAGCCACGGGCCGAGCACGTACGCGCGCACGGCGGGCAGCGGGGTGCCGATGGGTGCGCTGCCCACACCGGTCCGGGTGCCGTCGGTGGTGAAGGTGGTGGCGTAGAAGGACTCCGTCTGACCGTAGGCGTTGACGATCCGGACGCCGGGGAACGCCTCCCGCACCCGCTCCACCAGTGTCGACGGCAGAGCTTCGCCTGCGAAGACGAGCGTGTCGACGGAGGTGGTGGGGGTGATCCGGTCGAGGAGTTCGGCGAAGGCGGAGGGGACGGTGCTGATGAGGCTGCCGGTCCAGGTGTCGCGTTCGGTGAGCTCGAGGACGTCCTGCACGAGGTCGACGGTGGCGCCGTGACAGAGGCTGGTGAAGATCTCGAAGACGGAGACGTCGAAGTTGATGGAGGTGGAGGCCAGCACGCGTGAGCCCGCTCGGATGCCGGTCTGGTGGGCGAGGTGGTGGATGCCGTTGGTGATGGTGGCGTGGTCGAGCAGGACGCCCTTGGGGGTGCCGGTGGAGCCGGAGGTGTACATCACGTATGCCAACGTCCGGGGACCGGTCCCGTCGGTGGTGGCCGGGTTGCCGCCGGGCCGACGGGACACGTCGAGGTCGTCCAAGTGCAGGATCGGGGCCGTGGTCCCGGGCAGTGCGCCGGTCGTCGCCGTGTCGGTCAGGATCAGGGCGGGGGCGGCGTCGCCGAGGATGAAGTCCAGGCGGCTGCTGGGGTACTTGGGGTCGACCGGCAGATAGGCTGCGCCCGCCTTGAGGACCGCGAGCATGGCCACGATCAGTTCGGGGGAGCGTGGTAGCGCGATCGCCACCACGGTTTCCGGGCCCGCGCCCCGGGCGGCGAGTTCCCGGGCCAGGCGGTTGACGCGCGCGTTGATCTCCGCGTACGACAGGGCGGCGCCGTCGTGGACCAGCGCCGTTGCGTCCGGTGTTGTCGCCGCCTGCCGCTCGAAGAGCTGTGGCAGCGTCGCTGCCGGAACCGGCGCCCTCGTGTCCGCGGGACCACTGCGGAAGGGGTCGCGGTCAGCCGGGGCCAGGACGTCGGCCAGAGCCATCGGCGAATCGGGGGCGGTCAGGGCGAGGCGCAGGACGTCCGGCAGGCGCGCAGCGATGTGGTCGACCGTGGCCCGGTCGAGCGCGGACGGCTGGTACTGGAGCGACAGGCACAAGTACGGATCCATGCCCGCCATCAGCGTCAGCGGGTAGTGGGTGCCGGTGAACGGGCGCAGACCGGTGATGGCGATCCCGGCCGCCGTACCGGCGTCGGCGGCCGCGGCCCGGTCGACCGGGTAGGACTCGAACACCACGAGGGTGTCGAAGAGCTCCTTCAGGCCGGTGGCCTGCTGGATCGCGGACAGGCTGTGGTGGTGGTGGTCGAGCAGGGCTGCCTGCCGCTCCTGGAGCGTGGACAGGACCTGCGCGAACGACATTCCCGGAGTGCAACGGACGCGTACCGGAAGGGTGTTGATGAACAGGCCCACCATCGACTCGACACCGGCGACGGCGGGCGGGCGTCCGGAGACGGTGGCCCCGAAGACCACGTCGTCCCGGCCCGTGAGCCCGGCGAGGAGCACCGCCCAGGCGCCCTGGACCAGGGTGTTGACGGTGACACCGAGCTCAGCGGCGCGCCGGGGCAGGGCCTGGGCCTCCTCGGCGGGCAACGCCACGTCGACCTGCCCGATGCCGGGGGCATCGGCGGATCGGTGCTTCTGCGCCGGCCTCGGGCTTTCCTGCGCAGCGGAACGGCCTAACGAACGCAATGAGATCATCCCCCGTGATGCGTGCTGTGTTCGGCGCGGGGTATTCGCAGCTGGGTCGGACTGTCCTCCGCGCGCCCTGGGAGAGCAGTGAACGGCGCTCTCCAAGGGCAGTTAACAGACCGGAAGCGTTTGAGGTCCAGACAAAACAGCCAGGAGCAGCGAAAGCGCGTGAGCCGGACGTGCACGGGGCAAAACGGCGCAGCGCTGTCAGGGCGGGGAGCTGGTGGGGTGTCCCGGCGACGAGACAAGGGCGCCGAAACCGGCGCGTCGCGGAAACCTCGCACCCGCACGGTTCAGAACTTCTCCGCCCGCGAGACGACGACTCCAGGACTTCGTCCGGTCGGCCGGGGAACCCGTTGCCCGCCGTCGTCCTGTGCACTACTCCTGGTCGGATGGATGAGATCGAGTTACAGCCCGCCGACATACGCAGCGCCGACGAGTTCACGGCGGCGTTGCGAGGGCTCAAGGCCCGGTCCGGCCTGACCCTGCGGCAGCTGGAGAGCCGGGCCGTCGCCCGGGGCGACGTCCTGCCCCGAAGCACGGTCGCCGACCTCCTGCGCAGGCGCACTCTGCCCCGCCGCGAGACCGTCGCCGCGTTCGTCCGTGCCTGCGGTGAAGAGGACAGATCGGCGGAGTGGATCGCGGTCTGGGAGCTCCTGGCGAGCGGGGACGCTCCTGCGGATGCCGGTGGCGGCCGCGACACCGGGGAACAGTCTGCGCCAACGGGAACCGGCCACCGGAGGCGGACCGTGATCGTGGTGGCCGCCGTGGCGCTGGCGGGAGCTCTCGCGGCCGGCGCTCTGCTGATCAGGGAGCTCACGACCCCGGACCCACGCGTCACGGGTGCCCCCGCCAACCGCCGAGCTGCGCTCCTCCCCGTGGTCTCCGCCGGGAGCTGGGCCCGCATCCGTCCCGCACCGAACCCGGAGTTGTGCCTCACGGCGGGGAAGGAACGCTCCGGGCGATACCGATCCGAGGTGGCTGTGCAGCGCCCCTGTGCGGACCCTGGCCCGCGCTCGTTCCTGCAGCCCGACGGCGACGACCTGGCCAACATCAAGTGGGAGCATCCGGCGAGCAAGGCGATGGGCTGTCTCACCATCCTCGACAGCGGCCCCGCCAAAGGGCTGGTGGAGCCGCAGGGCAACTGCCTGGCCGACAAGGATGCACAGTTCTTCCGGATCGAGCGGTTCGGCACCACAGCGGAGGGCTACCGCCTGAGGCGCGCGCACACCGGACTCTGCCTGGGAATCGTCGGCGGCGAGACGGCCGCGGGCGCCGAGGCCGTCCAGCAGCCCTGCGGTGACCAACCCGCCCAACGCTTCCTCGTCGACCTGCTGCCTCAGGCAGACGCCCCGAGCTGACGGCAGGTCCGCAACCGGCCGCCCCGTCCTCCTTCCGTCGAGAGCCACCTCGCCCGGCCGCGGCTGCGGGGCCGCCTCTTGCCCGCTGACCGCAGGGTTGACCTTGACCTTGGGGCAGGGTGCACGCTCACTCCATGGCTGCTCGACGGCGCAACGAGAGCTCCCCGGACCGCCGTTGCGCTCTCGAGCCGTGCCGTGCACCTCCCATCATGAGACGAGGAATGACCATGGGCGAGTCCCTCCACACCGCCGAGAACACCGCTGCCGGGCCCCATCGCCCGGAGCTGCAGAAGGCCATCCAGGAGATCGTCGATTCCGGTTTCGCCGGAGTGCAGCTGCGCGTGCACGACGAGCGGGGCCAGTGGGTCGGCAACGCAGGGGTGCGCAAGCTGGGCGAGACCGCCAAGCCGCCGACCGACGGGCACTTCCGGGTCGGCAGCATCACCAAGACCTTCACTGCGGCCCTGGTGCTGCAACTGGTGGCCGAGGGGAGGATCGGGCTGGACACCCCGGCGGACGACCACCTGCCCGAGTTCGGTCTTGACCGACGGATCACGGTCCGGATGCTGCTCCAGCACACCAGCGGGTTGTTCAGCTTCACCGGCGAGGTCTACGACGACGGGACGGTCGTGCCCGGTGGAGTCCCCGGGATGGGCAAGGAGTGGATGGACAATCAGTTCCGCACCTACCAGCCCGAGGAGCTGGTCCGGATGGCGCTGTCCAAGCCTGCGCGGTTCGAGCCGGGGGCGGACTGGAGCTACTCCAACACCAACTATGTGGTGGCCAGGCTGCTGATCGAGAGCGTCACCGGCCGCTCCTACGCCGAGGAGATGCAGCGGCTCGTCCTGGGTCCGCTCGGGCTGACCGGCACCGTGGTGCCGGACGCGTCGCCGGAGATCCCCGAGCCGCACGCCCACGGCTACTACGCGTACGAGGACGCCGGCCAGTGGAAGGTGGCCGACACCACCCGATTCAACCCCTCCTGGATCTCCGCCGCCGGTGACATGATCTCGACCAGCCAGGACCTCCACACGTTCTTCTCCGCGCTGATGAGCGGCAGGCTCCTGCCGGCCCCCCTGCTCGCCGAGATGCGCACGCCGCACCCCAAGATGGGCTACGGCCTGGGGGTGTTCGTGGAGGAGACGGACGACGGGGGCACCATCCTCCAGCACAACGGCGGCTTCTGGGGCTGGGCGGCGCTGATGTACAGCACCCCCGACGGCAGCAAGACCCTGACCGGCTCGCTGACCATGGGGGACGCCGAGCTCGACTTGGCCGCCATGGCCGGGGCGTTCGAGAACGTGAAGCAGAAGATCGTCCAGGAGGTGTTCGGCGGCGGGCAGAGCGAGCCGGCCCGGCCGACGGACTGAGCACTCGGCCCGTACCCCGCACACGTACGTAGATCGCCAAGCAGTAGGCTCGTGCCGCAACACGACGCGAAGGGGAGTTCAGTGGCGCGGGTTGCGGTCATCGGTGGGGGTATCAGCGGGCTGGGGACGGCGCTCATGCTGGGGCGGCGTGGCCACACGGTCACCTTGTTCGAGCAGGACGCGCGACAGGCCGGCGAGGACCTGGACCGGGACTTCTTCCACTGGGACAGGCCCCGAATACCGCAGGCCGTCCAACCCCACTCGCTCCTCGCGCCCGTACGCACCGTATTGCACGCCGAATCCCCAGATGTCTACGCGGATCTGCTGGCACGCGGAGCCCGGGAGTACCACGAGTTCGACTGGTTCGGTGAGCACCCGCCGTATCGGGCCGGCGACGAGGACTTGGTGACCCTGCGGACCCGCCGCATCGTGCTCGAGGCCGCCTTGACCGCGGCCGTGCGGCGGGAACGCACCGTTGAAGTGCGGTCAGGCTGCCGCGTGCGCGCCCTCGTCTTCGGGGAGGGCAGCCCTGCGCGGGTCACCGGCGTGCAGGTGGGCACGGAAACGTACCAGGCGGACCTCGTCGTCGATGCGGCCGGGCGTCGCTCGCCGGTCCCCGCCTGGCTGATCGCGGCCGGCTGCCGCGCGCCCGTGGTCGACAGCCACCG
The DNA here is from genome assembly GCF_041200175.1 of Streptomyces sp. R33. NCBI lineage: Bacteria > Bacillati > Actinomycetota > Actinomycetes > Kitasatosporales > Streptomycetaceae > Streptomyces > Streptomyces sp. R33. Next base: position 749,293 of record NZ_CP165727.1, on the reverse strand, counting down.
CGCCGGGATCGCCTATCTGTGCCGCTGGTACCGCCTGCGTGCCGACGGCCCGCGTGACCCCGGGCGGGTGAAGACGGGCTCGGCCGCGCCGTTCGCGATCGCCGGCGTCTTTCCGTCCGACAACGACACCTTCGCGGTGAACCTGGTGCTCTCCACGGGTGATCCGACCCGCGGCGCGCTCACCGAGCCGGCCGTGTTCGAGGCCGCCGCACGCCGCTTCCCCGCCACCGCCGCCTGGCTCGACCTGGATCCCGACCCGCAGTCGGACGTCTTGCCGATGGCCGGCCTGGACAACCGCTGGATCGCCCTCGCCGACGACGAGGGGCCTGTCGTCACCGGCCTGGTCAACGCCGGGGACAGCCTCGTCCACACCAACCCCACCTCGGGCCATGGAGTGTCCCTCGGCCTTCGCATCGCCCAGCACATCGCCACTCATGTCGACCAGTTCGCCGAGGACCCCATGGGCTACCACACCTGGACGGCACAGGCCCTCCGCCCGTGGTTCGATGCGCAGGTGACGGCCGACCGCGCCACCGAGCAACGCCTCGCCGAGAGCTCACCGGCCTCGGATCGGCGGGCTGCCGCCCTGGGCGCCTGCGCCTTCGACGATCCCGTCGTCATGAGGGCCCGGGCCCAGGTACGCCATCTCGTGCGACCGGCCGACGAGGCCTACGGCACCGACGAGGTGGACCGACACGTGACCGCCTGGCTGGCTGCCCACCCGGACTTCTCACCGCAGCACGACGGCCCGACACGGGAGGAGTGGGAGGCACTCGTCACCGGCCGATCGCCTGCCCGGCTCTTGACCGCCGCGAAGGCCTGAAGGCAACGGGCGGGCTGTTCGTCCCCTGGTGCCCGGGCCCGGACCACACATGCGCCTGAGCCTCAGCTATCCGGAGGTGGTGCTGAGGTCGGCGCCGGTCAGATCACAGCTTGCGTCCCACAGCCGTGTCGCGACGGACGGGTCGGCCAGGTGGTTCCACACCGGTTCACGTCGGGGCTCGCCGCGCAGGCCGAAGACGCGCGGTCCCCAGAGCTGGCCTCCACGCACGTCCGGGTCGAGCACCGCCCGGACCGCGGGCCATGCGCCGGCGTCCTTGCCCTGGACGAGGAGGGCCGCAGGTGCCGCGCTCAGCCGTGTGGCGGTGGTCCGCACATGGATCGGGGGACGTGACGGGGTCAGGGAGTCCAGCGCGCCGCCGGGATGGACCACCACGCTCGCCACCCTGCTGCCCGCAGCCCGCAGGCGGCGGTCGAGTTCGACGCCGAAGTACATCTGTGCCAGCTTGGAGCGCCCGTAGGTGCGCTTGGGCTGGTAGTCCTTCCGGGACTGCAGGTCGTCGAGGTCGAGCCGCTCGGACTTCGCCGCGAAGCTGCCCATGGTCACGACGCGGGCCGCCGGCGCAGCCGACAGCAGTGGCATCACCCACTGGGTCAAGACGAAGTGCCCGAGGTGGTTCGTGCCGAACATGAGCTCGTGACCGTCCGCGGTCTCCCTGCGCGGCGGGTCGTCGAGCGCGACACCGGCGTTGTGGACCACCGCGTCAAGGCGTTCCACATCCAGTGACTCCACCACTGTCTCGAGCGACGAGAGGTCGGCGAGGTCCAGCCGTACGGCCCGCACCCGTGCCCCGGGGACACGCGCACGGATCGAGGCCGTCGCGACCTGGGCCCTGGCGGGATCGCGGCTGCCGAGTACGACGGTGGCTCCGGTCGCCGACAGCTGCTCCGCGACGAAGTACCCGATGCCGGCGTTGCCGCCGGTGACCAGGAAGACGCGGCCATCGGCACCCGGCAGTCGTCGGACGTTCCAGCGCGGTGTGGACGACATGGCGAGGGGCTCCTTGCTCAGGGCGGTTGCAGCTGCCCCCTTGGGCAACTCGACACCCACGGTTCCAGCAGCCACCGACACATCGCCCATGGATCACCGACAGTCCCGCCGGACGACCGACATCCTGCCGACGCGGCCTTCTCAGGCGGGTGCGGCACCGCCCCGGCGCGCGGTGACCAGGAGGTACTCCCACTCCATCGTCCCGTCCCGGAGCGCGCCGTCCGCCAGTTCGTCGAGGGCCCGGTCCAGGGCAGCGGTCTTCTCCGGGTCGTCGGCGATGTTCCGGTAGACCGCGATCGTCGGTCCGTAGGTGGCCTTGAAGAACTCGCGGAAGTCCTCGGGCCTCTCGAAGAGGTCCACGCGGATGGCCTGCCGACGTGCCTCTACCCCGGTGACACGGTCGCCGAGGAGCGCACGCACGTGATCCTCACGCCCCCACAGCGGCGGCGGCTGCGCCCCCGGCGGCGGAGGCGGCGCGTAGCCCTTCATGGCGGCGAACATCTGCCCGATGAACCCCTCCGGGGTCCAGTTGACCAGCCCGATCGTGCCGCCCGGCCGGCAGACTCGGACGAGTTCGTCGGCGCTCTCCTGGTGGTGCGGGGCGAACATGACCCCGACGCAGGACATGACCGTGTCGAACGCGCCGTCGGCGAAGGGCAGCGCCTCGGCGTCGGCCTCCTGCCAGCGCAGCTCGACGCCGCGCGCCGCGGCCTCCCGCCGCCCCACGTCCAGCAGCTCGGGCGTCAGGTCGGACGCGACCACATCGCCGCCGGCCAATGCGGCCGGAATGGCGGCGTTCCCCGATCCGGCGGCGATGTCGAGCACGCGGTCGCCGGGTTTCACCCCGCAGGCCTCCACCAGCACGGGCCCGAGCGCCGAGACGACCCGGGTGGCGACGGCCGGGTAGTCGCCGAGCGCCCACATCGTCCGGTGCTTCGCCTTGAGCGCACGGTCGGCCTCGCGCGCGTCCGCCGAATCGGTCATACCGTCCGCCTCCATTGCCTGACGCTGTGTCACCGTCTTTCTAGCAGAGGAATCCGGCAGGACCCGGCTGAGCGGCGCCGGACGGGTGAGGAGCACCCAGGAGGTAGGGGGCGTGCGGGATCCGTCCTCGTCTTGACCTTGACACGGTGACAAGGTCTTCACTGCCGTCTAGGAGGTGGTTCCGATGACCACGGCAGAACAGGACACCGATACGGCGAGGGCCCTCCAGGGGCTGGAAGACAGCCGCTCGTCAGTGCGGCTGCGGGCAGCGCTCGCGGCCGGCTCGATCCCGGACGCGCGGTCCGTCGAGAAGCTCGTCGAGCGGTGTGCGATCGAGCCGGAGTTCTACGTGCGCGAGATGCTCACGTGGGCGCTCACCCGTCACCCGGCCTCCCTGACGGTCCCACGGCTCGTCGCCGAGCTCCGCTCCGAGCGGCCGCAGGCACGAAGCCAGGCCTTGCACACGTTGTCCAAGATCGGGGAACGGCAGGCGTGGCCGGCGATCACCAGGGCGCTCCTGTCCGACGGTGACGAAGAGGTGGCGCGGAGCGCCTGGCGGGCCGCTGCTGTGCTCGTGCCCGAAGGCGAGGAGGCCGAGCTGGCCGGAGCGCTGGCGACGCAGCTGGGGCGAGGCGGGCGTGAGACGCAGTTGAGCCTCAGCCGGGCCCTGATCGCCCTCGGCGAGGCCGTCCTGCCGACCCTGCGTGCTGCGATGACGGATCTCGACCCTCGCGTGCGTCACCATGCGGTAGCCACGGAACGGCTGCTGCGCGACCCGGATGCCGGATTCGAGTCGGCGATCGAGGAGGCGAAGCGCGTGGCAGCCCTGCAGGACCGGCCAGGAGGAGCGTAGGCAGTGTTGATCGGTGATGTGGCCAGGCGGTCCGGGGTCAGCGCCCGCATGCTCAGACACTACGACTCGCTCGGCCTGGTGCGGCCGACCGGACGTACCGTGTCCGGGTATCGGGAGTACTCCGGCGAGGACATCCGGCGGATCTTCCACGTCGAGAGCCTGAGGTCGTTGGGATTGTCGCTGCGTGATGTCGCGCGCGCCTTGGACGACCCCGGCTTCAGGCCCTCGGAACTCGTCGACGACCTCATCCGCCAGACGCAGGAACGCATCGCCGTCGAGACGGCACTGCTCACGCGACTCCGCCGGATCGGAGCCGCGGAGCCCGCCGACTGGGAGGACGTTCTCCAGACCGTTGCACTCCTGCATGCGCTGGGCTCGGAGAGCGCCGGGAGACGCCAGCGCGCCGCGTTGTCCTCGGCCGAACAGGTGCCGGTGCCCGTGGAAGCCCTTGTCGAGGCAGCGCTGAGCGAGACGGATCCCAACGTCGCCGGAGCCCTTCGATGGGCGGTGGCGCAATCAGGCGATGGCGCGTTGGAACTGTTGGCGCAGGGCTTGACCTCACCGGCAGCCGAGGTACGGGAACGGGCCGTCCGGTCCATCGCCGAGATTCCGGACGACTCGGCGGTCGCCCTGCTGGAGGGCGCTCTCACGAGCTCGGACACCACGGTCCGCAGGCATGCAGCGCTGGCCCTCGGAGCACGTGGAGTGGCCGACGCGGTCCCGACGCTCATCGAAATGATCGTCGAGGGGACGAACGACGTCGACGCGGCCGATGCACTGAGCGCGTTGGCGAGCAGTCCCGAGTCGGCCGATCGGATCGCCACGCTGCTCGTCGAGCGCCTCCCGCACGGCCCCGACGAATCGGCCGCACGCCGACGACTGGCGCAGGCGTTCGCGGACATCCCGGGAACCACGGCCTCACGTGCCCTGACGGATCTGTCACGTGACGAAGATCCTGCCGTGGCGCTCACCGCGGCGTACATCCTCACGCTGCGCACCGCACGATGACCGATCTTCCAGTGCGCGGGCCGGCGCGCATGCCCGTCGGGAACAGATGGATCAGGACTTGCTGCGGCTCTCGGCCTCGGCGTTGGCTATGGCTTCCGCTTCTGTCTCGGCCAGTGCAATGGCGACGCCGAATGCCTGGGCGATGTGGCCCGCGGCCGACATGACACGTGCTGTGCCCACGACAGGGGCGATCGCGACGAGCACGTCCTGCAGCTGCTCGACGGTGAACTCGGCCTTGACCGCGGGGTTGATGTGGGCCAGGTAGGAGATGGCCGGTGCGTCCATGGCCACGAGGGCGGCGATGCGCGTGATGATGAGTGTCTTCTCGTCCATGTTGCAGTGCTCGATGGAGTCGACGGTCATCGCGGCGAGCGTGTCGAGAACGGGAGCGTCAGACCTGGTGGCCATGTCGGAACCGCCTTTCGCAGCTGGGCTGAGCCGGACGTGCCCCGCGCTGACCGCAGGATCTGGCGGGTGCCGGCGGGTTGCCGTATCAGGGTAGGCGTGCCCGGGGGCCTGCGCCCGTTGGGCTGCCGGATGCCGACCGGAGCCCGGTACGACGCTGGGAGTCCCCCGATGAGCTGCTCGACCGGTTCCACCTGGAGGTCGTGCCCAGCCCGATCGGCGTGACGCACCACCTGTTCTGGCGCCGGTGACCAGCCCCCAGGGTTGGTTAAGGGCAGATCAACTGAACCTTAAGGGTGCCTGTGGCCGCGTCGCCCCCCGCTTGACCCGGACGGTCGAGGTGAATGCGGCACACACGTCGAACCCATCGGCGTTGGGGTGTTGACCTGCTTCTTTGTACGCAGACCATGATCCACGAGCCCGGCGCATGACCCTCATGCAGCGCACCAAACCTCCGCACGGCCGATTTGTGAGGAGGCGACAAGACTGAACTGGCCCGTGACGTCGACCCGTATGCAGGACGTGGGGTGGGAAAAGCGTCCATCGGATCGAGGAGTGCCAGTGTCCAGGAAACGGACTATGAGTCTCAAGAAGAAGCTCGTGCTCTCTGTCGTCGCGGGAGCCCTTGCGACCGGAGGGGTCGTCGCCACGATGGCGACCGGCAATGCCGCCGTCCCCGACGTCGTGTGCCCGGGGTCCACGGTGACGCTGTCGGGTGAGGCGGGTGCGCCGGCGGCGAGCAGTGGGACGTTCCCGGTGGGGACGAAGCTGAAGGTGACCAATCTGGACAACGGTCAGTCGACGACGGTGACGGTGAACGGTCCGTCGGGCAGTTGTGTCCTGCTGAACAATGCGGCCTTCGACAAGGTCCGGGAGCCGGGCAAGAACCTGATCCGCCGCGCACGCATCGAGCGAGTGGCTGGTGGCGCCGGCGCACCGGCCCCTGCGACGGGTGCGTCCGGTGCGGCGGGTGTGAAGGTGCCGCCGGCCACCGGGCAGGTGGTGTGTCCGGGGTCGACGGTGACGCTGTCGGGTGAGGGGGGTGTGCCGGCGGCGAGCAGTGGGACGTTCCCGGTGGGGACGAAGCTGAAGGTGACCAATCTGGACAACGGTCAGTCGACGACGGTGACGGTGAACGGTCCGTCGGGCAGTTGTGTCCTGCTGAACAATGCGGCCTTCGACAAGGTCCGGGAGCCGGGCAAGAACCTGATCCGCCGCGCACGCATCGAACGCGTGAGCTGAGCGGCCAGAGCCGATTCGGGGCCACCGAAGCCATGGCGGGGCACGGGAGTGTGAGTGTGCCGCCCCGCCGTGGCATCGGTTCCCAGGTTCACAACTTGGCTCGCCCCAAGAACTCTTGACAATCGGTCATGCGCCCGACTGCAGTGGCACAGCACCATGGCCACGAACGGCATCACACCCCGAAGGGGGGCGATCAGCGCATGACCAAGCCTGAGAGCGCGGGGTACGACTACGACGTCGTCATCAGCGGAGCCAGCCTCGCCGGGAGCGCCGCGGCGATCCTGCTGGCCCGACGCGGTGTCCGCGTCGCACTGCTGGAACGCCGCTCGGATCCTGAGGCGTACAAGGTGCTGTGCACCCACTCCATCACGGCCAACGCCTACCCGGTACTCGACGAACTCGGCCTCGTCCCCGCTCTGGAGAAGGCGGGAGCCGTCCGCAACGAGGCCCGCTGGTACACCCGCTGGGGATGGATCGAGCCGAGGGCCGCACCGGCGGGCCCCGAGCTGCCCCACGCGTACAACATCCGCCGCAGCACCCTCGACCCGTTGATCAGGTCCCGAGCGGCACGGACCCCTGGCGTCGATCTGCTCCTCGGCCACCAGGTGACCGGGCTGGTCGGGGAAGCCGGGCGAACGGTCGGGGTGCGCGTCTCGACACCGCAGGGCGAGCGTGAGATCCGGGCCCGCCTCGTGGTCGGCGCCGACGGCAAGGACTCGGCCGTGGCGAAGTTCGCCGGGGTGCCCGCCCGGCAGTACGAGAACACGCGGTTCGGCTATCTCGCGCACTTCCGCAACCTTCCGCTGCACGGCGGGATCGGTCAGACCTGGTTCCTCGAGCCCGACATGGCGTACGCGTTTCCCAACGACGACGGGGTGACGGTCCTCGCGGTGCTCCCGGACAAGCAGCGGCTGCCGGCCTTCCGAGAAGACCTGGAAGGCAGCTTCTTCGCGTTCGTACGCGCCCTCCCCGAGGCACCGCCCATCGACTCCGCGGAGCGCGTCTCGAAGATCATCGGCACGGTCGACTACCCGCTCCACAGCCGCAAGCCGACTGCACCGGGCGTCGCGCTCATCGGCGACGCCGCCCTGACCGGCGATCCCCTGTGGGGAGTGGGATGCGGGTGGGCCCTGGAGTCCGCGCGCTGGCTGGCAGACGCGGTCGCCCCGGCCGCAACCGGTCGGGGCGACCTCGACCGGTCACTCGTGGTGTACGCACGCAGACACCAGCGCCGGCTGCGCGGTCACCAGTCCCTGGCCGCCGACTTCGCCAAGGCCCGCCCGTTCAATCCCGTGGAGCGGCTGGTGTTCTCGGCGGCAGCACGCGATGAGGCGCTGGCGCGGCACATGCACCTGTTCGGGCAGCGCCTGATCGGTCCGGTGCGTTTCCTGAACCCGTTGACGCTGGCCAAGGCTTCGGCCGTCAACATCAGGCATCGCCGGACGGCCGTGCCCCGGTCGCCCGGGCCGGGGAGGTGAAGGTGCCCCGCTTACGCCCGCCGACCGGCGTCGGAAATGCCGGCCGGCGGGTCCAGCCGCCCGAGCGGCAGTAGGTACTGGATCGGCTCGTCGAGATCGTCAAGGCCCAGCAGCTCATGCGCCAGGTCGTCGTGCAGGCCACCGAGCGGAATCGTGGCCAGCCCGAACGTCCCGGCCGTGAGCTGCAGGGTCTGGGCCAGGTGTCCGGCCTCCAGCAGGCCCAGCCGCAGCGCCCGCAGCCCGTAGCGGCGGCGGAGCAGCCCGAGGTCCAGGTGGACCGCCAGCACGGCCGGTGCCTCGTCGATCCCGACGGAGTCCGGGTCGTCGGCCGGGCGGGAGAGGTACGAAGACAACGCCTTGAGGTCGGCCAGGTCCGGTGCGGGTCCGAGGGCGACCAGTGACCGCCGCTCCGGCATGCAGTGGTAGGTGCCGGGAGCCAGTCCCGCCACGGCGAGCGCCAGGAGCCGTACCCGGACGCTGTACAGGGCGCCTGCGCTCGGGTACGGGCGGTGGTGCACGGTGCGCTCGGTGCCGTCGGCCAGGGACTGCCGGGAAACATGGCTCGGCGCGTGGGCGTGCCACAGCACCCCGCCCAGCTCCTGCTCGGTGAGCGGCCCCCGCAGCGCCCCGCGCGCCGAGCTGCGGCGGCGCAGCGCCTCGGCGAGGGACAGCTCCGGCAACGAGGCCGCGGGGAGGGGGCGTACGGCCTCCGGCCGGTACTCGGACGGGAGTCCGGGCCGCGCGATGCTCCGTACCGCGGTGTCCTGTGCACGACCGATCTGGAACTTGCTCTGCTCCAGGTACTGGTAGTCGGCCGCGCGCGGGCCGGCGCCGAAGAAGCCGTCCTCGTCCCCCGTCTCCAGCAGAGCGCGGCCCGCGAGCCGGCAGACGGCACGTTCCTCGTCAGGAGTGACTCCCAACCGGTTGAACAGCATGTGGAGTTGTGAGGCCCACACCCACAGCCGGCGGTGCGTCCGCACCGGCGCGCCCGGCCGGTCCGCGGGGAGCACGGCCGTACGCAACCGGGCGTCGGCCGCTCGTACTTGCCGGGTCCACTCCGCGAGCCAGGGCGCGGCGGAGCCGTCGTCCAGCCCCGCCCGGACCGCCCGGGCGCGCAGCCCCAGGTTCGTACGTTGGGCAGCGAACACCGTGTTGACGCGGGTGTGGACAGCGGCTCCGGGTAGCGGCCGCACTTCGGCGGCCCAGCGCCAGGAGGCGGCGTGCCGGCGCAGCCAGCCCGCCGAGGCCAGTTCGTCCAGACCCAGGGCGTACGCCGTGCCGTGGGCGAGGTCCAGGGCGAGCCGCAGCCGGTCGGCCCGTCCGGGTACGGCGCGCAGGGCGGCCACGGCCGCGCGTGTCGAGTGCACGAACACTTCCTCTGTCACCGGGAGCGCGGCCGGCCCGCCGTAGCGCTCGGTCTCCGGTTCGTACGGCACCGCGCGCACCTCCCCGTGCCGGCCGGGCCAGGAGCCGGTCACGGGAGTGGTCCCGGCGGCCAAGAGAGCGAGTTCCGCGGCGAGTTCGGCCGCGTCCTCAGCCGCGTCTCCGGTGGATCCTGCGCCGCGGAACCTGATCCGCAGATGGGGTCCGCCCTCGTGGTAGCGGATGAAGAACCAGGCGCCGCCGTTCGGCCCGTACCGGCCGTCCATCAGCGGGGCGAGCGCCCCCGTGACGAAGGCATCGGTGTCCGCGCCGTCGGTGTGCAAGGTCAGGTGCAGGCTCTGCCAGCCTCCCGCCGGAGCCGGTGCGAGGGCTGCTGTCCCAGCGGCGGGCGCTCCCGCCCCCACGGGGGACGCGGACGCGTACGGGTCTTCGGTCATCGGATCGTCCTCACGGGAACGGGTGCGGGTACAGGGGGAGTTCGTCGTGGCGCAGTGGACGGGCGGTGCGCCCCAGCCGGTGTGGCACCTCCAGCAGCCGGGGCAGCCCGAGCGTGCGGCGGTTGACATGGCCGAACGTCATCGGGAGGGTGCCGGGCACGATCACCTTGGCGCAGTGCAGCCCGAGCCGGTCCCGGATCCCGGGCTCGTCCTGCGTCACGACGACCACTTCCAGCCCCTCGGCGGCCAGTCGCGCGACCGTCTCCGTCAGCAGCCGGGTGAGGTCGGCCACCGGCGTGGGAGCGCCCGGCCACCGTTCCTGCCAGGGGACCTCCCGGAAGCCGGCGAACAGGAACTCCAGCCGGGGCTGCGCCTCCGGCAGGGTGTTCAGGCCCACGTGGTCGTCGAGGTCGACCACCAGCTCGGGCCGCCGGAGCATGGGGCGAAGCCGCTCCGGATCGCGCGGCCCGCCCGGCCCGGCCGGCCGGTGCACGGCGTCCTGGACGTTCGTGACGACCTCCGCCACCGCCGAGCGGATCGCGGCGCGCGGATCGTGGTGGGCTCCGGCGGCCAGGAACGCGCGGGGAGCATCGGGGTGGCTCCCCTCGTAGCGGCAGAGCGCGACCACCGCCGGGATACCGAGGTCGTTGGTGGCGTCCAGCAGGCTCAACCGGTATCCCATCAGCGCGGCGCGCGAGGCCAGGGCGGTCACCAGCCGGTCGTCGGCGGGCAGCGCAATGCCGGCCAGCGGCGTGCGCGCGTACCACGCCATCAGGAAGGCGTCCCGCTCCGCCACCTCGAACAACCCGTAGAGCGCAGCCTCCTGGCGACTGTTTCCGAGCCCGCAGCCATTCGAGGACTCGTAGACCACCCGTGCCCGGCCGGGGCCCTGCGGAAGGTCCCAGTACGCCACGTGCTCGGGCACCGCCCGGGCCCGGCCCTCGGTGAGCGACCAGCCGTACACCCAGTCCAGCTCCAGCTCCGCGTGGTACGGGACGGTCCGGGCGGCAGGGTGCCCCCGGTGGGCAGGGTCGGGCAGGCCGAGCCGGGCGGGGTCCACGGCAGCCTCCGGGCCCAGCTCGGCGAAGGATGCACGCAGGGCGGTACGGCGGCCCAGCGGGCGCATGCCGGCCAGCCGCTCCACGCCCTCGAACAGTGCCACCCGCTCGCTGGTGCGGAAATCGGCGGAGCGCCCGTATCCCCCGTCGTCGAGCAGACGGCCGTCCGTCACCCAGGCGGTGGTGAGGGCGAAGGCGGAGTCCTCGGTGCGGAACAGGCGGCGCACCGGGCCGAACCGCTCGTCGTGCAGCTCGGCCCGCAACCGGTCCGCTTCCGTACGCTCGTTGGAGCCGCGCAGCACCGCCGGGTCGGGCAGTGGCTGTGGCGTGTCGGGAATTGCGGCCGCTGTGGGGGAGTCGGCCGGCAGCGGGCGGCACACCGGGCAGCCGCCGACCGGGCGGACGCGATGGGTGGACCAGGTGGCCCGGTGGCCTTGGACGATGTGGACGGTGGCCGGCTGCGTCCCCGCCTCCGCCTCCCCCTCCGCGGCGGGCCGGGGCTCCAGAAGGGCGGCGGCGAGCAGCAGGGCTGCCTCCGCCAGGGCCGGGGTGCCGGTGCCGCCGAGCGCCAGCCGGGGGCTCTGCCAGGGCACCCTGCCGCCTGCGGTGGCCAGTCGCTGGTACTCGGTGCACGACAGGCACGCCCGCGCCGCGGGCTCCAGAACGGGGCCGATCACGGTCAGCGCACCGTCCTCGCGCACCGGCACCAGGCGTACGGGACGGGCCATCGCGTGGCGGCTGAGCCGCTCCGCCAACTCCAGTGTCCAGGAGGTGAGATGGACGATCGCGGCGCCGTCGGTGGTCTCCAGCGCCGCAGCCGGATCCAGTACGGGTACGGAGCCGGCGGCGGTGGCCACCACCTTCGCGTCAGCAGCCTTCCCGTGCCCCTTCATCGTCATCCCGCTCATCGCGCTCCTCCCCATTCGGCCAGAACCGTGAATCCGCACGCGCGCAGGGCAGCCAGGACCGGCCCGGCGGATCCGGCCGGTCCACCGGCAGCCGGGTCCGCGAGGTCCGCGAGGTCCGCGAGGTCCGCGAGGTCCGCGAGGTCCGCCTCACCCGGCTGCCAGGGGTCGGGGCGCAGCCCGGTCAGCCCGGTCAGCCCGGTCAGCCGGGCCAGCGCCGCACACAGCTCCGGCTCCCGGTGTGCGATGCCGGCCAGCCAGCGGTCGGTCCATCCGTCGTCCGTCCAGGCCGCCGGCTCGACTCCCGCAACGGCGAGCGGTGCCTCGGCGCCGGTGAACGCGGTGTGCACGGCCCCGGCCGGACCGTGCTCGGCGGCCATGGCCCGGGTCACCGCGCCGAGCGCGGCCAGGGCCGCCGCGTCGGCGGGCGTTGCCTCCACCGCACGGGCGGCCACTCCTGCGGTCCCGCCCCGGGCGGCAAGGTTTCGTACGACCGCCAAGTAAGCCCCACCCACCGAGAACTGGTGGACGGTCATCTGCATCGCAAGCCCCAGATGCCGGGTCAGCACGGTCCACCAGTGGCGGGCCTGCGGCTGCTCGCGCCATTCCTCCTCGCGCAGGGCGAGGTCGGGGGGACCCGCGGCGGCGAGGGCGGCCCGGCGCAGGGCGCGTCCCAGGGCGTGCCCGGGTCCCGCGCCGACCGTCACCGGGCCCGGCATCACTTCGTCCAGGTGCAGTTCTGCCGCACGGCACGCCGCGGAGAGCCGGGCCAGGTCCGTCCGGGGAGCCCCGGCCACCAGCGGCCCGGCCACCGAGGTGCAGGCGGCGAGCGCGGCGGGCAACTGGGGCAGACCCCCGGGCCGCGGTGCGTCGAGCACCCCCAGGTACGGATCGCCCAGCGCCCCGACACGACGCAGCGCCTCGGCCAGGCTACCGACGGGGGCGGGGGAGGGGGACGCGGGGTCGGCCGGCCCGCTGACCCAGGGACGGTAGGACGCGTGCGGCGGCCGGGCCACGGCCACCAGTACGGCGGGCCGGTCCGGGAGCAGCTGCAGGTCCTTCTCCCGTCCGGCCGGATCGGGCAGACCGGCGGCGGCGCACAGCAGCCGCTGCGCCGCGGCGCCGGCGAGCAGGGCCGTCAGGGCGGTCAGCGCCGCCGGTGTCGCGGCCGCCGCATCCGCAGGCGCCGAGCCGGTGTCGGCGCCCAGGCGTACCGCGATCGACTCGGCGTCCGTACGCACCCGTTCGGGCTCGGCCGGGGCTGTGACGAAGCCGCCGTCGGAGGTACGGGTCACGGCCACGGCCACCGCCGGAGTGCCCGCGACCGCCACCACGCGATCGGCCGGCAGGCCGGTGTCGCGGTACACCTGCGGCGGACTCCCCGCGCGGTGGAGGGCGCTGATCAGCGCGGTGGCGAGTGGCCCGTCGGGATCGGCTGCCGCGACCACTGGCCGTGTGGCGGCCAGGGCCGCGGCCGCGCGTGCGGGCCGGGGCGCGCAGGCTCCGAGCCAGGCGGCCGGTTCGGCCGCTCCTGGCGGGTACTCGGCGAGCAGATCGTGCGCCTGCAGCTGCGCGGTCAGCGCGGTCAGCGCGGCCACGACCCGGGGATCGGCCGGATCGAGGCGGAGCCCCCCGCTCTCCGGGTCGACGTACTCCTCCTCACCCAGGAGGTCTTCGGGCCCCCGGCCGAACTGCTCGGACAGCAGCTTCCACAGGGCCGGCAGCGCCTTGCTCCCTTCGAGCGTCACGCTCCCGTCCCGGCCGCGCAGGTGCAGGCCGTTGCGCAACGGGGTGACCGCCACCCCGGGCCGCAGCCGCAGACGCGGCGGTTCGGCGGCGGTCACGGCGTCGCCTCCACGGCGGCGATGACCTCGTCGATGCGCTCCTGCCACCGGTGCCCGGTGAGTTCCGGCACGCTGCGTACGACGAGGTGGGCGGCGAGGTAGCGCTCCACGGGCCGGACGTCGCACACGGTGAGGAGCCGGTACAGCCCGTTCGTACAGGCGCGGTAGACGAGGTAGTCGGGGCGGGACCACATCGTGCCCTGCGGGTCCGAGCGGTGCAGCTGCCGGTGGAATTCGCTGTACCGGGTCCGTTCCCTCCGGTCCCAGCGCTCGGCGGTGGCCCGGTCGCCCAGCGCCGCGGCCCGGTCCAGGTACTCGGCCTGCACCCCCGTGAAGTCCGCGCCCGCCCTGAACCGTTCCTCCGTGATCCCCCGGGCCCGGGCGGACCAGTCGGCCCAGGCCCGCTCCCAGCCGGCCGCACCGCCGCCCGCGATCCGGCCCACCAGTGCGGTGATCCGCTCGCCCGCGGCGTCCCAGCGGCGGTCGAAGGCCGCCCGCAGCTGCCCGTCGGGGTCCTCCTGGACGAGGAAGTCCTCCAGGTGGGAGACGTACGAGTAGTGCCCGCCCACCAGTCCTTCGGGGTGCGCGGCCGCATGGGCCGCGAGGGCCGCCACCACGAGTTCGACCCGGGCGGCGGACGTGTTCGCACGCTCGCCGAGGAATGCGGTGCCCGCCGCGAGGGCGGGCAGGCCCAGGGCCAGCAAGTCCTCGCGCAGCCGCACCCCGTCCGGGCCGATCAACGCCGTCAGGGAGGACAGGTCCACCGGCTCCACCCGCACGGTGTTGTCGGGTACGAGCGGACCGTACGGGGGCGGGATCAGCTCCGCCCGCCCTGCCGCCGCGGCCTGCGCCAGCAAGTGCCGAGCGTCGGCGGCGGCCCGCGACGGGTGCGAGGCCGCGCGGGCGCGCAGCTCGGCGGCGGTGCGCTCGGCCGTGGCGGCCACCGCCCCGGGGAGGCCGCGCAGTCGCAGCCGCAGGTGCGGTCCGTGCAGCCAGTGGCGTTCGACGTGGGCGGTCAGCCCGGCCTCGGCGGCCCGTCGGGCGAGGGGCAGCACGGCTTCGTGCAAGAGAGGCGCCTTGACCGGCTCGTAGTGGTAGGCGACCACGTCGAGGGCCGTGGCCGTGGCAGCACTCGAGACGGGCCGGGCGGTGTCCGGGCCGGTGGCCGGGGCGTTCATGGGGTGCCTCCTCGGCGGATGACGGGCGGGGTGGCGGCGGGGCCCGCCGGGACGGGCGGCAGGAACGGCGCGGTCAGTACGCGTGGTTCGGGCGGCACGGAGTGCGCTCAGCCCGACCGGGCCGTGCGGGCAGGCCGGTAGGTCTCGGCGATGAGTTCCACGGCGTGCGCGGGGCGGCTCCGGCCGCCGAAGACGGGCAGCGCCTCCTCCAGCACCACGCCGCGCGGATGGCGGGCCAGCCAGCCGGAGAGGCAGCGCAGGTGCAGGGCGCTGCCCAGGTCGACGGCCTGCGGCTTCGGCGCGCGCAGACTCCGTACGAAGTCCTCGGCGGGCCGGCCGGCAGCAGGCTCCGGCACCGGGTGCAGGAACAACTGCTCGGGCAGCCCCAGCAGGGCCCGCCAACGGGCCGCCGCGGCGGCGGGGACCGCGCCGGGGTCGGCCGCGAGGTCGGCGCGGAGTGCGGCCAGTACCCCTTCGGGCAGGTGCCAGCGCTGCCGGGAGAGCACCGCGTGGGCGTGGCGCAGCCGGGGTGTGCGCCGCACCTCGCCGCCGGGGGCGGTCAGGGTGCGGCGGGGCAGGAGCCGCCGGAAGTCCACGACGCCGGCCGGATGGTCGCAGAGGAACGGCGCGAGGCGCCGCGGCAGCATGACCGGGGCGAGGAAGCCGAGGTAGAGGACGTCGAGGGGCTCGCCGGTGGCCCGCAGCCGAAGCCGGAGCTGGTCGGACACCGGGTCGTGGACCAACTCCACATCCGCCTCGGCGAGCGCGCTGCGGTACCGGTCGGGGCCGATCTCCTCGCCGGCCAGCAGCGGATGGAGATTGGCGTTGAAGCCGCCCACCGGGCGGATCTGGGCGGCCCGGGCGCCGTCGCCGAGGCCGTGGCGGATCGCGCCTGCCACCTGCGCGGCGGCGCCGTGGGGCAGGTGGTCCAGGAAGCGGCTGGTGAAACGGCCCCAGCCACCGTAGACGTGGTTGACGCAGAGCAGGCCGCCGGGGGCGGCGCCGTCCGGGGCGATTGCGGCCGGGGCCGCGCGTTGCACGAACCACGCGTAACTCAGCGGGCGGGCGGCGGTCCAGTCCGGCAGCCGGGCGGCGAGTCCGCGGACCTCCTCGGCGGGCAGGACGACCTCCTCGGCCCAGCCGCCGGGTGCGGCCGCCGAGGCGGTCCGTACGTGCTGCACGAACTCCTCCCGCAGCCCGCCCAGTTCGGCCAGCTCACGGGAGAGCCCCGGGTCGCCGGACGGCCGTACGGAGAGGCGCGCGGCCTCCTCCCAGGCGGCGGCGGTGTCGGCGCCGAACTCCCAGGGGGCCGGGCAGGTCCCACCGCGCCCGTAGCGCGAGACGAAGCGCTCCAGTGCGGCCCGCCGCATCAGGTGCCCGAGGTCGAACAGCTCCGCGAGAGCGTTGAGTTCACCGAGCACGGCCCGGTCCGCGCCGGTCAGCGTGCCCGTGGGGACCGGTTCGCCGGACCCCACGGCGGCGGTGGCCGCCTGTGCGGTGGCGAGCACGTGATCGGCGAGCACGTCCTCGGAGAGCACGCTCAGCGGGGCGGCATCGGCCGGCACGGGCCGGCCGGCGTCGGCCAGCAGGCGGCGCCAGCGGTCCGCCAGGTCGGCGAGCAGGGCGGGCCGCTCCTCGGCCCGGGCGTTCGCGAACCCGGCGGTGTCGGCGGCCATCCGGTCGATCCGATCGCCCAGCGCCGCGTCCTCGGGCCATCGGCTCAACCAGACGGCCAGCGCACGCAACGGGTGCGGGTGCTGAGGGTCGACGGGCTCCACGGGCACCAGCAGGCCACCGTCCGTGAGTTGACCGAGGAAGCGGCCGACGGCGGGGTCCGTGCGGGGGCGACCGAGGGCCGCGCCGAGCCGGACCGCCAGCTCGTCCAGGGTCGCGGGCGGGGCTGCGAGCGCGTCGAGCGCGGTCAGGGCCGGGCGCGCGGCGAGCTCGATCGTCTCCTCGTGGGTGACGAGGTAGCGGCCGCCCGCGAAGACCGTGCGGTCCCGCACGTACAGGGCCCGCCCGTCGGAGGTGTGCCGCGCCCCGCTGGTCATGCGGTGGGCGAGCGCGCGCCGGCGGCGCGGTTCGTCCAGCAGCGCGGCGACGAGCGCCTCGACGAGCGTCCGGTGCTCCCGCACCACGGACCGCAGCGGCGGCAGCCCCGGTACCGGCTCGGCCGACGGATCCGGACCACCGGACCACCCCACAGCGGTGAACCACGACAGCGGACTGGTCTTCGTAGTGGCACGCAGGGCGTGCCGCAGTACCGAAGGTTCCTCCTTGCGGGCCCTGCGCCCGCCTTCGTCCCGGGCGGCCCGGGACACTGCGCGCAGCAGGTCGCCACTGGTGAGCGCGGCGGCCCGGGTGAAGCCGGGGGAGCGGCACACTTCCGCGAGGGCGGAGCGCTCGGCGGTCAGGGCGTCGGGGACGGCCGTGGCCAGATCTGCGAGGAGTGCGTCGCGGAGCTCGCGCAGGTTCAGCCAGGTGCCGAGCCGGGGCACCCGTGTCGGCAGGTCGTCGAGGCGGGCCAGCAGGACGGGGCGGGGGGTGCGGCCGTTGTGCAGCGCCCGGCGCAGCGGGAGCACCACGTGGCGGTGGAACTCCTCGGTGTGTCCTGGCCGGGAGGCGAACAGGTCGTCGCACAGCGCCGGACGCAGTACGTCCTCCTGTGCCGCGAGGGCGGTGAGCCGGTCGAGCAGGAGTCGTACCCGCGCGGCCTTCTCCGGTTGCGCAGGATGCGCCGCCACCGTGGTGCGGACCAGCGCGTACGGGGCGGCCCCGGCGGGCGGACCCGCCGGAGGGAGAGCGGTCCCCGACGCGGGCGCGGCGTGTTGCGGTGCGGCTGGCTGGGCGGGGTGCGGCAAGGCGGGCTCCCGTGGTGCGGTGTGGGCCTGTGAGCTGTCCTGCGGCTCGGGCCGCAGCCCGTGCGGCCGGCCCGGGTGGGCCGGCCGCACGGGAGCGGCCGCTTCACAGCCGTCAGACGACGGGCGTCTCCACCTGCGGCTGGGCGCAGGAGGACGAGCCCTGGCAGGAGCAGGAGCCCCATGAGGCGCCGTTCTCGGGCAGTGCGGCGGTGTCGCTCAGCGCGGTGACGGTCAGCTCGCTGAGGTCCAGGTCCAGGTCCAGATCGAGGTGGTTGTACCCGGTGGTGGCAGAGGCTTCGGACATGCGGATTTCCTCTCGTTCATGAGGGGTTGCGGAACCGCGAAGACGGCGTCGGCTGGCCGGCGCCCGCGGCCGACGGGCGGAGTGCCCCCGGGGAACAGACGGTTCGTGGTCGGGAGCATCCGAATGAGTCGTGGTGCAGCACGAGTGTCTGCGCCGTCACGGACCGTCGGCAACTGCACATGTCATGTCGGCCTGTTGTCCCGTCGTGGTAAGTCACGTCTCCATCCGACGGACGGCCGTGCACAATGGCAGGCATGCGCGCACCCATCGGTTCCTTCGACAACGCCCGCCCGGCGCCGGACTGCCTCGCCGAACTCACCGGGCCGGTGGCCGAGGCGGTCCGCACCTGGCACGGCACTGTCCCGGCCGAGGACATCGTGTACGTCGACACCGATCCGGCCATCGCGGACACCGCCGCCTTCGTCGAGCACTACGGGCAAGAGCTCCTCGCGCAGTCGGCGAACTGCGTGATCGTCTCCGCCAAGCGCGGTGGCGAGTCCACGCTGGCCGCGTGCCTGGTCCCCTCCGGAGCCCGTGCCGATGTCAACGGCGTGGTGCGCCGTCATCTCGCCGCCCGCAAAGTGTCCTTCGCGCCGATGGACACCGCGGTGCAGCTCAGTGGCATGGAGTACGGCGGCATCACCCCCATCGGCCTGCCGTCGGACTGGCCGTTGCTGGTGGACTCCGTCGTGGTCGGGCTGCCGTACGTACTGGTCGGCAGCGGCCGCCGCCGCGGCAAGCTCATCGTTCCCGGGAAGCTGTTCGCGCAGCTCCCGGGCGCTGAAGTGATCGAAGCCCTCGCCGCCTGACCCCTGCCCACCCGCCCGGCGCGCTCGGCACGCGACGGGCCGGGCCCTCGGCTCCTCCTGCGGTCCCCGATCGGGGGATGTGTCGGGCCGGGGCGTCTCGAATCCGGCCGTACGGCGTTACACGACGCGGAGCTTGATCAAAGCCTCGGCGTCCACCGGGGCGCGATACGACGTGCGACCGGGGCGCCGGTGGCCGGGCAGGGGAGCATGATGCCAGACCTCATCGAGGCGTACAGCGGCCGCCGAAGGCTTGCCGCGCGCTGCCGTCACGTATGCGAGAAGCCGGTGTTCTCGCTCGGCGTCATCTCGGTGATCCTGTTGAACGCCGTACTGCTGGGCATCGAGACCTACAGCGGATTGTCGGTGGAGTACGGCGACCTCCTCGATTCGGCCGAACGGTTCTGCGTCGCCGCGTTCAGCCTCGAGATCCTGATCCGCCTGGGCGCGCACATCGACCGGCCGAAAGCTTTCTTCCGGGACCCGTGGAACGTGTTCGACCTGCTGGTGGTCTCTTCGGCCTTCGTCCCCTTCCTGCGGGAAAACACCACCCTCTTGCGCCTCTTGCGGCTGGCGCGGGTACTGCGCACCGCGCAGTTCATGCCGCAGCTACGGGTCCTGCTCGTCGCCGTCGGCCGCAGTCTGCCGGGAACGGTCAGCTTCCTGTTCGTGGGCGCCCTGATCCTGTACGTCTACGCCATGATCGGCTGGATCTGCTTCGCCGGGCACGACCCGGAGCACTACGGTTCCCTCGGCCGGGCCGGACTGACGCTGTTCCTGCTGATGACGCTGGAGGGCCTGGGCGATGCCGTTCACGCCGGACTGGCGGTCTCCCCGTTCAGCATCCTCTTCTACGCCTCGTACGTGCTCCTTGCCTCCTTCGTCCTGGTCAACGTGCTGATCGGGGTCGTACTCAACGCCCTGGAAGAGGCGCGCGAGATGGAAGCGGCGGCGAACCGGACCGAACAGGTCACCGCCTGGCAGCCGCCCGCGGGGCACGCAGCACAGCCGCTCCCGGAGGCCGCCGACGAACTCCGCCTGCGGATTGCAGCGGTCCGCAGCGCCCTCGACGACATGGAGGCCCAGCTCGACCCCACGAGCGGAGCCGCACCCGTCATGACCGCGTCCCCCTCCCCGGCCCGGGCATCGGTCGGCGCCCGGTAGGGCGAACGCCGGAAGGCGGAGTGCCACCGGCCAACGCGGGGCATCCCACCCCGCCCGTCGGCGTGTACGCGCACCTTGCAGCCGTGGAGTGCCGCACGCTTCCTGGAGGCGCCCACGGGCGCGCGCACCCGAGCGCCGAGGGCGCCCGATCGACGGGAGAACCATGAGCGGAGGCGAGATGTCTGGTTCCGGTTCCCCGGCCGCTCCACCCGGAACACACACGGGTTCCGGCCCGGCGCCCGGGCCAACGGAGCCCGAGCGCCGCGGTTACCCCCTGTACGAGTTCGCCCTGACCGCGGTGCTGATGTTCGCCGTGGTCACGGCCATCCGCTGGGTACTCGATCCGGCTTCCCCCCTCGCCCTGGCACACGTCCGGTCGGCCCTCCTCGTGGTGGGTGCGCTGGCCGGGGCAGCCGTCTTCGGGCTGATCCGCTCCCCGTGGGGTCGGCGTTCGGGTGGTCACATGAATCCCGCGATCACGCTCGCGCTGTGGCTGTTGGGGGCTTTCCCCGGCCGGGGCGTGGCGGTGTACGTCGTCGCGCAGCTGGGCGGGTCGGTCGCCGGGACGGCTCTGGCCCGCCTGGCCTGGGGGCCGGCGGTCGCCCGGGTCGGCTACGGCGCGGCGGCTGCGGCGCCGTCGTGGAACGGCTGGGCCGTCTTTGCGGCCGAGGGCGGCTGCCTGGTCGTGATCACCCTGATGATCGGCTTTTTCCTCACCCGCCCGGCCCGCGAACGATGGTTCCCCTGGGCCCTGGCGGTTCTCATCTGCGCGATCGTGGCCGTCCTGGGCCCCCTCAGCGGCGGCGCCGCCAACCCCGCCCGGCAGTTCGGACCCGCGCTGATGTCGGGAAGCACCGCAGCCTTGTGGATCTACCTCGTGGCACCCGCTCTCGGCGCCGCCCTGGGCGCTGCCGTCCACCACCTGTTCCGGCGGGGCTCCGCCCACCGCATGGCTTGAAGTCACGCAACTCAAAACCTGACGATCCACACCGCGTACTACGGCACGTGACGGCGTGACGGCAGCGTGCCGGAAAGCGTTCAAGGACGCCTTCCGGCACGTCCGTTCATGTCCGCCAGTACGTGCCCGCACGGGAATCGACGTGTACGAGATGCCGGCCGACGCGCACCACGTGGTAGCCGGTACCGGCCCAGGAGCCGGTGTCGCCGTGGGCGGCGGGCAGTGGGGTCCAGACCTCCAGGAACGTACTGCCGTCCGTGTTGGTGCCCCACTCGATGAGGTTCGCACCCTCCCGCCGGAAGGTGCCCGTGTCCTCGCCGGGCTCGCCCTGCAGGTGGTGGAAGCGCACGCGCGAACCGTCGAAGGACGTGACGCCGGCGAAGCCCCGGCTGTCGGCGAAGTACGGACCGGCCTGCAGCCACACCACCTCGCGGTCTTCCACCAGGGGCCCGCCGTTGCGGCTGATGCCGCGCCGCAGCCACGCACCCCGCTCGGGCACCGGGATGCCCGGCCCGCCCGCCGCCGGCTCAGGCATCGACGGCGGCGGTGTCGTCCACGGCCTGCAGCGAGACCTCGATGTTCCCGCGGACCGCCTGGGAGTAGGGACAGACCGCGTCCGCCCGGTGGAGCAGGGGAAGCAGATCGGCCGCCTTCCACCCCGGCAGGCCGACCGTGAGGCCGACCGCGAGACCGTAGCCCGCGGGCGTGTCGGTGGTACCGAGCTGTACCTCGCACGCGACGCGCGCGGCCGAGGCATCCGCCCCGAACTCGGCGGCGACCTCGGCCAGCGCAGAGGTGAAACAGGCGGCGAACCCGGCCGCGAACAACTGCTCGGGGTTGGTCGTACCGGGCACCTTCTTGCGCGGCGGGGCCAGACGGACGTCGAGGCGCCCGTCGTCGGTGACCACCGATCCGGTACGTCCCCCGCTGGCGTGTGCGGTCGTCCGGTAGAGGGTGCGGGTCAGCGGCACGGTCATGTGGTCAGCCCATCTGTGCGACGAGGGAACGCCGCCCGGGGCCGGACAGCGCGTCGGCGCCTGCCGGTGGGACGGCGCCTGGCGCGTCGTCGTGCATGACCGGGTACGGCGCATCTCGTCCGGGGCCTCGGGTACCGGGCCGCCGGACAATCTAGCAACGGGAGCGGGCCCGCCGGGACCGCCACAAGTGGTGACCCTCCTCACCCGCCCCCACCCCCGGCTGACGCAGCCGGGTCAGCCCATGGTCTGGTGGTCCGCGATGTCGCAGTCGGTGTAGACCGGCGGCCTGGTCATCAAGGCCGAGAGCTGCTGGGCCAGCTCGTTCGTCTCCGGCGCGTTGCTGTTGGCCATCGCGGCCTCGTGGGACTCGAACTGGACCACGGCGAGGTAGCGGTTGGGATTGGCCCGGTCCTTGAGCAGGGTGCGGGACACCGGGGTACCGGTCCGGCCCGTCGATCGGGCCCGCTCCTCGTAGCCGCGCAGGAGGTCTCGGACCTCGTCGATGCGTTCGGTCTCGAAGTCGATGATCTGTGCGAACTGCATGCTTCCGGTTCCTCCTGGCGGATCGCGGCCCCCGCGGACGGGGTCCTTCCTGCCGCCAGCAAACACCGCCGCGCGTCGCACCCCCGCCTGATACGTCCGTCGGCGCGGCGATTCCACGAGGTTGGCGGGTGGCGCGGGGCCCTCCTTCCGGCGAGCGCGGAGCACCGCGGGCCACAGGCCCACGCCCGCCGCTGCGCGCCCGCCGGGGTGATCCGTGTCCGGCTTGCCTTCCGAGCCTCCGGTGCGCGCATCATCGGAAGGGGGGACGCCTGGGAGTCGCCTGGGGATGGTGATGAGGAATGAGGCTGTCGTTCCTGGAACCCCTGTACACGGCGTCCGGCCCGTTCGCCTCGGTGTACCTGGACACCTCGCGGGACATCGCGCAGCCCGACCGGTCCGTCGCCCTGCGCTGGGGCCGGCTCCGCGCGGACCTGACCCGGCAGGGCGCGGACCGGGCGCTGCTCGGCGCACTGGAGGAGGCGGTCGGCGCGGACGCGGAGCTGCCCGGAACGCACGGGCAGGCGATCTTCGCGGCCAGCGGCTCGCTCGTCATGGACGGGGAACTGCCCAGGCCGCCCGCCCGCGACTCGGCCCGCTACAGCACCCTGCCGGATGCGATGCCGCTGGTCACCCAGCATCTGCCGGAGATCCCCTACCTGGCGGTGGTCGTGCACTACGGCGGGCTGCCGACGGCCGAGACGCACGGCTGGGTGAGAGTGGAGGCGGAGTCCGGCACCTGGCCCGCCTCCACGGTGACCCCGGGTGAGCGGCTGCACCACGAGGTGGCGGTGGCCTCCTGGCACCACAGCGCCGTCCGGCTGGGCCACCGGCTGGACGCCTGGGCACGGCGCACCCACGCCGACGCCGTCGTCGTCGGCGGGGACGCGTGGGCGGGCAACGTCCTGGTCCGCCGACTGCCGCACGCCCTGAGCGGCAAGGTCGTACGGGTCGGGGGCCCCACCCCGACGGACACCGGACGGGCCCTGCTGGAGCCACAGCTCGAGAGCGTCTTCCGCGGCCGGATGGCCGCGCACGACCGCGACCTAGTGAACATCTTCATCGGCCGCCGGGCCCTGGGCGGACCCGCGACGGAAGGGATGGAGGCCACTTTGGCCGCCCTCCAGCGCGGCCAGGTCGCGGCGCTGCTGCTGAACCACCTGCCCGCCGCGTCACTGCGGCTGTGGACCGGTCCGCAGCCCAGCCAGCTCGCCCTGACCGAGGAGGAGCTGATCACTTTCGGAGTACGGGCGCCCCACGAGGAACCCGCCGCCGAGGCGCTGGTGCGGGCCCTCGTCGGCACCGCCGCGGAACTGGTCGTCGTACCGGCGGACGACCTGGATCTGGACGAGGGGGTCGGGGCGCTGCTGCGGTACGCCGACGCCGACGCCAACGCCGACCGCCCGGCCTGACGGTGCACCCCGAGGGGAGTCCCTAGCGCCGCTGATAGGTGCCCACCAGGGTGCCGCTCGCGAGGTCCTTGCCGTGCACGGCGCCGTGCACGGCGTCCACGCTGGGCCGGTCGTGCAGGCGGACCGGCTGCGACAGCGCGTACAGGCGGAAGAAGTAGCGGTGCGGCCCGTGCCCGGGCGGCGGCATCGGTCCGCCCCAGCCCGGCCGTCCGAACCCGTTGGGCCAGGACGTCCCGCCGTGCGGCTCCTGCCCCTCCTCCACCCCGCCGGTCCACGGATCGATGCCCGTCACCAGCCAGTGCAGGAAACTGGGCCCCGGCGCGTCCGGGTCCTCGCACAGGAGCAGCAGCTCCGCCGTGCCATCGGGGGCGGCCGTCCAGGTCAGGGGTGGCGAAACGTCTTCCCCCTCGCCGCTGTAGCGGCGGGGGATCTCCGTGTGGTCTGCGAAAACGGAGCTGGTCAGCTGAATTCCGGTCACGGCCGCCGTCTTCCCCGCCCGCGGCCCTCCCCGTACCGCTCCGGACCCGGATTCCAGCCGACCGGCCCCAAGGTCCGTCCCGTACGGGCGAGCGTGCTGCTGCGGCTGACCGGCCGGTCGGCGGGCACGCGACGGGTGGGCAGGGCATCCTGGAAGTGGTGTGCCGTTCTGCGCCGCCATCGTCACGCCGTCCCGAAAAGCCTTCCTGAACCCCCTGGGGGACATCATGGAACTCGGCTTTCTCAAACCTCTCTTCGCCCGCCAAGGGCCCTGGGCCTCGGTATACATCGAGACCACCCGGGCGACCGAGGACGCGCAGCGGATACAGAAGCTCCGTGAGCGCGAGGTCGCGTCCCAGTTGATCGACGCGGGCGCCGACGCATACACCGTCCGGGCCGTGGTGAACCGGCTCGCCGGGGAACCCGTCAGCGGGGCACCGCCCGGCCGCGCGCTGTTCGCCGCGGGCGCCGAGGTCGTACTCGACATCCCGCTCGGCGCGTCCCCGGCCGCCACCGGGGCGACCTGGTCGTTCCTGCCGCACGTCGCCCCGCTGGCCGGCCTGCGCGGCGACGAGCCGAGCTGCCTGGTGGCGTACATCGACCACACGGGCGCCGATCTGGAGCTGCGCGACGCCCATCACCGGGAGGCCGTGGGCCAGGCCCAGGGCCGGGAGTGGCAGGGCCGCGGGCACCGCAGCATCCCGGCGGACCGGTACGAGTGGCACTACCGGAACAAGGTCGAGAACGCCTGGAACGAGACGGCAGGCATCATCGCGACGGAACTCGCCCGGCAGTGGCCGGAGAGCGGCGCCGATCTGGTGGTGCTGACCGGCGATCCCCGCGAGCGCCGGGCCGTCCGCAACCAGCTGCCCGAGCAGATGCGGGCGATGACCGTCGAAGTCGACAGCGGCGGCAGGTCGCCCGGCGCCTCGAAGGCCGCCCTCGACCGCGAGATCGCGCAGGTGCGCGAGAAGTTCGCCCGCGAGCGGCTCGAGAGCGCCCTGGAGCGCTTCCGCATGGGCCGGGGCCGGCCCGGCGAGCACCGCGAGTCCACGGTGGACACCGGTCCGGGTGAGGCGGCCGAGGGCATGCCGGCCGTCGTGGACGCCGTACGCACCCACCAGGTGGCCACGCTGCTGCTCAGCCCCGACGGCTCCGACGCGGCGCGCGAGGTGTGGATCGGTCCCGGCGTCGACGAGGTCGCGGTGCAGCGCGGGCAGGCGGAGGCGATGGGCGTGCACAAGCCCGTACGGGCCCGGGCCGACGACGCGCTCCTGCGGTCCGCGGCAGCGGCCGGCAGCGAGGTGCTCCTCGTACCGGCGGGTGTGCCCGGGCCGTCGGGGGGTCTGGGGGCGGTGCTGCGCTGGACCATCTGACAGCGGACTTCGTGTTCCCCACCCCGGTCCGCGGCCGAGCGCCGGCGGGCCGGGCAGTCCGGCCGTTGTCAGTGGCGGCTCGTACGGTGCGGTGCATGAGTATGGTGACGTTCACCGATGAGACCACCGCCGCGCGCGGCGCCCGCGGCCGGGGTGTGGAGATCGCCGAGGACCGGCTCGCACTGCGTGAGCTGATCCGGCTGCGGGTCTCCAGGGACGCCGTCGATCCGAAGGCGTGCACGGCCCTGGCGCTCACCGCGTTCCGGCGCAGCGGTTTCCTCGTCATGGTCGACAACCGCCGGGTGCGGGACTTGGACGAGGAGATCGACCTCAGACCGGGCACCGAGGTCACCTTCCTGAAGCTGGCGCTGGCGGGCGGCTGACGAACGCCGTCGGCCCCCCCACGGCGGGCCGGGGCGGACGGCTACCGGTATTCGACGGTCAGCGTTGCCCGCGTGTTCCTGTTCACGAACAGATGGGCGAAGGCGGTCTGGTTCCGCTCGAACCGCAGCCGGATCTGGGTCCGGCCGGACCGGTTGACCGCGCCGAGCCCCGCCGGGCTCAGGTTCGTCGACGCCTTGCTGCCCGTGGTGAACGAGGCGACCTCGGCCGCCCCTTGGGCCGTCGCCGGGGCCGCCCAGTCCGAGGGGGCGACGGAGCAGCCGCCCAGGCAGCCGTTCTGGACGTCCACGAGGAGGCGGTTGCCGACCGGGCTCGCCCAGGGGTCGCCCGAGCCGCTGCTCCTGGTCAGCGTCACGTAGGCCCGGGTGATGGTCTTGTCCGCCGGGATGGCGGACGTGTCGAAGGACAGCACCGTCCGGTTGAACTTGGCGTCGGTGCCACGCCCGAGGGCCAGGCCAAACGTACCCTCCAGGGTGCCCACGGCGGCGCCGGAGCCGTCGGCCGCCGCCTTGGTGTAGCCGTCCTCCGCGTCGATGCTGGACAGTGTCACGCTGCCGCCCCCGGGCGGTGTCTCTCCGCCCCCGCCGCCGAGGGCGCGGACCATGGACATGATCGCCTCGATCTGCTTGCCGCCGTGCCGGGAGTAGGCGGAATCGCCGAGGTAGCCCCACCAGTTCCAGCAGCCGTTGGGGTTGTCCAGCGTCGTCGTGGGGATGGCCTGCGGGTAGAGCACGATGAGGTCGTTCGTGTCGGCGTGCTCGTTCAGGTGGGCCTTGTCGAGGAAGGTGGTTCCGAAGCCCTGGTACGAGTACCCCTGCTTGCAGCCGTGCAAGGCGACGACCACCTTGCAGGTGGCGTTGTTCGCACAACTCTGCGGCACGTAGACGAAGCCCGTCTCGTCCATGGAGACCGCCTTGGCCCGCCCGCCGGGTACGTACCGGTTCTGGTCGAACCGGATGAGCGAGCCGCCCGGTGCGGCCGCGGGCGCCTTGACGGAGCCGAGCAGATGGCCCAGGAAGGTCCGCTCGGCGTCGATCCCGCAGTTGTTGATGAACGGGGTGGCCGTGGCCGTGCAGGCATTCGGCCCCAGAGGACTGATCCAGGCGTGGCCCGCGGCGGTGCCCTTGTCGTAGAGGACGTTCGCTCCGAAGTGGGCGTAGTAGTCGGCCAGCGCGCTGACGACCGGCTGCTTGACCGTCGCGTCGCCCGTTCCGCTGAACAGGTAGACCGGATCACCGGACAGCCCCGCGACATCGTCGATCGCGCCCTGTGCCGCCCGGTCGACCGTGGTCTGCTCGAGCTGGGCGAGCTGCGGGTCCTGGGTGGTGTTCATACAGGCGTTCAACGCGGTGTCGAGGTTGTTCCGCGCACAGTGGTACGGGCCGGACGCGAAGACGGCCGAGCCGTCGAACGTACCGGAATAGGCCACGTGCAACTGGGTCGCCATATAACCCCCGGACGAGATGCCGGCGCTGTAGACCCCGTCGACGGCATAGGACTTCAGCTCGCCCGGCACGGGCGGCACCGCGGTCGCCCGCGGTGCCGGTACAGCGACGAGAGCCCCCAAGAGGGCCGCAGCAAGGACGGCAGCGGCCCTGCCGCGCACGCCCGGCCTGCCAAGGAACGAGTTCACGGACACCTCCGGGAAGCGAGCGGCTCACCCGACCCTGATGGCCGGAAGGTGACCGTACGCCCGGCCGGCTCCGCGTACCCATGGCGAGGAGCACCACAATCAGCCGCGGTGCGATGGTGCCTGCGCGCGCCGCCCGTACGGGCGGGAGACCGCGAGTTCCTTCTCCAGGAGCTGCGCGATCGGCAGCGGTCACGCGGGATCGTCCTGGCCACGGCCGGACCCGGAGAATTCCGCTTTCCCGGGGAGAAGGGCAACTGCCGCGGCCGCCGTGACCAGCACTGCCGCGCCCGCGTAGAACGCGGCCGAGACGGCGGTGGTGACCGCAGCCTTGAGAGCCGGGACCAGGTCGGCGGGGATCCCGGCGGGCAGGGGCGACCCCTGCTGTGTCGCCGCGACCGTCTTCCCGATGGAGCGCTCGACCTGGTCGAAGCGGTCGGCAGGCATACGGCCGTCCCGTCGGAGGATCTGGCTCAGCCGCGCGCCCTGTACATTCGCAACGATCGCGCCCATGACCGCCAGACCCAGCGCTGCGCTGATCTCCCGGGCGGTCTGCAACAACCCCGCCGCGCTGCCGCGCATCCGCGTGGCGGTGCCGTTGAGCGCGGTGCTCCAGGCCGGGCTGATGCAAAGAGACGCTGGACGAGATGCCCATGGCCTGGCCCCGCTCCCCGCGTCCGAATTCCTTGACGATGATCACCTGGGAGGCGGGCCGGAGGACCGCTGCACCGGCCCCCTGGGCCGCGCGCGCGGCGATGAGCCAGGCCTCGGACCGGGCCAGACCCGCCGCGATCGAGGCCACGACGAACAGCACGGTTCCGTAGCGGAAGGCGCGTGCGTGCCCGAAGACGTCGCCGACGCGTCCGCCGAGCGGGCTCATACAGGCGAAACTGAGCAGATACGCATTGATGACCCACTGCGCTCCGGTAGCCGAAGCGTCCAGATTCCGCTGGATGGTGGGAAGGGCGACCAACACCACCAGGGCATCGATGGCGATCATCGCCGAAGCGCAGGTCATCCCGCCCAGGACCCACCAACGGTGACGCGCGCCCATGAATTGCTGTCGCCGCTTCACGAATTCCCTTCCGGTAGATTCCGAGCGACGGAGACCAGAGCCTGACGGGAGTTCGGCCTGCTTCGAGAAGGGCACAACCGTAACAAGATGAGCTGACTCGGTTCGTGTGGACACTCTGACGAACGGGTTTCAGCCTGCGCTGACGGCCGTCACGTGCGTCGTGCCGTCACGCAGGGCGGTGATGCGAACCTGCCCTGCGGGGAAGGGGTCCCTCCCGTTCGGACCGGGAATCTGGGCGAACGGCGTCCAGGAGCCGTCCGGCCTCCTCACGTTGTGCCAGATCCGGCCGTCGAGCCCGACCGCCACGACCTGGGCGGAGCCGTCCGGAGTTCCGGCGATTCCGATGGCGCTGGCGCCCATGGTGGGGGTGGTGACGCCCCGCGGCGGCCGGAATCCGGTCCAGGAGCCGTCGGGCCGCCGCTGCTGGTGGTACACCATCCCGTCCAGCCCGATCGCGAGGACCTGGGAGGAACCGTCGGGCATGCCGGCGATGGCCAGGGCGGGACCCGAGAACGTCGCGGCACCGTTGTACCCGGCCAGGCGGCCCCAGGCCGTCCACGTACCGTCCCGCCCGCGAACGCAGTGGTACATGGCGCCGTCGGTGCCGTAACTGAGCAGCTGGGCGGACCCGTCGGGCATGGCGGTGACCGACACCTTCGTCGCACCCCAGCGGCTCTTCGCGCTGAACCCGGACACGGCCCGGAACCCGGGCAGGGTTCCGTCGGCGCGCCGCTGCTGGTGGTACGTGGTCCCGTCCAAGGCCGTCACCACGAGCTGGCAGGTCCCGTCGGGGAACGCGGCGATGTCCGCCTCCCGGATGGTGAACCCCGTTGCGCCGTCCGGTCCCGCGACGCGCTGCCAGGGCTGGAGCGTGGCCGAACCCCGTACGGCCGTCAGCCACAGGCTGTTGTCGAGCGCGATGCCGAGCACCACGACCGAGCCGTCGGCCATGCCGGCCGCCGCGCTCTGCACCCCCGCGAAGGACGCGGCACCGGCTCCGGCCCCCGGCAGCGGACGCATACTGCTCCACGATCCGTCGGGGCGGCGCTCGGTGTGGAAGAGCGCACGCCGCTCGACGTCGTACGGGGGCAGTTGCGCGGAGTAGAACCACACCGGGTTGGTGATGGCCACCAGTTGGTCCAGCGTGGTGGAGGCGGGCTTGGGCCGCCGCACCTCGGCGCGGGCGAACAGGGAGGCCTTGCCCCAGCCGCGCCAGTGCAACCGTCCCCTCCCGCTGCCGTCGATGCAGGTGGCGGCCATGATGCCCCACTCGGTGTACAGCGTGGCGATGCTATCCGGGGCGCCCGTCACGTCCAAGGTCACGTCGACGGCGTCGAAGAGCGACAGGGGCAGTTCCTCGCCGGGTCCGGCGACCGCCCTGCCGGTGCGGGCGGTGAAGTCCACGGTCACGGCCGCGGATTCGACGGCGTACGACCGGCCCAGGCGCAGTGCGTCCAGTACGGCCGTCGTGGACAGGCTGGTCGCGTGCACCACGTTGTGCGGCCGGCCGACGGCGTCCGCGGGGCTGTGGGCGTCGCTGTTGCCCACGGCGGCGACGCGCTTGCCCAGGCACAGCATGACGTGCCAGGCGGCGATGTTGGCCGCATCGTCCAGCGTCCACGGCCCGTTCCACACCTCCAGCGCGTCCACGCGGTCGAGCCCGAACTCCCAGAAGGAGCCCGCTGCCGGAGTGAGCGGATGGGCAGCGATCGTGAGGCCGCCCAGGCTGTGCACGCGCCGGGCGTGGCTCTCGAACGCCCCCTGGTCCGCAGGGCCGTAGCGCCAGTCCACCCATTCGCCCTGGGGCAGGCCGACGGCCAGC
Organism: Streptomyces sp. R33; assembly: GCF_041200175.1. Lineage (NCBI taxonomy): Bacteria > Bacillati > Actinomycetota > Actinomycetes > Kitasatosporales > Streptomycetaceae > Streptomyces > Streptomyces sp. R33. The sequence goes on along the minus strand of NZ_CP165727.1, from coordinate 718,883 downwards.
CAGTGACCGTGGCGGGTGGTGACCTCCTCGGCGTTGATGACCAGCAGGTCCGTCGGGACGTTGCCGCGCCATGTCAGGCCGGTGGAGCTGGTGTTGTGGTCGGACGTGGCGATGAAGTGCAGCCCCTCCTGGCGGGCGGCGGCGACGATCTCGTCCACCGTGCGCTTCCCGTCGGAGTGCACGCTGTGCAGGTGCAGGTCGCCCCGGTACCAGCCGGGCCCGTGGCCCGCCAGCGAGCCGGGCAGGAGGTCGTACGGGGCCCGGGGCAGCGGGTCTCCGAAGTGCAGGGTGACGTCGACCTGCCAGGCCATGCCGCCGTCGGCGCCGACCATCGGCCCGAGGATGACGGACCAGCTCCCGGGCTCGACCGGCGCCGGTATGTAGCCGGGGGTGGCGTCCGCCGCGGAGAGGGTGAAGCCGGCCCGCTCGCCGCCCGACCAGCCGCGGAAGCCGGACGGGCCGAAGACACCGAGGTCCAGGATGCCGGCGGCTGCGTCGTGTGAGGTCTCGACGGAGATCCGCTGCACCCCCGTGGGGACGTCGAAGGCGACGTACGCCCACTGGTCGTTGCCCTTCGGGGCGCGGCCCTGGTAGGTGGTGGTCACGGTGTCGGTCCCCTGGCCCCGCGTCGCGGCGTGCGCGATCGGTGCGGGAAGCAGTGCGGAGGCCCCGCCTGCGGCCAGCAGGGCGCCTAATCGGAGCAGGGACCTGCGCTCGACACCCGGGCCGGGGTCGGCCACGGCATTCGGGAGGTGTTCACTCGACACGGCGGTGCTCTCCGTTCACGTGAGGTGGCAGGGAAGGCGTGCGGGTGCGAGGGCGTGCGGGTGCGGGCTCCGACGGAGCCGCGCAAGGGTGGGGGAGGGGGAGCCGGCGGTCCCGCCGGGCGGAGCGGGACCGACACCCCCTAGCGGTGTGAGCGCTGGGCCTCGACGATCTGTCGCACGGAGCCGTCGAGGTCCGCGCGGGACTGGACCCGCTCGGCGAAGCCGGGGAACTGCCCGGCGATGGCGCTCAGCAGCCGCAGCTCGAGCGGTGCCACGTTCACCTCGCACCGGTCGCGGTGGACGGCCCGTACGACGCCGTCGGCGACCTGGCCGGGCGTCACGGTCCTGACGCCCTTCGGCGGGGTGGCTCCGGTGGCCGCGAACATCCCGGCGTCGCGGACGAACCCGGGCTGCACCAGGGACACGCCCACGCCCGTGCCCCTGAGTTCCTGGCGCAGGGCGAGGGCGAATCCGCGCAGACCGAATTTCGTCGCGTTGTACAGGGACGTCGACTTGGTCGCCGCCTTGCCCGAGAGGGAACCGACCAGCACGATGTGGCCGCGCCCGCGTGCCACCATCTGCTCCGAGAACAGCCGGGACAGCAGGACGGGCGCGCGCAGGTTGACGTCGAGTGCGCGGTCGAGCTGCTCCTCGGTGTAGTCCCTGAGGTCGCCGCTGGCGGGCAGGGCGGCGTTCGCGACGAGGACGTCCGTCTCGGCGCAGGTCTCGGCGAGGCGGACGATGTCGGAGCGGACGGCCAGATCGGCGACCGCGGTGCGGGCGCCCCAGGCATCTGCGACGGCCTCGAGGGCTTCCTTCCTGCGCCCGCTGACCGTGAGTCGGGCTCCTTGCGCCGTCAGGCGCGCGGCCAGTGCGGAGCCGATGCCTCCGGTGGCCCCGGTGAGCAGAACGTTCGATCCGGATATGTCCACGATCACTCCCGTGCAGCGGCCCTCTGTTGTTCGTTCGAACGAACAGTAGGGACTGTCCCGTCGGCTGTCCACACCTCGGACGCCCCAACTCCCCAACCCTGCCCGGGTACTGGCTTCGGCCGATGGGGCAGAATGCAGCCATGCCCCATGCTTCCGAAACCCGCCAGAGCATCATCGACGCCGTACTGCGGATCATCGGGCAGGACGGCATCGCCGCCGTCACCAACCGGCGGATCGCGAAGGAGGCGGAGGTCTCGCTCGGCTCGATCACCTACCACTTCGCCACTCAGCACGAACTTCTGCGCGAGAGCCTGCTGCACTTCGTGGCCGAGGAGACCCGGCACTTCACGACACTCGCGGACGAGTGCACCGACGAGTGCTTCGACATCGGGCAGGCGGCCGAGGTGGTGGCCCGGGTCGCGGGCGGCAACGCCTTCGACAGCCGTCACATCGCGCCCTTCGAGCTGTACGTCCAGGCCGGCCGCGACGAACGGCTGCGCGCCGCGGCGGCCGAGTGCTTCGCCGCCTATGACCTGCTGGCCACCCGGATCCTGACCCAACTCGGCGTGCCGGACCCCGAGCGCCTGGCCGGTGTGGCCGTCGCCCTGGTCTTCGGGCAGCAGCTGCGCCGCCTGGCCACCGGCGCCCCCGCCGAAGACCTCGTCGACACCCTGCTGATCCTCACGAGGTTCACCCCGACGCAGACCCCTTCTGTGTCGGGGTGAGTCCGGGCCCCGTGGACCGTACTCTCCGAGGAATTTTGAACTGCTGACGCCCGGCGCCGTCCTCTGCGGGGACTTGGCCGGTCAACCGCTCGCGTGACCCGCGGCCACCAGGCCCGATTCGTACGCCGCGATGACTGCCTGGGCGCGGTCGCGGACGCCCAGTTTGGTGAAGATGCCGGTGATGTGGTTCTTGACCGTGGAGACGCTGATCTCCAGGTCCCCGGCGATCTCCGCGTTGTCGAACCCGGTCGCCAGCAGCTGCCAGATCTCCAGCTCGCGCGGTGTGAGGCCGGCCGGGGCCGTCGCCGCAGGGCGCGGCCGGGCGGAGGCCCGTACGTACGTGGAGATCAGCCGGGTGAGCAGCCGGGGCGCGACGGCGGCTTCGCCGGTGTGCACCGTGTGGACCGCGGCGATGAGCTCCTCGGGGGAGATGTCCTTGGGGAGGAAGCCGTACGCGCCGGCGCGCAGGGCGGCGACCACGTACTCGTCCATGTCGAAGGTGCTCAGGGCCAGAACGCGGGATTCCGGCAATGTGCGCGCCAGCTCCTCGGTGGCCTGGACTCCGTCGAGTACCGGCATCCGGATGTCCATGACGACCACGTCGGGCCGCAGCTCGTGGGCCAGGGCGACGGCCCGGGCGCCGTCCTCGGCCTCGCCCACCACCTCGAACGCCGGGTCGGGCGCCAGGATCAGGGCCAGGCCCCGCCGTACCAGCGGCTGGTCGTCGGCTATGAGCACACGGATCATCCGCGTCGGTCCTCTCGCTGTCCCCCCAGGTCGCCTGCCGGGAGCCTGGCCGCCACCCTGAATCCGCCGCCGTCGCACGAGCCGGTCTCCAGGGTGCCGCCTTGCAGCGCGACGCGTTCCCGCATTCCGATCAGACCGTACCCGTTGCCGGCGCCCGGCCGCGAAGCCGCCGGCCGGCCGGTGCGCGCACCGTCGTCCCGTACCTCCACGTCGACTCCGTCCGGACCGTAGGTCAGCCGTACGTGGGCCCGCGCGCCGACGGCATGCTTACGGGCGTTGGTCAGGGCCTCCTGGACGATCCGGAAGACCGTCAGGCCGACGGTCGGCGGCAGCGGGCGGGCCGTCCCCCGCACGGTGAACTCGGTGGGCGTGCCGGCCAGCCGGGACTCGGAGATGATCCGGCCGAGGTCCCCGGTCCCGGGCTGTGGCGCCGGCGGTACCTGCTCCGGTTCCTCCCCGGCCCGCAGGACGTCGAGGAGTTGCCGCATCTCCCGCAGCGCCATCCGCCCGGACTCCTCCAGGGTGACCAGAGCCTCGCGGGCCGCACCCGGGTCGTGCGCCAGGTTGGCCCGAGCGCCTCCGGCCATCAGCTGCATGGTGGTGATGTGGTGCGCGACGATGTCGTGCAACTCGCGTGCGATCCGCCGGCGTTCCTCGGCCACCGCCCGGTCGGCCAGCAGGGTGCGCTTGGCGTCGGCTTCCTCCTGCCAGCGCCGCACCACCAGCCCGGCGCCGACGACGAGCACCACCGCGACCGTGTTGCCGAGCAGGCCCGTCAGGACGGACGAGTCGCCGTAGCCCCCGCTGATCATCGTGACCGGCACGGTCGCGACGGCGGCCGCCGCTGTGACCGCCGGGCTGCGCAAGCGGGTGACGGTGTACAGCGCGACCATGTAGGCGGCGGAGAAGTGCGGGCCCTGCGGCGTGGTCAGGTTCAGCGCCGCGCCGAGGGCGAGAACGGCGCAGAGCACGGTCACCGGCCTGGCCCGGCGGGCCAGCAGACAGGGCGCGGCCAGGACCACGAGGACGAGTGCCGGCACGGTGACGGGCCGGCCGTCGTCAGCGGCGCCGAGCGAATAGCCGATCAGGTCGTTCACGGCGGCCCCGATGGCCACGAGCGCGTCATTGCGGGTCCAGTCGAAGACCGGCCGGGACGCCTTGCCCCGGCCGGTCCCGCCGAAATCGCCCGCGGTCCCCGCCGCGCCCTCGTCCGCTTCCCCGGTCCGGCCCTCACTGCGTATCGGCATGTCCGCCGGTCCCCCCTGTCACCGGCCCGCCGGATGGGACCGGAGCGCCGCGGTTCGCGTACGGGATCCATTCTCGCAGCGGAGAAGGAGGCGGCCCTGGCCCCGCAGGGGGAGGCCGGACCAGGACTCCGGTCCTGGTCCGGGGGGTGTGCCGGACCCCGGTCCCGGGCCCGGGTTCCTCCCGGGCAACGACGTTTCGCGGCGCGGCCGCTGATGAGCTGGACGACGTCCGGGAACCCCCGGTCGATCGAGTTACGGAGGACCCTGTGATCCGCGCCCTGACCGGCTTCGCCACCCGAAGTCCCTGGAAGGTCATCGCCCTATGGGCGGTGCTGGGCATCGCCGCCACCATCCTCGGCCAGGCGTTCCTCTTCCGCGCCACACAGCCCAGGACGGGCGAGTTCCTGCCCGCCACCTACGATTCGGCGGCCGCGCTGAAGGTCGCCGAAGAGCACTTCGGGGTCGAGCCCGACGCCAACCCGCTCACCATGCTGGTGGCACGGGCGGACGGCGCGAAGCTGTCCGAGTCCGACGAACGGCGGATCGACGACGAGGCCGCGAAACTCGCCCGGCGCAAGGTGACGATGCCGAAGACGGAGGAAACGCCGCCCTTCACGCAGGACCACTCGCAGGTTCCCCGGGTCAGCCCGGCGATGACGGCGCCCGACCGCACCTTCCGGCTGCTGTCGGTCGAACTGACCGGCAACCCCATGGATCCCGGGATGCAGGACCTCTACCGGGCCTTCCGCGACCACGCCCGGGCCGAGTTCGCCGAGGCGGGGCTGCGGACCGGGTTCACGGCAGGGCTCGCGGACAGCGTGGACACCGCCGATGCCGAGAAGACCCGCTCGACGGTCGTCGGCATCGCCATGCTCGCGGTGATCGTGCTGCTGCACGTGCTGGTCTTCCGCAGCGTTCTCGCGGCGCTGCTGCCGCTGCTCGTGGTGTCGGTGGTCGGCGGCGCTGCCGCCGGAGTGGTGGTCGGCGCCTCGCTGCTCACCGGTGTCCAACTCGACGCCTCCACGCCGCAGTTGATCAACGTGGTGCTGATCGGGATCGGCATCGACTACTTCCTCTTCCTGCTGTTCCGCTTCCGTGAGCAGCTGCGCAGCAGGCCCGAGCAGACCGGGCGGGCCGCGGCGGCCGAGGTCGCCGGACGGGTGGGTACGGCGGTCACCTCCGCGGCGCTGACGATCGTCGCCGCGTTCTCCACCCTCGGGGTCGCGTCCTTCGGCCAGTTCCGGGTGCTCGGCCCGGCGATCGCCGTGTCCGTACTGGTGATGCTGCTGGGCAGCCTCACCTTGATGCCCGCGCTGCTGGCCGTCACCGGGCGGAAGATGTTCTGGCCCTCGCGCCGCCTGCGCCGCGAACCCCCGGAGGGGCCGGCCGGGCGGATGGGCCGCCGGGTGGCGACGCGTCCGGTGACCATGGTGCTCGCCTCGCTGGCACTGCTCGGCGCACTGGCGGCGGGCCTGGCCGGGATGCGTACGGACTACGGACCGGGCGGGTCGGGCGACAAGGGCACGGCGGCGGCGCAGACGGCGGCCGAGATCTCGCGCGCCCTGCCGGCCGGGGTGTCGGACCCCACCACCGTTTTCGTCACCGCTTCCGACGGCGGCAGGCTCGACCCCCGCACGCTGGGCGGACTGTCGAAGGCGCTCGCGGCGGTCGACGGCGTCGGCCAGGTCGCGCCTGCCGTACCCAGCGAGGACGGCACGGCGGCGCGCATCGATCTGTTCCTGACCGCCGATCCGCAGGGGCAGCAGGCCCGCGACCTGGTGTCCGGACCCGTCCGGGACACGGTGGCCGCGCACCGGCCCGACGGAACCGAGGCGCACGTAGGCGGCACGGCCGCGCTCTTCGCCGACATCTCGTCCGCCGTCTCGGGCGACCTGCAGGTGGTCTTCCCGGTCGCCGCGGGCCTGATCGCGCTGATCCTCATCCTGCTCCTGCGCAGCCTGCTCGCGCCGCTGGTGCTGATGATCTCCGTCGGCCTGGGCTTCGCGGCGACCCTCGGTGCCTCGGCGCTGGTCTCCCAGAACCTCCTGGACCGGCCGGGGGTGAACTTCATGCTGCCTCTGGTCCTGTTCCTGTTCGTGGTCGCGCTGGGCACCGACTACAACATCCTGATCAGTGACCGGATTCGGGAGGAGATGGAGAAGCCCGGCCCGGCCCGGGCGGCGGTGGCCCGGGCGGTACGGCACACCGCTCCGGCCATCGCAACGGCGGGCCTGGTCCTGGCGGCCTCGTTCGGCAGCCTGGCCGTCAACCCGAATCCGGGCACCCAGGAGATCGGCTTCGCGACGGCGCTGGGGATCGTGCTGTCGGCGTTCGTCCTGTCGGTCGTGCTGGTTCCGGCGCTGGCCGCGCTGCTGGGCCGGTCGATCTGGTGGCCGGTACGGCCGCGGCACACGGGCCACACCGCCCGGCACACCGGCGAACACGCGTACACGGGGCATGCCGACGACACGGAGCGGCCCGTACCGGTGGGCTGACCGCGCGCCGGCGCTCGGGCGGGTCTGCCGGCGGTCGCGGTTTCGCCGGGACCTACGATGTCCGCTATGTCCGGTCTGGTTGCCGCTTCGTACGTGTCCTCCTCCGGCAGGTGGCTGCGGCCCGCCGCACGGCTGGTCCTCTGCGCGGCCGTGTCCTGGTACCTCTGCCTGTGGTGGGGCACGAGCACGGCGCCGGTACCCGCCGCCCTCCCGGCGGTGCTGATCCTGCGCGAGGACATGTACGCCTGGCCGCGGCTGGGGTGGGAGCGCCTCACCGGGGTGGTCGTGGGGGTGGTGCTGAGTACGGTGGTGCTGCACTGGGTGCCGGACCCGTCGTGGTCCTTCCCGCTCCTCCTCGTCTCGGGCTGCGCCGGAATGTACCTTCTGGGGCGGCCGGGTTCCCCCAACCAGCAAGTGCTGATCACGGCGCTCATGGTCTACGCAACCGCGGTTCCCGGGTATCCGCTGGTGCGGCTGGAGGAGAGCCTCGTCGGCGTCGCCGTGGTCGTGTTGCTCGCGCCGCTGCTCTGGCCGCCCGACCCGTACCGGTCGGCCGCTGCGGGACTCGACGGCTACCGGACCGGGGTGGGGGAGCTGCTGAGCGGGATCACCGGCGGGCTGGAGCGGGGTGTGGGGGCCGTGGGGCCGGCTGCACTGCCGGAACGGGCGAGGCTGTGGCTCGGCCCGCAGGCCTGCCGGGACGCGCTCGACCGGGCGGCGGCCGGACGGCCCCTGTTGCGCCGCCGTGCCGGCCTGCCGCCCGAAGGTCTCGACGGACGCGTGGTGCTCGCTGCCCGGACCGCGCTGACGCTCCAGTACTTCACCCAGGAGCTCTGCGAACGGACGCGCGGCGGCAGCCCTGGCGCGCCCGTGGAACCCGGTATGGACGGTACGTCCGACCCCGCCCTGCGCGCCCTCGCACCACTGGTCCGGGTCACCGCCGGCGCCCTGGACGCCGCGCTGCTCGGCGAGGACTTCGCCGAGCCCCTCGACCGGGCGCGCGCACTCGACCTCGCCCACCGCACGGCCCACCCCAGTCGGCACGACGCCGTGCTGCGGGCCGGGCTCCACCTGACCCACGTGGCCCTCGCCGACCACCTCCGGGGCCGCTGAGCCCGGGGCGGTGGCGGCCGGGAGCCGGGCGGCGGCACGGCCCGGTCCGACGGGCCCCCGCCGACACCGGGGTAAGCCGAAGCGCCTCGGGCCCCTTTCCTTCGATCCCGAGGTGGTTCCGGCGTCCGGCCAGGCCTCTCAAAGGGGTACAAGGGATGACATTCAGTGAGATTCAGGTGCTCTGGGGGTGAGCCGCCCCATAGGGCCCACGTCACATACGACCCGGGGTAGTAGCTCCCCGAGGGCCCGGTGTCTCGTCCTCGCTCCCGCTCCCACCTGCTCGGATCTCTCCCGGGCCGCCGGGGGGTCACGGGTCGCCTGCTGCGAGGGCGGCTAGTAGGAGGGGTCGTTGCCAGGGGGTCGGGACGTGCGTAGAACTGGATGTGTCGCCGGGCGGCACGGGTGCTTCACCCGCTGCCGGTGAATCCCTCTCCTCCGTGTGAGTGGCTCACGCATGTCTTCGGCATGCCCGCGACCGTCCCTGTCGCCTTCGGAAGGTTCATCCGTGTCCCACGCTGTCATCCGCCGCATCGCCGCTTCCAAGAAGACCCTCGCCGGCTCCATCGTCGCCCTGGGCGTCGCCGGCTCGATGCTCGCCACGGTTCCCGCCCAGGCGGCCCCGACGAGCGCCAAGGCGATCGCCCAGCAGATGATCAAGGACCCGGCGCAGTTCGCGGCGTTCAACAACATCGTTTCCCGTGAGAGCGGCTGGGACCACACCGCCACCAACGCCTCCTCGGGCGCCTACGGCCTGGTCCAGGCCCTGCCGGCCTCGAAGATGGCCTCCGCGGGTGCCGACTGGAAGACCAACCCGGCCACCCAGATCAAGTGGGGCCTGGACTACATGAACTCCCGCTACGGCAGCCCCGTCGGTGCCTGGAACTTCTGGCAGACCCACCACTGGTACTGAGCCACCAGCAGGCAGCAGACACGCGAAGACGCCCGGCCGGGACCTCCCGGCCGGGCGTCTTCGCGTACGCGGCCGCCGAGCTCTTGGCACTGAGGGTTGAGGAGCGCGTGTACACCGCGTACCCACTGGCATGGCCACAGGGCCTACCCGCGCCCCCAATCAACCGGAGGATGTGGTGGAGGGGGTGGACCGAGTGGCGGCGGGGGCGGTGCCGTGGGCGGGACCGGCGGCCGGTCCCGCAGCAGATCGATCGGCTCGCGCAGGCGCAGCGCGGCGGGGAGGTCCAGCCGCCCCTCGCGCGAGGCGACCACGACGTCTCGTACCGCGAGCTTGCCCTCCACCCCGCACTGCCCGCTGCGGACGGCGACGAGCAGGCCGTCGCGGACGACCCCGACGAGTCCGCTGATCCGGAACAGGATGTTGAGGTTCACGGGGACGGTGGCGGCCGGCGCGCCGTCCACGAGGAGGTCCACCGACGGGTGGTGCGCGGAGCTGATGGTGTGGGTGGCCAGGGCGACGACCTCCTCGCTGCCCGGATGCCGGTGCGTGCGCCGCGCCGCCTCCTTGAGGGCTTTGTGCTTGGACCAGCCCGAAGCCACCAGGGAGACGAGGTCGAGGTCGAGGAAGCCGTTGACGACGGTGGCCAGCTCGCGGCCCACGGCCCGGTCGGCCGCGGTGCTCAGGCGGTGCACGCCCGGGAGGAGGCCCGTCACCGCACCGTGGGCCTGGAGGGAGTCGGCGAGTGCTCCGGGGGCCTGGTCCTGGGGGCCGAGCAGCAGGTCCCGGACGGTGAGGGGCTCGACGACGGGGGCCGTGGTCATGAGTCCTCCTCCTTCAGCGTCTGGTCACCCGGGTCCGGGTGTGGTTCCAGCCGTACGGAGCGGGTCGGCGGGCCGGTCTCGGAGGGCTCGGCCGTGTCCGTCGCCGCGGGGGCGGGTCGCAGCCGGGAGCTGACGTGGTCGTGGACCCAGCGCGGCCCGCGGTGGCGCTGGCTGAGGTACGCGGATCCCGCGAGGGCCAGCAGGGCCGCGCCGAGCAGGACCGAACCGACGAGCAGGCCGACGGGGACCGTGACGGGGGCGGGTTCGGGGTTCGGGTTCGGGTTCGGGTTCGGGTTCGGGGTCGGCGTGGACGGAGTCGGGGTCGGAGGCGTCGGGGTGGGTGGGACCGGACCGGCGCCGGTCACCGCGAACACCGCCTCGGCGCCCACACCGGAGTCATCCGTGCACTCGGCCCGTACGGTGTACGAGGCCTCGCCCGTATCGGGCGTCACGTCGAACCCGGTGTCGAAGGTGCCGTCCTCGGCGGGAGCCGCGGTGCCCCGCTGCTCGCCCTCCCACGACAACGCCACTTCCGGGCAGTTGAATCCCGAACCGGATACGGCCACGGACCCGCCACCGAACGGCAACGAGGGGGGATCGAGCGTCACCTCCGGCTGCGGCCCGGGCGCAGCGGTCACCGTGAACCGCTGCTCGGCGGAAACCTGCTCGTACCCGGCGCAGGCTGCGGTGACCGTGTGATCCGTGGCGTCTGCGTCGGACGGAACGGCGAACTCGGCCGTGAACGCGCCGCCGTCCACCGTGACCTCCGCCGGCGTGACATCCGGGAGCGGACTGCCGTCCCACGTCAGTGTGACCGTACCGGCCGCGCCGCGGTCCGCGGTACAGCCGTCGAACCCGGAGCCGGTCACGGCGACCGGCGTCCGTACGGCACCCTCGGCCGGGTCCAGCGTCAGGGACGTCGGCACGGGCTCGGGGGTGACCTGGAAGTCGGCGGTCGCCTTGAGCTTCGAGTCGACCGTGCAGAGCGCGGTGACGTCGTAACTGCCCGGTGTCGCATCGGACGGAACCGCGACGCCGATCTCGAACTCACCCTGGGCGTCGGCCGTGACGAAGCGCGGGTTCTCGCCGCCCTCCCAGGAGACGCGGATCTCGGCGGCCTCGGCGGTCTCGGTAGGACGCGGCTCGGGCGCGAGGCCGGCGGTCGTGCAGTGGTCGAACCCGTAGCCGTGGACCCCCACCCTGCTCCCCGGCGCGCCCTGGGACGGATCGAGCGTGATGGACCGCGCTGCAGCGGCCTGGACCGGCGGGGCGGCAGCAGGGGAGGCAACGGGCACGCCCCACGCGAACACCGTGCTCAACAGCACCGCGGTCAGCGAGCGGCCGGCCCATCGGGCAAGGGGAAGCATGACCCTCCGTGAGCTGCTCCCCATTCTCCTCCGAGTCCCGCCGCCCCGCCTCCGCCGCCTGCCGGGGCCCGGTCGCGTACGTCCGGAGCGAGGACGATCCTGCGCAGGTCGTCCGGCTCGCGCCCGTACGGCGTTTCGGGCGCGCGCAGGGCAATGAAGGACGCCAAGTGCGCTGCGTCGGACGGAAGTTCGCCCAGGCCCTCGGCCACCAGGCCGAGGAATCCGCCGGCGGCGGGGGCGAGCTCAGACTCGGTGCGAGACCGCCGCCAGGGCGTCCTTGACCTCCTGGGCCACGCGGGCCGCGTCCTCGGGGTTGTTCACCACGTCTGTGTGGTTCATGTCGACGACGAGGACTTCGCTGGCCGAGTAGTGCTTGTGGACCCAGTCGTCGTAGCCGGACCACAGCGTCCGGTAGTACTCGACGAGGCTCTCGTCCTGTTCGAAATTGCGACCCCGCAGCCCGATGCGGTGCAGCACCGTCTCGAAGTCCGCCTTGAGGTAGACCATGAGGTCGGGTGCCTTGCGGTACGGCAGGCCGTCTATTTCGCGCATCATCTCGTTGAGCAGCCCCTCGTACACCTGCATCTCGAGGGAGCTGATCCGGCCCAGGTCGTGGTTGACCTTGGCGAAGTACCAGTCCTCGTAGATGGACCGGTCGAGGACGTTGTCGCCCTGCTTGTACGCGTCCTTGATCGAGGCGAACCTCGTCTGCAGGAAGTACAGCTGGAGCAGGAAGGGGTAGCGCTTGGCCTGGATCTCCTCGGGGCTCGCCGTGTAGAAGAGCGGCAGGATCGGGTTGTCTTCCACGCTCTCGTAGAAGACTTCGCTGCCCAGCTCCTTGGCGAGCAGTTCGGCCACACTCGTCTTGCCGATGCCGATCATGCCTCCGACGCAGATCACTGGCATACCTCACTTCTCCCTGGCGGTCTTCTGTTCGTGGGCGGGTGGGCTGGGTGCCCCACACCACTGAGACGCACGCCGGTGGTCACGCGACTTCCCGGGATCTTCATGATCAGCGTCATGTGGTGGTCCCCGTCCGGACCAGGGCTCTGGCACGGGCCGCCCCCCTCGACCGGTCGGCCTGCCGTTCCGCAGTCGCCACGCACAGCGACGAGCCGCAGCCCCGCGGCCGCCTTGAATCTTAAATGACGATTCACCCCATGCAGGCCAGAGCTCCCGGCACCCGCCTCACGTACGGCGGGGCCCGCGCGCTGCCGGGCGCGGGGCCCACGCCCACCGCGGCCTCCCGGGGGAGTGGCGAAACGCGCCACGACGCTGTCGACCACAGGGACCCGGTGGCCTCGCCCAGCAGGGCTACGTCGCGACCGGAAGGGTGTCGGGGCGGGGGCGCGCCGGGGTCCGGGCCGTCCGGGCCGCCTCCACCGCCGCGGCCGAGGTGTAGAGGGTGAGGGCCCCTCCGCCGTGGAGCAGCTTGGCCGCCGCCCAGTGGAACGGGTTCGCCCGCCCGTCCACGGCCGCGGCGTGGTCGCTCACCAGCCGCCCCACCCGGGCCAGGAGCACGGGGTTGAGCCTCCTGCGCAGCCGCCTGTGGGTCTCCTGCTGCTGCGGGGCGTACAGGTTGAACGGCAGGTACAGCGTGGCGTCGTCCGGCCGTGTCCCGTCGCGCGAGGTCATGCTCCAGCACAGGGTCGGGCGCACCCCCGGCGTGTCCAGCGCCGCCCCGCCCTGCGGGGCGGCGTCCGCGACCAGGCCGGCCGCGGCAGCCGCTGCACCGTGGCCCAAAGGGGCCAGCCGTGCTTCGAGTTCGGCCGTCGAGCGTTCCGCGACCGTGGTGTAGAACTTGATCCGGGCGTGCGGAGACTCGTCCACGTCGAGCGCGAAGAAGGCCGGCATCAGGTGCGCGATGCCCTGTGGGTCGTGGCGCCGCAGCCAGCTCCACGCCCCGCCCTGGCCGAGCCGGTCGAGCGCGGTCCCGACCATCTGCCGGCTCTGTTCGGTGCCCGCCGCCAGCGTGTCGAAGTACACCTTGGGGCGGGCGATGCCCGAGGCGCGGACCGAAGCCGCCAGACACATCCCGAACGCCGCCCGCTCGCTGCGCGGCCGGAACAGATCGGCGACCTCCCGTGTCCGCTCCAGGCGCGCGACGCCCCGGCGTTCCAGCTCGGCCAGCGTCCGCCCGCCGCGTTCCCAGCTCCCGTCCGCCGTGGCCGGTCCCCGCTCGGGGAGCGGCCGGAAGAACAGCCGTACGTCGACGCGGTCCTCCCGCAGCACCAGCGAGTACTCGAACGGGGCGGTCGACACGGCGTCCTGCCTGGTCCCGCCGCCGTCGGTGTCCCGCGAGACCCGGTGGCCCCAGCCGTCGAAGAGGGTGCGGACGGACTCCTCGGCCGCCGCGTCGAAGCCGCGCCCCAGTTCCAGTACCTCTCCGAGGTAGCGCAGCCCGTCGACGGCCAGTCCCGCGTACCCGGACCGCTCCGTCGTCACGGGACGACCGGTGCCGGGACCTGAGCCGGGACCTGGGCCGGGACCTGGGCCGGGGTCGGCGGCAGGTAGGGCTTGGAGTCGATCCCGGGGTACATCCGCTCCAGGTGCCCGATCGTCTCGTCGGTCCAGTAGTCGTCCCCGGGGGGCGGGAAGCCCAGGAGGTGGCGCTGGCGCGGGTCCAGTTCGACCATGAGCTCGTGCAGGGTGTTCCAGTTCGGGTGGGCCGGCCGCATTGACCACAGGTGCTTGTCCGTCCAACGAGCCTGCGCACCGTGCATGTTGAAGAAGAGTGCGAGCCGCCGTCCGAGCCGTTCGTGGTAGGCCGACCCCCGGTGGACGATGTCGCCGACGAACAGCAGGAGCGAGCCGGCCTCGGCCTCCACGGGCCGCTCCTGCTCGTACAGTCCGGGATACTCCGCCTTGTCGTACGAGCCCTTGCCCGCGTCGGTCAGCAGGGGAAGCCCGAGGTGTGCGGCGCGGTCGACGACGTAGGTGGGCGCGGTGTCCACGGTCACGTCGGTGAGGTAGAGGATGCCGTACACGCGCTGGTAGACGCCGTCCGCCCGCGGGTGCACCAGGCTGCTGGCCGCCCAGGCGTCGTTGTGCAGGGTCTGGTCCCGGCTCTCTCCGTAGGCCGTGCCGTACTTGGCCTGGATGAAGGAGCTCGTCAGCCGCAGGTCGTCGGTGCCGAGCAGCTCCTCGACGACGTCGATGACCCGGGTGTCCAGTGCGTGCCGGTTCAGGTCGTTGCTGGTGAAGGGGAACGGGACCGCGTGCTTGAGGGCGTTGACCTCCTCGGGGGTGCTCCCGCTCGCCTCCGGGTCGGGGAAGTAGGTGTCGATCGCGGCCTGCGCCCGCGCGAGGGCCTCGCCCGTCACGAAGCCGGGTACCAGGGCGTATCCCCGGCTCGCCAGTTGCTCCACTGTGCGCTTGGTGTCCATGGTGTCCGTCCGTCTCAACTCTCGGAGGTGTGCTCGTCTCGCCGGCGGCTCCGCTCCGTGCCGGGGGCGCGGGAGACGACGATGTTCTTGTGGAAGGCGTCCAGCCGCATGGACTCGCCGACCGCCCGGCCCTCCACCTCGATCCACGCGTGCGCGGCGAACGGCATCAGGCTGACGCCGGAGACCCAGTCGGGCCAGCTGCCGCGCATTCGGGCCAGCAGGGCCGCGGCGATCGAGCGTTCCAGGCAGTACGGTCCGGCGGCGCGACGGCTGACGGAGACGACGTCGCTGCGCGCGGCCAGTGCCTCGGCGTGGGTGGCGGGGCGGGCGCCGCCGCTGGCCCGCCACAGCACCCGCTCCAACGCGTGCGGGCTCAGCCGGGTCAGGAGGCGGCTCGCGACGACGGCCAGCATCGGCAGGGGCCGCCGGCGCAGGGGCAGCCGGGCGCGTGGCTCCAGGGTCATGGGCAGCGTCACGTCACACCAGCACCTTCGCGCGCCGCATGGTGTCGATCAGCTTCGCGACGTCGCCCGGTATCCGGTCGGCAGCCGCCGGGTGGCGTGCGGACAGCTCGCTCACGACCTCGTCCTGGGTGCGTCCGGCGGCGAGCATCTCGAACACCGCCGTCCCCATGGGATTGATACGGAAGTACGTGCCGGACTTCTTGTCCAGGAGAACCGCGGCGTCCTCGGTCCTGGTGAGTACGACGTGAGGGGAGATCTTCAGCATGGTGAGGCCAGTCGTCGGTTCGGGAGGGGGAGTTCGGGCGCCGGCGCCGGGGCCGCCGCGACGGCCTGCATCCAGGCCTCGGCGGCGACGGTCAGCTCCAGCGCATTGGTCTCGTACTCGGGGCGCATCGTGTCCCGCAGGGTGGCGCGCAGCCGGTCGATGTCCACCAGGCCGTGCTCGGCGAGCAGCGAGTCCTCGAACAGGCCGAGGAGCGAGCGGCGGTTGCGGGCCAGGCCGCGGTGCACCGACATGCTGAACTCGCCCTTGGTGGAGCGGGAGAGCGCGCCCGCGCGGGAGTCCGGCGTCGCGTCCACCCGCATGGCGGCCTTCAGGACCGGCTTGAACCCGGTGCCCGGCAGCGCCTCGGCCCGCGAGACCGACAGGGCGGCTTCCAGTACCGCGTCGTCCATGTACGGCAGCGAGAGGGTGATCCCCTGGTGCTCCATCAGCGCGCGCAGCGGGCCGAGCCGTTGTCCGCCGATGCGGTGTCCCGCGATGCTGGTGTGCACCGAGCGGGAGTCCGCCTGCGGTGTCCGGCCGGCATCGCCGGCGGCGGCGACCGCGCGGACGGCCTCGACGTTGGCGGGTGTCGACCACGGGGTCACGCGGACCTGCGGACCCCAGCTCAGGCCGGGGCCCAGGACGTCCGGCCGGGGCAGGTGCAGACTGCCCAGCTGTTCCTCGAACCAGCCCTGGTACGTCTGTTGCCGGGCCAGCGCGCGCAGGACGGAGGGCAGGCTCCAGCGCCTCAGCCGGGCCAGGTCGCGGATGCCGCGGACCGCCCGCAGGGGTGCGCGAGCGTAGAGGTCGCCGAAGTACGACGGCGCGATGGTGAACAGTTCGTCCCCGCCGAATCCGCCGATGTGCACGTCGGAGCCGGTGGCGGCGAAGATCGTGGACATCGCGGTCTTCCGCGCGCGGTTCCGGATGAGGGTGTACGGCTCGCCCAGTCCGTAGGGGACGTCCTGGACGAGTCCCCGGCCCGGTTCCCAGATGCCGTCGTACGGACCCGGGACGTCCTCGGGGCCGAGGACCGTCAGGGGCCGGTCGATCTCCCGGGCGGCGATCTGCGCCCAGTGGGCGTCGTCGTGGTTGGGATCGACGGTCTGCTCGACGAAGGACCGGAACCGGGCACCCTGGCCGGCCAGGAGGAAGCAGAGGGACGTGGAGTCCATGCCGCCCGACAGGTCCGCCGAGAGGCCGCGCGCCGTGGCGAGCCGGACGGCCACCGCCTCCTCCAGCGCGGCCCGTAACCTCGGTGCGCCGTCGGCGACCGACAGCTCCGGCGCCGGGGGATGCCACCAGGTGCCGGCCTCGACCCGGTCGGCGGTCATGCGCAGCCGCTGGTCGGCGGGGAGCCGGTGGACCCCGTGCCAGTAGGTGCCGTGGGTCAGCCCGTAGTCGAATCCCGGGTGCAGCATCCCCCAGGCGACCATCTCGATGCGCGGCGTGGCACCGCTCAGCCGGGCCAGTGGTTCGGCCGAGTCGGATGCGGCGTACGAGCCGTCCTGGCGACGGGTGTAGAACACCTGGCGCAGGCCCGAGGCGCTGCCCTGGATGTGGGTGGAGCGGCCGTCGGTGTGGAGGATGTGGAAGCTGCCCGGGATCTCGTGCGCGGCGGCCATCAGGTCGGCGGCTCGGTCGTGCTGCGCCAGCAGGCGGGCCAGACGCCCCGCGTCGATGCTCGTCTCGCCGAACAGCGCGAGGCGTCTGGCGCCGGCTTCCGCGGCAATCAGGCGGGAATGGGAGCGGTTCGCGACCACCCATGTCCGGCCCGAGGCGTACGTCAGCACTTCGGTGTTGTCAGGCGGCCCGGTGGAGACCGGAAATGCGTCATCGACGTTCTCCGGGAAAGCGATGAACCATGACGCACCCAAGGAATCCCCCTAGCCAACTGAATTTGCGCGCGGCGATCAGATGATCGCCGTGCCCTCACCGTCGTTGCTGGCCCAGCCGTACCACATCGTGAGCTCGGAGAACTCGCCGATGGGCAGCATTTCGGGCGCCTCGTACTCGACAACCTCGTGGTCGTTCATTTGTGTCACCCCCTTCCGCTCGATTGATTTTTAACCTAACAAGCGGTGGCGGGGATTTGCGAGAACGTTTTTTCGATGCCGTCGCCCATGGTGGCCGGAAGCCGAGGTGCGGGTGGAAACGGAATATTGAATTCCAATTGTCGAGTACATGGCAGATACACTGGTCTCCGGGTGAATCAGGCGTGCGTAGCGGCGCCCCGCGCACGCGGCAGCGGTGCACCGTCCGGCGGGCCGGAATGACCGAAAGAGGCCCTCTTGACCGTGAAGTGCACCTGAAGTACTCCCGTCCACACGAGCGCCGAACCCAGCAGGTGGAGCATCACGACGAGCGAGGGCAGGGCCGTCAGTGACTGCACGAGCCCCACGACGCCCTGACCCAGGAGCACGGCGAGGAAGGCGGCGGCCTTGCGGCGCGCGGCACCGAAGCCGTCCCGGGGCAGCGCGGACAGCAATACTCCGGCCAGGACCAGGACCGCCACGGCCAGCACGCCGTGGACCACCGTCACGGCCGTCCAGTTGAAGGGCATGCGCGGAACGTCGGAGGAGTCACCCGCGTGCGGTCCGGAACCGGTGGCGAGCGTGCCCACGACGACCAGCACGGCCGTCACCGCGACCAGGGACGCCGACAGCGACCGGATCCGCGCGGCGGACCGCGGCGCGAGCGGGGACGGTGCGCCGGGCCGGCCGACCTCGCCGCCCTTGCTGTTCTCATCACTTCCGCTACCCACGCCACCCACGTCACCCGCGCCATCCGCAGCGCCGTCGGCGCCGGCGTACGCCGCGTGCCAGGTGTACACCGCGGCGGTGAGCAGCAGCGTGGCGGCGAGGAAGTGCGCGGCGACGATGTACGGGCTCAGCCGCATCCACACGGTCACTCCGCCGACGACCGCGTTCAGCACGACGATCCAGAACTGCGCCCAGCCTCCGCGCAGGACCGCGGGCATCGGCCTTTCCTGGAGGCGCGCGGTAATGATGACCCAGCCCACCACCGCGCACAGCGCCCCGGTCAGGAGCCGGTTCCCGAATTCGATGGCGCCGTGCACTCCCATTTCCGCAGTGGGGGCCAGTGTCTCTCCCGTGCACATGGGCCAATCGGTGCAGCCGAGACCGGAGCCGGTGACGCGGACGATTCCACCGGTCACGATGATCGCGATACTTGCCACGACCGAACCCAGTGCGGCCAGTCTGACGCTCCTCGCTCCGAGCGAGTACCTGCCGGCAAGCCATGAAAGGGGAGTTCGCACGATCAGCCTTCCTTTATTCCGCTTTTACGTGCCGTGGCACGGAACCCCCAGCCTACGCCGCGCATTTACCCCGGCCTGACGGGGCGTCGCACACAAGAGGGAGCGGGAAGAAGGGGCGGAATCGACGCGCGATCCGGCGCGGGCGGGCGGGCCGCCCCCACGGCAGTGCAGGGCGGCCCGCCCGCGTGCGGTTAGGGTTCCGACCGTGCCCCATCTCGAGATATCCGACCTGATCACCGTCACGGACCCGGCAAGCGGAGCGCGCCTGCCCGTCCGCCGGGCCGAGGTGGTCCGCCGGCTGCGCGAGGCGGGTGATCCGCGCGCCGCCCGCATCGTCGCCGCGTTGCCGGCCGACCGCGACGACGTACTCGACCCGCACGCCGTGGACCGCCTGATGATCGGCGTGCACACCGAACTGCAGCGGCTCAGCGAGGAGCTGCGCATCGGCGAGCGCCTCGTCCACGTACTCCGCCCCCTCTTCGCCGCCCTGCGCGCCACCGCCGGGCAGCGCGGGCCCGCCGAGCCGCTGCGCCTGGTCGACATCGGCTCCGGCCTCGGCTACCTCGTCCGCTGGCTCGCAGCCACCGGCGCCCTCGGCCCGGGCGTCGAACTCGTCGGCGTCGACCTCGACGCGGCGCTGGTCGGCGAGGCCGAGCGGCTGGCCCGCGCCGAAGAGCTCGACTGCCGATTCGTCCACGGCAACGCCTTCGACCTGCCGGAAGCCGCCACCGTCTACGTCTCCACCGGCGTCCTGCACCACTTCCGCGGCCCCGCCCTCGCGGAGTTCTTCCGCGCCCAGGCCACCTCGCCCGCCCTCGCCTTCTGCCATTTCGACATCGCCGCCACCCGGCTCGCCCCCATCGGCGCCTGGGTCTTCCACCGGGCCCGCATGCGCCACCCCCTCGGCCGCCACGACGGAGTCGCCTCCGCCCTGCGCGCCCACACCGACGAGACGCTGCTGAGCGCCGCGGCCGCCCCCGGCATCCGGCCCCTGCTGTACGAGCCCCGCGGTCTGGCGAACCCCTTCTGCACCACCCTGCGCCCCGTCCTCGGCATCCGCCCCCACCTCGAGGCGCCGCTGCGCCAGGCCATGGGCCGCGCCTCCCGGCGCCTGGTGGGTCCTGAGCAACTCGCCGGGACCGTACGGTGAACCCGGCCGTCCCGGCGCTGGCGCTGGGCGCACTCGGCCTGGTCGACGCGGCCTTCAGCGGATTCCGGGCCTACGCCGGGCGCGATGCCCGGATCCGCAAGCACCGTGCCGTCGCCCGGGCGGCGCTGCGGGGCCTGGCCACCGGCGCCGTCACGCTGCTCGCGCCCGCCCTCACCGCCGGCTGCGTGCTGCTGGCCGCCGACGACCGCTCCCGCACGTACGCCGTACTGGCCGACGGCGCGATCGGCTACCTCGTGCCGCTCGCGCTCTACGCCGCCGCGGTCCTGCTCTCGCTCGCGGCCTACTTCGTTCTGCCGTTCCGGGCCAGCACCCTCGCCATGGTGGTGGGCCTGGGCCCGCTGACCCTCCTGCGGCCGGTCGTCGTGGGCATCGCCTGTCTCGGCGCGTTCGCGGGCGGCGGTCCCGCCTCCCTGCTGGTCGGCGCGGTCGCGGGCCTCGCCGTCCTGTGCGTCGAACCCTTCGTACACCGCCGCTGGTACGCCGAGGCGCTCACGGCCGACCGGAGCCTGCGGGCCGGGGCGTGATGGCCGGACGGCCGTTGCCCCGCCAGGCGCCGGGCCCGGCGGGGTGCCGGCCCCTCCGCGAGCCGGGGACGCGTCGGCGTCTGCCCGTGCTCCGCCGCCCGCGTGGACATGGCGGCGGGCAGACTCCTCAGATCTCCGCCCAGGCCCGCAGCAGATCCTGCCGCACATGTGCCTTGGGCGTGCCCTCCGAGCCGTGGTCGGAGCCCCATGCCTCCAGCGTTCGCGGGTTCGCGGTCCCGGTCACGAACCGGGCGAGCAGCTCCTGGGAGAGCGCGTCCTCCTCGGCGTCGTAGCCTCCGGCCGCCGCCGAGTACACCCGCAGCTCCTCCACCCCGTACTCGGTCTGCAGCCGCAGCGTCATACCCGGTGGCTCCTCGCCGCCGCTGACGGACGAAAGCAACGACTCCAAGATCCCCGACAGACGGCCCGAAGGCCCCTGCCGCGGTACGTCCTCGATGACTGCGGAACGCAGCCCTTCCCACGCCCACGACCGGGAGCCGTCGGGACCCACGGCCTCCAGCCCGTGGGCGGTCAGCCGGACACAGCTCCCGTCGGCGGCCGGCGGGGAGCCGACGTACGCCGCGTCCGGAGTGATCCAGAAAAGTCCGACCATCGCCACAACCGACTCCCACTCTCGTCTTTTCGGATGCCGGGCCCGCCGGACCACGGGCCCTTCTTTCCCACCGACTGTTCGCACGGCGACGTGGAGTCGGCCCTGTCGCACGCTCCGGCGCGGATCGAGGCCACCTACACCACGCCCCCCTATCACCACCATGCCCTCGAACCGCACGGGACCGTCGCGTATTGGCACGACGGCGCGCTGACGGTCCACGACACCACCCAAGGGCCGTCCGGAACGCGTGACATCCTCGCCCACCTCTTCGGCATCCGCCCTGACCAGGTGCGCGTCATCGCCCGGCACGTGGGGGGGGAGGGTTCGGTTCCAAGGCCGCGCCGAGAGCCCAGGTGGTCATCGCCGCCATGGCGGCACTCGCCGTCGGCCGGCCGGTCAAGACCGTCCTCACCCGGGAGCAGCTCAGCGTCGTGGCCGGGTACCGGACACCGACCATCCAGCGGATCCGTCTCGGGGCCGAGACCGACGGGCACCTCCTGGCCGTGTCCCATGTGTCGTTCGAGCAGGCGTCCCTGACGGGTGACCACTGCGAGTACCCGGCCGCGCCCACGCGCACCATGTACGCGGCGCCGAACCGCGAGACCAGGCACTGGCAGGTGAGGCTGCACGTTCCCTCGCCGACCTGGATGCGCGCACCCGGTGAGTGCCCGGGGATGTTCGCGCTGGAATCGGCCATGGACGAGCTGGCCGTCGCGTGTTCGCTCGACCCGGTCGAGCTGCGCCTGCGCAAGGACACCGCGAACGATCCGCACAGCGGCCGGCCCTTCAGCACACGCAACCTCGCCGCCTGCCTGCGGCTGGGCGCGGAGCGGTTCGGCTGGGCCGAACGCGACCGCCTGGCTTGCGACACACTGGTCGCCACGCTCTGCGCCCTGTGCGAGGAAGGCTGACCGGGTTCACGCTCGCCTACGCCACCGTGTGCGGCACCCAGACGGTGGCGTGGAAAGGGCCGTTGGCGGTGGACGGGTCGGCGGGCGGAAGTGCTGCGCTGCCTGCGACGACGCCGTGGCTGTTGACCTGCGTCGCGGAGGAGTTGAGGCCGCCGAGGGAGGCCAGGTAGGTGAAGTCGCCGTTGTCGGCGCGGGAGACGAAGGCGAAGGAGTTGGGGGCGAAGTTGTTCCCGACCATGAGGTTCCCGGCGACCTGTTCGACCTCGGTGACACCACGGCCGGAGCCGATCACGGCACTCTTGTGCGTCGTGAGGTCGAACGAGCTGGCGAGCAAGCCGTCGCCGCCGACCACAGTGTTCCCGCTGACCAGCTGCGCGGTCAGGAAGCGGGACCCCAGGTCCGTGCGGATGCCGGTGCGCAGATCGTAGGCGTATCCGGTGAGTCGGTTGCCGGCCGTTCGGGACTGACCGACCACGGTTGAACCGCTGATGTCGTTGGCCGTGCTGGAGCTTCCGCCGAGGGTGCCGAGATCGGTCATGGTCCGGGTGCGCAGGTCGTACGCGAACCCGTGCTTCGTGGAGGCGGGCGTGTCCGGCAGGGAAGAGCTGCCCACGACGATCGCACCGCTGACGGCCGCCGCGGTGCTGTTGCCCGACGGGCCGGCGAGGCTGCCGAGGTCGGTCATGGTCCGGGTGCGCAGGCTGTACGCGAACGCGTGGGTGACCACGTCGCCGGACAGCGACGACGTCCCCACCACGGTGTCACCGTCGAAGCCGGTGATGTTGGTGGTGCTGCCGCCGAGTGTGCCGATGTCGACGAGCCGGCGGGTCCGGAGGTGGTAGGCGAACCCGTGAGTCGGGCCGTCGGCGGAGAGGTCCGACTCCCCGACGACGTAGCCGCCCTCCACGCCGGTCGCCCGGCTGGAGCCCCCCAGCGTGCCGAGATCGGCCATGGTGCGCCTGCGCAGGTCGTATGCGAAGGCGTGTTCGGCGGCGTCGCCGCTCGTCAGTGAGCTCCCGACGACCGTGTTGCCGTCGATGGCGGTCGCCTTGCTGCGGGTACCGCCCAAGGTGCCGAGGTCCTGGACGGTGTACTGCACGGACCCCGCCGCCGGCACGGCCGACGACGTGTCAGCCCCGTGGGCCGGCCCGGCGCCCACGGCGAGCAGGCCCGCGCCCACCAGAATCCAGGCACGTGAACGCATGCGCATGATGCCCCCCTGAAATGATCGGTCGAAACGAGCACGATTCGGCAGACCGCTGTGCCTTCCCCGAGCACGGGCCGGCCGGATGCTGTACGGCCTTCACTTGTACGTCAGTTCCGACCGGTCAAACAGTGGGCGGTCGGCCACAAAGATGACGTTCGCAACCGCCACGCTCGCCAACAACCACATCGAGCGCCTGCTGTCAGCCGGCAAGGGCGAGTCGATCCGAAGAGGAGGTGAGCTCGCAGCATGACGGACAGCGAGAACTCCCTGAAGGCCGCAGAGATCGTCACGGAACGCTGGAAGGAGTTCCTGGGGTTCGGGGGCGACGTGATCGACCCCGCCATGGTCCGCGCCGCATGCTGCGGCCCCGCCATCCTCGGGACGAAGGACGACCCGTAACCGCGGCCGCCGGCATCGCGGCGCGGAGCGGGCGCCGACTGTACGGACGGCGCCTCAGCTTCCGAGAGTGAAGAGGAAATTGACCGAGTTGTAGTAGTTGGGCAGCTGTACCAGGGCCGAACCTTGGCGCGGAGGATCGGACTTCGGCCAGTTCCGCGGGCCCAGCAGGTGATCGGCGTAGTCGCTCTTCGGGACCGGTGGCACGAACCAGAGCCGGAAGGCGCCGGATCGTCCGGCCGGTTCGGACCTCCAGAGCTGCGTCTCACGGCCGGTGCCGGAGCGGCAGGTGCGAAGGGTGACGTCGACGACGTTTCCGCCGGCGGCGGTTCCGTCGAGGCAGGTACCGGTGCCCGTGTTCCGGAACTGGTACGTGCCCTGGCCGGCCGGCAGGCGCTGCCAGCCCTGGGAGGCGTCGCCGGTGCACGGCTGGAGCTTCAACGGTCCTTCGGAACCGCTGCCGGCGAAGCCGACGCACAGCCCCGAGCCGGTGTTGACCAACGGCAGACCGGTGGGGGAGGGGGCCGGCGAGGGCGAAGCGGAGGACGGCGTGGGAGTCGCGGGGGCCGATGGGACGGCGACGGCCGACATGGGGGCGCCGATGGACACGATCGGTGGCGTCGAGTCCGTCGGGGACGGCAGCAGGTACGGGTTCGGCTCCGAGCTCGGGTTCGGGCTCGCGACCGTGGGCGTCGGGGCGGCCCGCTCGGGCCGGTCCTCGGCGGGCAGCAGGGCGAACGCGGTCACCGTCGTACCCGCGACGGCCGCCGCCGCGGTCCACTTCGCAGCGCCGAACCGCGCTGCGGCCACCTTGATCCCCGCCAGCTTGGCCGCTGCCAGGTGGTGGGCGCCGTGCGCACCGGTGGACAGCGCGGAGGAGGCGGGATGCCACAGCAGGATTCCGGCCGGCAGCAGCGCGCCCAGCCGGCTGTTGACCGCCCGCAGATCACGCTCGGCCCGTCCGCAGGCCTCGCACGCCTGCAGGTGCCGTCCCAGGTCCCGTGTGACGCGCTTGCCCGGTCGGCGGAGCGCGGCGGCGAGCTGGCCGCCGTAGTGCCGGCACTCGTCGCTCGCGCTCTGGTCCAGGTGGGCGCGCAGGTACGCCTCGCGCAGGCCCTCCCGGGCGCGCGCCGCCAGGGAACCGACGCCACCCGCCGAAATCCCGAGGCGCCGGGCGGTCTCGGCCGCGGGCTCGTGTTCGACGACCGCGTGCCACAGCACGGCCTGCCAGCGCTCCGGCAGCGACCGGAACGCCCGCAGAACCAGCGAGCCCTCCTCCGCCAACAGCGCGGCGCCCTCGACGTCCTGATCGTCGGACAGGCCGGCCGCCCACGTGTCGAAGTCGTCCGACAGCTGTGTGCGGGCACCGCGGCGTGCCCATTCGGCTGCCACCCGGCGCACGCAGGTCAGCAGGTACGGCCGCCAGGCGTACTCGGGGCCGGCACCCCAGGCGACCGCCCGATAGGTGCGGGCGAAGGCCTCGGCCGCGAGGTCACCGGCGGTGGCCAGGTCGCGGCAGCAGGTACGGGCGTAGGCGAGTACGGCGTCGTGGTGACGGGCGAACACCTCGCCCATCACGTCGCTGAGATCGGCACCTGGCGCCGAGTCCCGCTCGCGGAGCAGCGCGCAGAGCTGTGCGTCGCTGAGGCCGTGGAGGTCCTGCTGGCGGGCAGTTCCCGATGTGCTCAACCTTGCTCCCGTTGGCTTGCTGATGGCCGACGCGGCGCATGCCATGCAGGTGGGCAGTGGGGTGTGACGCTGCGCCCGGCCGGAATTCGCGCAAGTGTGCACGCTTTCAGGGCCTGTGAGCAACCAGACGCCCCAGCACTGTCCGGCCTGACACAACTTCAGTAAACACCTGGCAAAGCCGCGGGACGGCGCTGCGGCCACGCTGTCTCCCACGCGCCAACGTTCAGGCCAGGGGGTCCGCTTGGGTCGACTGGGCAGCTGCGGCGGAGTCCCGGGTCAGCGCTCCGGCTCCGGCGGCCTCAGGAACAGCGCACGGATGCCGTTCCGGCCGCTCACGGCGGCCGGTCGCGACATCTCCCGCGCGCGTGAGCAGCACCTCGACCCCGGACGTTCGAGGGGCGACGTCGAAGGTACCCTCACGGTCGAGCTCCCCGACGACATCGATGCAGGGGTGGCTGCCCGTACGGCTCGCGCGCAGTTCATCGGTCGGGAAGGCCGTACCTTCCACATCCTGCTGGGCGAGCAGGCGCTGTACGCCCATCTCGGCGGGCCTGAAGTGATGCGCGTCCAGCTTCGCCGATTGCTGGACGCAACCGACCTGCCGGGCCTGTCCCCGGGGATCGTCCCGGCCCGCCGGCTCTCCCTCACCCGGCGGGCACGGCCTCGGCGTCGCTGCGCAGCTCCCGCTCCTCCGCGTCGGCCAGCCAAAAGAAGACGGGCGGCATGCCGAGTTCGAGGGCTGCAAGGGCGACCTGGAACCACTGCGGCCAGCCGTGCACGGCGAGCGAGAGCACCCGGCCCACGCCGCCCAGCAGGAAGACGCCGGCCAGCCACCGTACCGCCGGTGCCGGGATCGGACGCTGCCGTGCCGCCCAGAGCCAGGCCAGCCCGTAGCCGACGAAAACTGCCCCCATGAACCGGCCCCAGCTGTCGACCGTCGCACCGGCGGAACCGGCGCCGGGTATCGCGGCGTTGCCGAGTGTCACGTGGAGCAGGCCGATCGCCACGCAGGCCCAGCCCATCAGCTGGGTGAGTACGCGCAGAGCCCTGGACATCGTCCCTCCAAACCGTTTTGGTGGAGCGTAGTTGACATGTGTCTACTACTACCTTGAGGGCAGTAGTAGACACATGTCAACTAGACTGAGTTCATGCCTCCTCGCCAGCGACTCGCTCCGGCCGACCGCCGCGCCCAACTCCTCGCCGTCGGCGCACGGCTCTTCGCCGCCCACCCGTACGCCGACGTGCTGATGGAGGAGGTCGCCGAAGAGGCCGGTGTCTCACGGGCCCTGCTCTACCGTCACTTCCCCAGCAAGAAGGCCCTCTTCGCAGCCGTCTACCAGCAGGCCGCGGACCAGCTGCTCGCCGAGACACGGCTCGCCCCGGCCGACTCGCTCGTGGAACAGCTCATCCAGGGCATGGACGTCCATCTCGACTACTTCGTGGCCAACCGCAACGCCGTCCTCGCCGCGAACCAGGCCCTCGCGGGCGACCCGGTGATCCAGACGATCATGACCAACGAGCTCGACGCGCTCCGAGCGCGGTTGCTGGCCGCGCTCCCGGTCGTGGACGAGAGCGCCCGAGAGGCCGTGTCCGGAGTCCTGAAGAGCTGGTTGGTCTTCGTGCAGATCCTCTGCGTGGACTGGCTCGCCCACGAGACCTGCACCCGCAACCAGTTGCGCGATGTCTGCATCGGAGCGGTTCTCGGCGCCCTCCGGCCGTTCCTCGCCGAGGACCCGGCCCCCGACTGGCCGCCACGACGACCCGGCGCGAATGCCTAGCACCTGCCGCCACCGGGTCGACTCGAACGCCTGCACGGGGAAGCCGACGCTCACCGAAAGAGCCGTGGGAGCGACCGCGCGGGAGGACCTGGAGATCGTGTTGCGACGGCGGGTCGAGCCGGCGCCCGCGCAGGCTGCGGAGTCGCCGCCCACTTCGCAGGTCGTCAGCCGGCGGCCACGACCGGGCCGGCTGTGACCTGTGGACGGTTGGGGAGCAGCGACGCGAGGTTGTCCCTTACGAAGTCCGCCGCCTGCCTGACCGACTCCTCGGCCCCGGATCGGTCTTCGAAGATGCTGGTGGACACCATCACTCCGTCCCCGGCGTCCACCCAGTAGTAAGCCACGAAACCGGGGACCCGGCGGAGGAGGGTCACGAACCCCTCGTCCACGCGGCGTCCTGCCTCGCCGGGGTCGGTCACTCCTTCGTAACGCCGAATCACTGCGTACACGGCTGATCTCCTCATGCATCCCAAGGGTCACGTTGCGCGAAGCGACCTACCCCCACCGAGCGTCTCCCGCTCGGGGGACGTCCGGAAGTGACCCGGATAGCGCACCGGTGGTCCGAACAGGGCCCGGCGCCGGTGCCGGAGAGCACCGGAGTCACCCGGACAGAGCTCACAGCATGACGTGCTTGGCCTGGGTGTAGTCGAGGAGGCCGGACAAGGAGAGGTCGCTGCCGTAGCCGGAGTGTTTGACACCGCCGTGGGGCATCTCGGAGACGGTGGTGCCGTGGGTGTTCACCCAGACGATGCCCGTGTGCAGGATCCGGGTCGCGCGCATGGCGCGGTCGTGGTCCGAGGTCCAGACGCTGGCGGCGAGGCCGAAACGGACGTCGTTGGCCAGGTGCAGGGCCTGCGTCTCGTCGGTGAACGGCTGGACGGTCACGACGGGGCCGAAGGTCTCCTCCTGCACGATCTCGTCGTCCTGGCGCACGCCCGCCACGACGGTGGGTGCGACGAAGAAGCCGGGTCGGGCGAGTCGCGCGCCGCCGGTGACGATCTCGGCGTGGGCCGGGAGGCGGTCGAGCTTGGCCCGTACCGAAGCGAGCTGGGCCGCGTTGTTGAGGGGCCCGAAGTCGGCGTCCGGTTCGTCCGGCGGGCCCGTGCGCAGCTTTCGCGCCGATGCCGCGAAGGCCGCGAGGAACGCGTCGTGCACCCGGTGGTGGACCAGGAGCCGCGTGGGCGCGGTGCAGTCCTGGCCTGCGTTGTAGTAGGCGACGGCGGCCAGGGCCGCGGCCGTCGCCTCGACGTCCACGTCGTCGTGGACGATGACGGGGGAGTTCCCGCCCAGCTCCAGGTGGACGCGTTTGAGGCCGGCCGCCGCGGCCGCCGCGATCTCCTGGCCCGCCCGCACACTGCCCGTGACCGCGATCAGGGCCACGTCGCGGTGGGCGGTGAGTGCCCGGCCGGTGTCGCGGTCGCCGCAGACGACGTTGAGCACGCCCGGTGGCAGGTGTGCGGACGCGATCCGCGCGAGCAGCGCGGACGAGGACGGGGTGGTGTCGGCGGGCTTGAGCACGGTCGTGTTTCCGGCGGCGATCGCCGGGGCGATCTTCCACGCCGCCATCATCAGCGGGTAGTTCCACGGGGTGATCTGGGCGCAGACCCCGACCGGCTCGCGGCGCAGCAGGGAGGTACGGCCCTGTGTGTACTCGGCCGCGGCCGCTCCCGGGAGGTTCCGGGCGGCCCCGGCGAAGTAGCGCACCGTGTCGACGATCGCGTGCAGCTCCTCCTCCCTGAACTGCCGCGCCGATTTGCCGGTGTCCGCGGTTTCCGCGGCCGTCAGGGCGTCGGCGTGCGCCTCCATCGCGTCGGCGAGGGAGAGCAGGGCGCGCTGCCGGACGGCGGGGGTGGTCGTGGACCAGTGCTCGTACGCGGCCGCCGCCGCCGAGACGGCGGCGTCGGTGTCGGCCCCGCCGGAGCGCGGGGCACGGGCGTGCACCCGGCCGGTGGCGGGGTCGGTCAGCTCCATCGTCTCGCCGGAGAGGGCCGGCCGGTCCACGCCGCCGATGTGGTTGAGGGCGAGCAGGGGGTCAGCCACGGCGCAGCACCTCCTCGGCGGTGTCGCGTCCGGTGCGCACGGCGCCCTCCATGTAGCCGGCCACCCACTGGTCGGACCCGCAGACGTAGAAGGGCGGTTCGTGGGTGCCGTGCCCGGGGCCGACGGCCATGACGTCGCCGGGGGTCCACTGGGTGACGTACCCCCGGGTCCACGGGTCGGTGCCCCACATGCGCAGGTAGGTGGCGAGCGGGCGGTGCGCCTCGTCGCCGTAGAGGCGGGCGATCTCGCCGAGAAGTTCGGGTTCCCGCAGGTGGGCGGGCGTGCCCAGGAGTATGCCGAACCGTTCGGGCGGTACGAGGGCGGAGAGGATGCCCTCGCTCTGCGGCCAGGTGCTGCCGAGGACGCCTTCGCATTCGGAGAGGCCGCTGAGGCTGTGGTCACGCCAGAAGGGCCTGTCGTACGCGGCGGTGAACTTGGCGGCGAGGGCGTGGCGTTGGCGGTGCAAGGAGGCGAG
This sequence comes from Streptomyces sp. R33, assembly GCF_041200175.1. Classification (NCBI taxonomy): domain Bacteria; kingdom Bacillati; phylum Actinomycetota; class Actinomycetes; order Kitasatosporales; family Streptomycetaceae; genus Streptomyces; species Streptomyces sp. R33. The sequence goes on along the minus strand of NZ_CP165727.1, from coordinate 689,560 downwards.
ACGGTCCTCGCTGACCCCGGTGACGGCGACCGAGCGGAGAGGGCCGACGGGGAGGGCGCTGACGAGGGCCGCCGCGGTCAGGGTCTCGCCGCCGGCCAGGTGTACGGAGCAGCGGCGGGGTGACACCGTGACCGCCTCGGCCGCGGAGCCGGTGCGTATCCGCCCGTCGAGGGCGTCGGCCATGCGCAGGGCCACGGTCGCCGAGCCCTCGGCCACCCGCAGGCCCTCCCACGCCTCGTACTCGTAGTGGCCGACGCCGGGGACGGCGGCGTGTTTGCGCAAGGAAGCCAGCAGGGAGGTGCGTTCGCAGGAGCCGTCGGCGAGGGCGAGCTGTCCGATCTCCCAGAGGCGTACGACGGCCGGGGTCGCGCCCTCGGCGCGCAGCCAGTCGCCGACGGACTGCCGGTCCAGGGCGATGGCGTCGGGGTGGGACCACGGGTCGTCCGGGTCGACGGTGCGGGCGAGCGCGGCGAAGGCGGCGGTGACCTTCTGGTGGCAGGTGTCGTCGCCGGGCCCGTACCAGTGGGGCGGTTCGGCGGCGGAGACTCCTTCGGGGGTGGCGCGGACGAGGTCGCCGGGCTCGGCGACGTAGCTGGGGACCAGGGTGAGGCCCAGTTCGGCGACGAGGTCGGTGTAGGCGGTGTGGGACCGGCCGACCACTTCTCCGCCGAGCTGGACGAGGCGGCCGTCGGGGAGGCGGGTCTGCTCGACGCGTCCGCCGACCCGGTCGCGGGCTTCGACGACGAGGACGTCGGCGCCGCCCTCGGCCAGGTCGCGTGCTGCGGCGAGGCCTGCGAGGCCCGCGCCGAGCACGATGACGTCGTGGTTCATGGGGTGTTCCTTCGCTGGTGCGGGAAGGCGGCCGGGGCGCCGGCCCGGAGGGTCAGTCGAGGACCAGGCAGTGTTCGGGCTTCCAGCCGATCTCGACGCGCTCGCCGCCGCTCCAGCGGTCCTCCATGCGGGAGCGGACGGTGTTCTGCTCCAGCACGGACACCGTCACGCCCGACGCCAGTTCGATGAGGTAGGTGGTGGTGGCACCGCAGTAGACGGTCTCCCGCACGACGCCGCCCACCCGGGCCATGCCCGGTTCGAAGTCGGAGAGCCAGATCTTCTCGGGCCGGATCGAGAGGCTGACCCTGGTGCCGTCGGGGACTGCGGACCGGAGGCCGACGGGCAGCGCGGGGCCCTGGTCCAGGACGACCTCGCCGGAGCGGTAGGTCCCGGGGACGAGGTTGGAGGTGCCCATGAAAGCGGCCGTGAAGGTGCTGGTGGGGCGCTCGTACACGTCCTCCGGGGTGCCGCACTGCTCGATGCGGCCCTCGTTCATGACCGCGATGCGGTCCGACATGGTCAGCGCCTCGTCCTGATCGTGGGTGACGAAGACGAAGGTGATGCCGACCTCGCGCTGGATCTGCTTGAGTTCCACCTGCATCTGGCGGCGCAGCCTCAGGTCGAGGGCGGCCAGCGGCTCGTCCAGCAGCAGCACTTGGGGGCGGTTGACCAGGGCGCGGGCCAGGGCCACGCGCTGGCGCTGGCCACCGGAGAGCGTGGGCGGTTTGCGGGCGGCCAGGTGCCCGAGCTGTACGAGGTCGAGCATGCCGGCGACGCGCTCGCGGATCTCGGCGCGGGCCACGCCCTTGCGTTTGAGGCCGAAGGCCACGTTGTCCGCGAGGGAGAGGTGGTCGAAGAGGGCGTAGCTCTGGAAGACGGTGTTGACGTTGCGCTTGTCCGGCGGCAGCCCGGTGACGTCCTCGCCGTCGAGCAGGACGCTGCCCTCCGTGGGATCGGCGAAACCGCCGATCATCCTCAGCAGGGTGGTCTTTCCACAGCCGGAGGGGCCCAGGAGGGAGAAGAACTCGCCCGGGGCGATGTCGAGGGTGACGTCGCGGACGGCGTACGCGTCGGCGGCGCCGGCGTACCGCTTGCCGACCCGGTCGAGCCGGACTGCGGGGTGCGGACGCGGGTGCGGGGGACGGGGAGGGTGCTGCATGGGGTCACTTCCCGGAGAGCAGATCGAGGCCGCCACGGCGGCCGAACAGGCGCGGGATGGAGAGGGCGAGGACGATGAGCGCCACGGAGCCGAGGAGCATCAGGGTGCCGACGGCGTTGATGGTGGGCTGCACGCCGAACCTGATCGCCGAGTAGATGCGTACGGACAGCGGCTGCGGATCGACGCCGGTGGTGAAGTAGGCGAGGACGAAGTCGTCGAAGACGAGGGCGAAGATCAGGACGGCCGAGGCCAGGATGCTGGGGAGCAGCGCGGGCAGGGTCACCAGGCGCAGTGCCTGCCGGCGGGTGGCGCCGAGGTCCATCGCCGCCTCTTCCACCTCGGGGTTCAGGGCGGCGATGCGGGAGCGCAGGATGACCGTCACGTACGAGATGGAGAAAGTGATCTCGGCGAGCATCACCGTGCCGGTGGACAGCGTGACGCCCGTGCCCTTGAAGAGGAGCATCGCCGCGACGCCGGTGACGATCTCCGGGGTGATCAGCGGGACGAGCATGACCAGGCCGGCGAACGAGCCGAGCCGGCTGCGCGCGCGCACCAGCCCGAGCGCGAGGGCCACGCCCAGGACCAGCGAGCCCGCCATGGCGACCAGGGAGACCTGCAGGCTCATGCCGAGCGAGTCGAGCAGTACGTCGTCGTGGAAGAAGGCCTCGTACCAGCGCAGGCTGAGCCCCTCGAAGACGGTCAGGGACTTCTGTGCGTTGAAGGAGAACAGGACGACGACGCCCACGGGAAGGTAGAGGAGCGCGAAGAAGACCACGGTGACCGCGATCGCGAAGCGGGGTCGTCGCTCGGCGCGTCGTGTCATCGGGCGGCCTCCGCCTCGTCCTTGCGGGTGCGCCGCAGGTAGCCGAGCATCCCGAGGAACAGGACCGCCATCAGCAGCATGGTCAGGGCCGAGCCGAGCGGCCAGTTCTGGCCCTGGAAGAACTTGTCCTGGATCAGGTTGCCGATCATGATCTGGTCGGGTCCTCCCATCAGCTGGGCGCTGACGAAGTCGCCCATGGCGGGCAGGAAGACGAGGACGCATCCGGCGGCGGCACCCTGCCGGGTGGCGGGCACGGTGACGAAGAGGAAGGTCCTCAAGGGGCCGCCGTAGAGGTCGCGTCCGGCCTCGATGAGCGAGGTGTCCATGCGTTCCAGGGCCGCGTACAGCGGGATGATCATGAATACGACGAACCCGTAGACGAGGCCGGCGATGACGCCCGCGCCGGTCTGAAGGATCTTGGTGTCGTCGCCGGCGATGCCGGCCGCCCGCAGGGCCCGCAGCAGCGGTCCGTCGTCGGAGAGGACGACGGACCAGCCGTACATCCGTACCAGGTAGTTGGCGAAGAAGGGGACGACGATGGCCGCGATCAGCGCGTTCTTGAAGCGCCCGCCGTGCAGCGCGATGGTGTACGCGACCGGATAGGCGACGGCCAGGCAGATCGCGCAGGTGACGAGCGCGTAGCCGAGGGAGCGCAGCAGGACGGTGCTGTACGCCGGGTCGGCCAACGTGGCGATGTTGTCGAAGTTGAGCCCGAAGCGCGGGTTTCCCAGCGGGTCGGTGGTGCCGAACGCGAGGGTGGCCACCAGGACGAGGGAGGCGAGCAGGAAGCCGGTCATCCACAGGGTGCCGGGGAGCATGAGCCAGGTCCACAAGCGCGCCCCCGACGCGGACGGCCCCCGGTCCGGACGGGTCGCGCCGGATGGTGTGCGTCGTGTCATGTCAGCCGGCCTTCACGTCGGTCCAGGCGGCGTCACGGGCCCGCTCGTCCGCCGCGGTGCCGTTGCGGAAGAAGAGGTCGGCTCCCAGGTCGTCGGCGGTCACCAGGCACTGGGGGAACGGCTCCACGAGCGCGGCGTAGGTGTCCTCGGTGCCGCGCACCGGCATCGGGTAGCCGATGTACTCGATGTTCTTCTTCACGTTCTCCGGGCGGAGCATGTAGTCGATGAAGAGCATCGCCGTGCCGGGGTGCTGGGCGGTGGCGGGTATGGCGTAGCAGTCGGAGTTGACGGGGGCGCCCTCCCGGGCGACCTCGAAGCCGAAGACCGAGGGGTCCTCGGCCTGGGCGAGCATCGCGGCCATGTCCCCGCTCCAGGCCTGCGTCATGTCGGCGTTGCCGTTGAGCAGGTTGTTGTAGCTGTCGCTGGAGAAGCCGCGCAGCCGGGGGCGGAGCGAGCGCAGGGTGTCGGTGACGCGGTCGAGCTCGGCCGGGTCGCCGGTGGACAGGCCGAGCCCGAGCTTGAGCGCGCCCATGCCGAGCACCTCGTCCCGGTCGTCGAGTACGAAGACCTTGCCCTTGGCCTGCTCGTTCCACAGGTCGCTCCAGGAGCCGGTGAGGTCCCCGAGACGGTCGCGGCGCCATCCGATGCCGGTCTTGTACATGGTGAAGGGGACCGTGTGCGCGGAGCCGGGGTCGTACCAGGGGTCGGCGAAGTAGCCGTAACCGCCGAACACCGCCTCGGCGTTCTTCAGCCGGCTGTGGTCGATCGTGCGCAGCCTGCCGCCCGCGGCGAGGCGCTGCGCCCACTTCGCCGTGGGGAAGATGATGTCGTAGCGGTTGCCGGCGTTGAGTTTGGCGGCCATGCCCTCCATCGAGTCGAAGTTGGACTGGACGACCTTGACCCCGTACTCCTTCTGGAAGCCTTCGAAGACGGCCGGATCGACGAAGTCGGCCCAGTTGAAGTAGACGAGGTCGCCGTCGACCTTGACGTCGATCGGGGCGTGCGCGGCCGCTGCTCCGGCCGGGTCGTCGTCGGACGCGAACCCGCAGCCGGCCGCAGTGAGGGCGAGGGCCGCGGTGGTGCCTGCGCGGAGGAAGGAGCGTCTGGTCAGGGGAAGTGCCTCGGGGGACATCGGGGTCCTCTCCGTAGGGGCCCGCTGCCGTGGGGGACGGCGGGAAGGGAACAGCGGCGGGGGCGGCCGTGCGGGGGCGCGGTCGTGCCGTGGTGCCCGCGCGGACGGCGCGCTTCAGTGGGAGCGGCTCACAGTTCGGCGGCGTCGAGGTCGGCCCGGATGCGGCCGGCGAACCAACCGACCGCCGACTCGCGCCGCGACAGGGGTCCGGGCTCGAACCCGGGGGTGGAAAGTCCCTTCTGGACGCGGGCGACCAGCTCGGCGTCCTCGTCATTGGTGATCCACCCGATGTGGATGTTCAGGCGCCGGGCCAGCCGGGTGCGCAGGCTCGTGCCGCGGCGGGTGTAGAACGCGCCGGGTACCGCCACCCGGTCCACCGCCGTCGGGATCGCGGTCCAGGCCAGCACATGGTCCGGGTAGAAGTCGATGAGGGTGTTCGGGTAGATCACCGCGTACCGCCAGACCCTGCGGTCGGCCTCGGCGAGGCCCGGCATCGGGGCGGCGATGCGCTGGTAGAGGCGTTCGGGCCAGTTGGAGGAGGGCTTGTCCCGCAGCGGCGAGGTGAACAGGGCGTAGGACTCCTCGATGTCGCAGGTGTAGCCCTGGTAGTCGAGCAGCCGCATCAGCCCGGGGTGGGCCACCGGGACGTGGTAGCCCTCAAGGTAGTTGTCGACCGCCACCTTCCAGTTGGCTTCCTGTACCTCGGCGCCCGCCAGGTCGTGGATACGGGCGCGGCCGACCGGGACCAGATCGGCTCCGGCGTAGTGGCCGACCGCCTCGGCGAGCCCCGCGCAACTCTTCGCCAGCGGTACGGCGTCGAGGTCGAGGTTGGCGAAGACGAAGCCGAGGAAGGACTCGACGCGGGCCGGGAACAGGGCGAGGCTCGGCTTGTCGAGGCAGGGGATCTGCCGTGCCTCCGGGGCGCCGACCAGGCTTCCGTCGAGCCGGTAGGTCCAGCCGTGGTACGGGCAGCGGATCGCCTTGCCGGCCGGTTCCGGGGCGGTCACCAAGCGCGTTCCACGGTGGCGGCACACGTTGAGGTGGGCGGCCAGGCCGCCGTCCTCGGTGCGGACGACGAGTACCTCGCGGTCCGCGACCGTGGCGGCGAGCCGGGCCCCCGGGCCCGGGAGGTCGGACTCGTGGCAGACGACCTGCCAGGACTTGCCGAAGACGTGCCGCATCTCCGCGGCGCCCGTCCCGGGATCGGTGTAGTAGCGGGCTGACAGGGCGGGCCCGGGGGAGTCCTGGCCGGGCGGGCCGATCCGTGTTTCGGGTGCTCTGTGCTGCATCGGGTGACTCCTTGCCGTACGTGCGGCGATCGGTGTCGGCGATCGCTGTCAGCGATCGTGTCGAGGCGACCCAGCTGCGGGCAGGGGGAGGTACGGCGGACGCCGCGACCTCGCTGACCGATTGGACAGCCAGATTGCTGGCTGATTTCCGCCGGGTCAAGACTTGTGGGCTGACCGATCGGTCAGCTAGCGTATTTGCTATCGCTGACCGATCGGTCAGTCAACGCGTCATCCGTCGCTGGTCCGGCGCCACCGTGCATCCGCCCTGTTCCCCGCGCCGGAAGCAGCCTGCCCGCCCCGGCATCCGCCCGGGCCCGCACCCCCCGTTCCGCCGCACGACTCGGCGTCCCCCTCGGCGAGCCCCGGGCTTCCCCTCACGCCCCGCCCGCCGCCGGCGCACCGGCCCGTCCCGGCACCCCACCCCTCCCGGAGGCACGTATGAGCGGTCGTCGGCGTCTGGACTGGCTCGGCCTCACCCCCGAACCGGAGCGGGAACTGCCCGTGGCGGTCGCCGCTCTGCGCGCCCCGTCCCCGGCTTCGTCTTCACCGTCGCCCCCACCGCAGGCTCCGGCGCCGGCCGCGGAACTGGCAGCCGCCGAGCGGCGGCGCGTGGAGCGGCTGGTCCTGCGGGGCAGCCGGCACGGCTGGCTCCGCTACCTGGCCGAGGTCACCGAGCTGGTGACCTCCGTGGCCGAGGGCTCACGACCGGGCGACCGGGCGGCCGCCCTGCTCGCCGCGGAGGTGGTCCTCGACCACCACCGCATGCTCATCGGCCTCCCGGGCACCGGATACGGCCGCACCGCCGCGGACCGTGCCGCGCTCGAGAGCGCCGTACGCACCCTGCGGACCCCCACCTGGACAGGAGGCAGCCGATGACCACGATCCGACTCCCGACGGCGCAGCCGCCGGACTCCGTACTCGGAGCGCGACCGGACGTGACGGAAAGCGCCGGCGCGTACCGCGCCACCGGCGGTTACCGGAGCGCCACCACCCACCCCGACGAACTGCTGCACCACCTCGAAGCCTCCGGCCTGCGCGGCCGCGGCGGGGCCGGATTCCCGGTCGCCGTCAAACTGCGCGCCGTCCGCGAGGGCGGCGCCGTCCCGGTCGTGGTCGCCAACGGCGAGGAGGGCGAACCGGGCTCGGTCAAGGACCGCTGGCTGCTCCGGGCCCGGCCCCACCTGGTGCTCGACGGCCTCGCCCGCGCCGCCGCGATGACCGGGGCCGCACGCGGCTACGTCTACCTCTCCGACCCGGAAGCGGGGGCCCGAGTACGCCGGGCCCTGGCCGAGCACCCGCCGCCCCTGCCCATCGAGGTCGTCGAGACCGATCACACCTACGTGGCCGGCGAGGAATCCGCGGTCGTCCGCAGGATCGACGGCGGCCCGGCCCTGCCCACGGCCAAGCCTCCCCGCCCCTTCGAGCGCGGCGTCGGCGGCGCGCCCACCCTCGTCTCCAACGTCGAGACGCTCGCCCGCATCGCCCTGACCGCCGCCCGGCCCGGACTGCGGCGGCGGGTCGCCCGCTCCACCCTGGTGACGCTGTCCGGCGGGAGCGGCACCCCGCTGCTCACTGAAATCCCCTACGGCGTCCCCCTGCGCACCCTCGCAGCCGCCCACGGCATCCCTGACGCCGCCGGGGCCCTGATGGGCGGGCTGTTCGGGGGACTCGTCGACGCCCAGGGCCTGGACCTCCCCCTCGAGCCCGGTGCGCTCGCCGCGGCGGGCACCGCACTGGGCTGCGGAGCGATCCGCTTCCTCGCCGCCGGTACCTGCCCGGTGACCGCCGCCACCGAAGCCGTCGGCCACCTCGCGGCCGAGAGCGCCCGGCAGTGCGGTGTCTGCGTCACCGGCACCGCGGCCGTGCACGACGCCCTGAGGGCGCTCGCCACGGGCACGGCCGGCCCCGACACCCTCGCGAACCTGACCCGCTGGGCACAGGGCCTGCCCGGGCGCGGCGCATGCGGCCTCCTCGACGCCGCCGCGGGCACCGCCGGCAGCCTCCTGCGCGCCTTCCCCCACACCCTCCCCTCCCACCTCGGCGCGGCATGCCCCGCCTGCGCCGCCGACCTCGCCGCGGGCGGCCCCGGACGCCTCGCCGTCGCCGTACCGGAGGTCTCCGCCGAGCCCTCCGCCCGTATCGCGCTGTCCGCGCCGAAAGGAACGCCGTGAAACTCCTGCTGGACTCCACCCGCTGCCAGGGCTACGGACTGTGCCAGGAACACGCCCCCGAGCTCGTCGAGCTCGACGAATGGGGCTACGCGAAGCTCATCGCCCTCGCCGTCGAGCCCGCAGCGGAGGAAGCTGCGCGCGCCTGCGCCGACAGCTGCCCCAACGCCGCCCTCCGATTGGAGAAGTGACATGGGACGCGACCTGACCGCCCTCTTCGACCCGGGTTCCGTCGCCGTCGTCGGAGCCAGCGACGACCCGGCGAAGTACGGCCACGCCGTGGCCTCCCAGGCCCTGCGTGCCCCCGACCGCAGGCCCGTCCACCTGGTGAACCGGCGCGGCGGCACCGTCCTAGGCCGGACCGCGGCCCCCTCCCTCGCCGCCATCGGCGAACCCGTCGAGCTGGTGGTGATCTCCGTTCCCGGCGCCGGCTTCGAGGCCGCCGTCGACGACGCCCTGGCCTGCGGCGCAAAGGCGATCGTCGGCATCACCGCCGGCTTCGCGGAAGCCGGACCTGCGGGACTGGCCCGGCAGCGGGCGGTCGCCGCCCGCGTCCAGGCCGCCGGCGCCGTGCTCGTCGGCCCCAACTGCCTCGGCATCGCCGACAACACGACCGAGCTGTACCTCGCCTCAGACCGCTTCGCTCCGGGCGGCGTGGCCCTGCTGAGCCAGAGCGGCAACCTCGCGCTCGAACTCCAGCTCCGCGGCGCGCCGCACGGTCTGGGCTTCTCCCGGTTCGTCTCCCTCGGCAACCAGGCCGACGTCACCCTCGTCGACCTCGTCGAGGACTGCGCCCGCCACGAGGCCACCTCGGCGATCGCCGTGTACGCCGAGGACTTCGGCGACGGCAGGGCCTTCGCGCGGGCCGCCGCGGCGGCGGGCAAGCCGGTCGTCCTGCTCACCGCGGGCCGGGGCACCGCCTCCGCGCGCAGCGCCCAGTCGCACACCGGGGCGCTCACCACCTCGGCCGACGTGGTGGCCGCCGCCTGCCGCGACGCCGGGGTGGAACTCGTGCACACTCCACGGGAGATGACGGTCGTCCTCGCCGCGCTGAGCGCGGGACCCCGTACGAGCGGCCGCCGTACCGCCGTCTTCACCGACGGCGGCGGCCACGGCGCCATCGCGGCCGACGCCGCCGAGGACGCCGGGCTCGACGTGCCGGAACTCGGCGCGCGGGCACGGGAGCGGCTGCGGGCCGTGCTGTGGGAGCAGTCCGCGGTCGGCAACCCGGTCGACCTGGCCGGGATGGGCGAGCAGAACCCCCTCTCGTACGCCGATACGGTCGCGGAGCTGCTCGCCGCCGACGAGGTCGACGCCGTCCTGATGACCGGCTACTTCGGGGGGTACGCCGCCTCCGACGGCGGCCTGGGCGGCGGCTCGGCCGGCGGCTCCGTGCTCGCGCAGGGCGAGCAGCAGGCCGCCCGCGCGATCGTCACGCACCTCGCGGCCGCGCCGAAGCCCCTGGTCGTGCAGTCGATGTACCCGCAGTCGCCGAGCTGCCGGGTGCTGGCCGGGGCCGGGGTACCGGTGTTCGCCGCGACCGAGGACGCCGCCCGCGCGCTGGCGGCGATGACCGCCCGGGGGACCGCGGGCAGGCCCGGGCTCCCCGCGCTGCCGGCGCCCGCCGCGCCGCTGCGGGACACGGGGTACCACGGGGTGCGGGCGCTGCTCGACTCCGCCGGCGTACCGTTCCCGCCCGCTCGCGAGATCACCGACGAGGCCGGACTGCTGGCCGCAGCAGCGGAGTTCGAGGGCCCGTACGTCCTGAAGGCCCTGCACCTCCTGCACAAGTCCGACGCGGGCGGCGTCGCGCTGCGGCTGGCCGGCCGGGACGAACTCCTCGCCGCTTACCGGGAGATGCACGCCCGGCTCGGTGCCTCCTCGTACTCCGTCGAGGCGATGGCCGACCTGACGGACGGCATCGAGCTGATCGTGGGCGTGAACCGCGATCCGCGGTTCGGGCCGGTGGCCCTGGTCGGGCTCGGCGGGGTCCTCACCGAAACCCTGCGCGACGTCGCCTTCGCGCTCGTGCCCGTACCGGCCCGGCGGGCCGAGGAGCTGCTCCGCGGCCTGCGGACTGCCGCCCTGCTGGCGGGCGTACGCGGTCGGCCGGCCGTGGACGTGGCCGCGGCGGCCGCCGTGGTCGAACGCATCACCACGGTCGCCGCCGCGCACCCGGAGATCGCCGAGCTCGAGGTCAACCCGCTGCTGGTGCGCCCGGACGGGGCCGTCGCCCTGGACGCGCGGGCCGTCCTGCTCTGAGCGCCGCCGTACCCCCGCTCACCCCGCTCACCCCTCTCACCCCTTCGCGTCCCGGAGGACACCATGGACTTCCGCTACACACCCGAGCAGGCCGACCTCAAGGCCCGCGCCGCCGCCTACACGTGGCTCCTGATGAGGTACGAGGACCAGTCCGAGGAGGCCGGCGGCCCGCTGCCCGCCGAGACCGTCCGCGAGCTGACCCGCGAAGCCATCGAGGCGGGCGTCTACGCCATCAACATGCCCGCCGAATGGGGCGGGGCCGGGCTCTCCCTGCTGGACCAGGTCATCGTCGAGGAGGAGTTCGGCAAGGTCACCAACTGCCTGTGGGACATCCCCTGGCGGCCCGCGAACGTCCTCGCCCACGGGACCGAGGCGCAGCGGGAGAAGTACCTGCTCCCCGTCATCCGGGGCGAGCGGTTCGACGCGTTCGCCGTGACCGAGCCCGGCGCGGGCTCCGACCCGGGCTCGTGCACCAGTACGGCGACCCGTACCGACGGCGGCTGGCTGCTGAACGGCGAGAAGTGGTTCGTGACCTGCGGAGACATCGCCGACTTCCTGCTGGTGCAGGCCGACGCGGGCCCGGAGCGGGCCGCGACGCTCTTCTTCGTGGACAAGCAGGCGGAAGGCGTCCGGATGACCCGGGTCCCCCGGTTCATGCACTCCGCGGTGAACGGGCACCCCGAGTTCACCTTCACCGACGTCTTCGTCCCCGACGAGGACGTGCTCGGCGGCGTGGGCGACGGCTACGAGCTGACCAAGGAATGGTTCACCGACGAGCGGCTGATGATCGCCGCCCGGACCGTCGGCGCCGCCGAACGGGCCCTGGAGCTCGCCCGCAACTGGGCGGTGGAGCGCCGCCAGTTCGGCTCGCCCATCGCCGACTTCCAGCTGGTCCAGGGCATGCTCGCCGACTGCGCGGTCGACATCGCCGTCAACCGGGCCTACACCCACCAGGTCGCCTGGGAGGCCGACCAGCCCCACACCGACCGCAAGACCCTGCACGCCAAGGCGTCGACGGCGAAGCTCGCGGCGAGCGAGGCCGCCGGGCGGGTCATCGACCGCTGCGTACAGATCTTCGGCGGGCGCGGCTACGACCGCTCGTACCCCGTCGAGCGCATGTACCGCGAACTGCGCGTCGACCGGATCTGGGAGGGCACCTCCGAGATCCAGCGCCTGATCATCGCCAACGAGCTCGTCAAGCGCGGCACCCGGGCCCTCGCTCTGCCCGGCGCCTGACCCCCGTACCGCACCGCCATTCAACGATCGAAGAGGAGTGACATGGACTTCCGCCTCACCCCCCGTCAGGAAGAGCTCAAGAGCTCGGCGCGCGCGCTCACCGAGTTCATCATGAAGTACGAGCTCGACTGCGAGGAGAACAACGGCCTGCCCCCGCACGCCCACACCGAGATCCGCGACGCCGTCCTCGACAGCGGCCTGCAGGCCGTCAACATGCCGGAGGAATGGGGCGGCGCCGGGCTCACCATCCTGGAACAGGTCACGGTCCAGGCGGAGCTCGGACGGCTGACCGGCGCACTGTGGGACATGGTGTGGCGCCCGGCCAACGCCCTGTCCTTCTGCACGCCCGAGCAGCGGGAGCGCTACCTCGTCCCCGTCATCCGGGGGCAGCGCCGCGACTGCTACGCGGTGAGCGAACCCGAGGCGGGCTCGGACCCGCAGAGCCTGCGCACCACGGCGACGCGGACCGACGGCGGCTGGGTACTCAACGGCGAGAAGTGGTTCGTCACCGTCGGCGACCACGCGGACTTCATGATCGTGCTCGCCGCCGCCGGGGAGGAGGGCGCCCCGACCCTGTTCCTCGTGGACAAGGAGACCCCGGGCATCGAGATGACCCGGGTCCCGCGCTGGATGCACACCTTCGTCTACGAGCACCCCGAGTTCACCTTCACCGACGTGCGAGTGCCCGAGGACGCCGTGCTGGGGGAGGTGGGCCACGGCTACGACATCACGCGCTCCTGGTTCACCGAGGAACGGCTGATGATCGCCGCCCGGACGATCGGCGCCGCCGAACGGGCCCTGGAGCTCGCCCGCAACTGGGCGGTGGAGCGCCGCCAGTTCGGCTCGCCCATCGCCGACTTCCAGCTGGTCCAGGGCATGCTCGCCGACTGCGCGGTCGACATCGCCGTCAACCGCGCCTACACCCACCAGGTCGCCTGGGAGGTCGACGAGGGCCGCACCGACCGCAAGACGCTGCACGCCAAGGCGGCCATCGCGAAGCTGGCGGCGAGCGAGGCCTCCGGCCGCGTCATCGACCGCTGCCTGCAGATCTTCGGCGGGCGCGGCTACGACCGCTCGTACCCCGTGGAGCGGCTCTACCGCGAACTGCGCGTCGACCGGATCTGGGAGGGCACCTCCGAGATCCAGCGCCTGATCATCGCGGGTGAACTGGTCAAGCGCGGCACGGGCGTGCTGCACATGCCGTCCTCCGTGTGACCGTAAGGCGGTCCCGGCCCCGGTTCGGGGCCGGGACCGCCGCCGCGTACGGCACCAATCCTGCATGTGAACGGAGAACCGATGACCGATGTGGAACGTGTCGGGATCGTGGGCTGCGGCCTGATGGGATCCGGCATCGCCGAGGTCTGCGCCCGCGCGGGCCGCGACGTCGTGGTGGCGGAGACGAGCACGGCGGCCGCCGACGCCGGCCTGCAGCGGATCATGCGTTCCCTGGCGCGCGCTGCGGACACCGGGAAGCTGACCACGGCCGAACGGGACGCCGCGGCCGGCCGGATCACCATGACCACGGACATGGCCCTGATGGCGGACCGGGACCTGGTGGTCGAGGCCGTGGCGGAGGACGAGCGGGCGAAGCTGGAGGTGTTCGCCCGGCTCGACCGGGTGGTGGAGCGCCGGGACGCCGTGTTGGCCACGAACACCTCTTCCATACCCGTCATCCGGCTGGCGGCCGCCACCGCGCGACCCGGCCAGGTGGTCGGCCTCCACTTCTTCAATCCCGTCCCGGTGCTCCCCCTGGTCGAGCTCGTGCCCTCGCTGCTCACCGACGAGGGGACCGCCCGGCGCGCCCACGCCTTCGCCTCCGAGGTCCTGGGCAAGCACGTCGTCCGCGCCCAGGACCGGGCCGGATTCATCGTGAACGCGCTCCTCGTGCCGTACTTGCTGGCCGCGGTGCGGATGGCGGAGTCCCGGGCCGCCTCCCCCGAGGACATCGACCGGGGCATGACCCTCGGCTGCGCCCACCCGCTCGGGCCGCTCGCGCTGGCCGACCTCATCGGGCTGGACACCGTACAGGCCATCGCACGGTCGATGTACGCGGAGTACCGGGAGCCGCTGTACGCCACGCCGCCGCTGCTGGCCCGGATGGTGGACGCGGGCCTGCTCGGCCGCAAGACGGGCCGGGGCTTCCACACCTACCGCTGACCCGGTGCGCCCCGACGGCCGGTGCGAGGGGGCGTGATGCGCGAGGATGAGGGTCTGGCGGCCGGCAGCCAGGCCCGACCACCCACCCGCCCTGCAGGCGCCGACACGGGGAGTAGCCAACGTGACCAAGGCCGAGCGTGCACTGGAGACGCGCGAGCGCATCCTCAAGGCCGCGTGCGAAGTCATCGCCGAGATCGGCTTCGAAAACGTCAGCATGCGCAAGGTCGCCGAACACGCCGGGGTTTCGAAGGCGCTGCTGCACTACCACTTCGACACCCGCGAGAAGCTCTTCGCGGAGGCCATGACGCACTCCTTCGCCCAGACCGGCACGGATACGGAGGACGGCGGCGACACGGCTCCGGCCACGGTCGTCCTGGCCCGTATCCTGCGCAGCATGCTGCCGAGCGACGCGGATCTGCGTCAGGACTGGAAGCTCTGGCAGGAGTTGTGGGTGCGCGCACAGCGCGACCAGACGGCCCGTCACCTCGCCGTGGACCTGTACGACCAGCTCCACACCTGGGTCGGGGGAGCCGTGGAACGGGGCATCGGATCGGGCGAGTTCACCGAATGCGACGTCGCCGCGGTCAGCACGCTGGTCCTGGCGCTGTGCGACGGCCTCGGTATCCGCCTGATGCTGGACGACCCCCGGGTCGACCTTGCCACGGCCCGATCGACGATCTGGCAGGCCATCGCCCCGGCGCTCGGGATCGCCCCGGTCTTTCCGGAGGTGTGACACCTCTTCCCGGAGGTACGAGAGGCGGCGTGCGTGCTCGTGCCTGCCGCCGCTCACTTCAGGTGCCGGTCGTAGAACCGGCCCCCGTCCTCCACCTCGAACCACGGGGTGCCGACGTGTCCGCCCAGATTGGCGTGCAGGGTCTTCTCCTTGCTGCCGAAGGCGTCGAACAGGTCGAGGGCCCGCTGACGGGGGTTCCCTTCGTCGTCCCACTGCAGCAGGAACAGCAGCGGAATGGTGACCTGTCGGGCTTCCTCGCGCTGGGCGCGGGGCACGTAACCTCCGGCGAAGAAGCCGGCGGCCGCGATGCGCGGCTCGACCACCGCCAGCCGAATGCCGACGGCTGTCCACCCCGAGTACCCGACCGGGCCGCCGATCTCGGGCAGGGCAAGGAGGGCGTCCAGGGTGGTCCGCCAATCCGGGACCGCCTTTTCGACCAGCGGGCCGATGAAGGACTCGAAGATCTCGTCGACCGGCTCGCCGGCCTGCATCGCCCGGCGGAGGTCGGCGCGGGCCTGCTCATCGGCGGCGGAACGGGGCCGGTCACCGCACCCGGCGGCGTCGATGGCGGCCACCGCGTAGCCGAACGCCGCGGTTTTCCGGGCCCGGGCCACCAGCCGGGATGCCGCCTTGGGCAGGCCGTTGTTGTGGGCCATGAGGATCAGCGGGGCCGGTGCGGCGGATTCGGGCGTCCACAGGGTGCCGGGGATCTCGCCGAGGGTGAATTCGCGTTCGAGGACGCCGTCGTCGAGGCGCTGCTCGGAAGTGAACTGCATGGTCGTGCCTTTCGGGAGTGCTCTGAACGGCGCTCCCGGACGACCTATCGCCCGACCGTGACCCCGGAGGGGAGCACCCATGTCGATACTGCGTTCACGGGTACCACCTCCTCGTTCTCTCGCACGGCCTCCGGAAAAGTAGCAGTGGTCGCCGTGGTCCGCCAACAGGTTTGCGGAGCCCGGAGCAGAGCGGAGCCGATTGCTCCGCGGATATCCTGCCCAGTCGGCAATCGACCAGGGAGGCCACCCCGCCATGAGCAGCACCACGTCGTCCTTTCCCGATCGCATGGAACTGGCCGGAGAGGGCCTCGTCCTGCGCGACTGGACGGAAGGGGACCTGGCCGCCATGCCCGCGCTGTTCGACGACCCCGACGTCGCGTACTGGACGCCCATCGTCTCGCCCTTCGACGAAGCGGCAGCCCGGGCACGGCTGGAACGGGACCGGAGGATGCGGGCCGAAGGCGCGGTCATCCTGCTCGCCATCACCGTCGACGGTCACGAACCCCTCGGCGAGGTGATGCTGCGGCGCGCCCCCGAGGGCACGGAACTCGGCTACGCGGTCGGACCGGCCCACCGCGGCCGGGGACTGGCCCCACGGGCAGTGCGCGTGATGGCCGCGTATGCCTTCGAGCAGCTGGGCGTGGACCAGGTGATCCTCGAGCTGGAGGCCGAAAACGCCGCCAGCGTTGCGGTCGCCGTGAAGGCTGGCTTCCGCCTGCTCGACCTCCCGTTGATCGAAGGCGACGAGAAGGGGCGGCCCTACGCCTTGCAGACCTGGGCCTTGGACCGCCCCTGACCTCACGGGTGGTCCCGGTCGGACACCGACCGGGGGAGGCCCCCGCCCGTGCCGCCGTGGCCCCCATCCACGCCTGCCGACAGTCGCGTTGAACCACTGGTAGGAAACTTTCCTATCCGCTACGCTCCCCGACGGCGGCTTGGCGCGGTGTTCGATGTCATGGACATGACGTGCTCAGCGAGAGTTCTGACCCGGCCGCCGTGACGCTGTCCCCTGTTCGCCCCCATGGTCCGGGGGCGGCGCTCTCCGCACCGGTGTCCAGCTCTCGCCGTTTCCCAGCCAAGGAGTCCAGGCATGCACCTGTACGCCTCCACCCCACCCCCCACATCAAGCGGCCGACTTCGACCTGCCCTCCTCCTCGCGGCCGTGGTCGCCGTACTCTCGCTCGTCGCCGGCCTCCTCCTCGCCTGGCCCGGCCGGGCCGGGGCCGCCGCCGACCCGCTCATCTCGCGCGGCAAGCCCGCCACCGCCTCCTCCACGGAGAGCTCCTCCCTCGGCGCCGCCAACGCCTTCGACGGCTCCGCCTCGACCCGCTGGGCCAGCGTCGAGGGCAAGGACCCGCAGTGGATCCGCGTCGACCTGGGGGCCGCCGCCACCGTCTCCCGCGTCAAGCTGACCTGGGAGGCCGCCTACGCCAAGGCTTACCGCGTCGAGGTCTCCGCCGACGGCACGAACTGGACCGGGATCGCCGAGGAGAAGGCCGGCAACGGCGGCACCGACGACCTCGCCGGGCTCTCCGGCAAGGGCAGGTACCTGCGCGTGTACGGCACCGCGCGCGGCACGGCGTACGGCTACTCCCTCTTCGAAGCCGAGGTGTACGGCACCGTGGAGGGCGGTCCGCCCCCCGGCGGTGGCGCCTTCACGGTCGTTGCCGCCGGTGACATCGCCGCCCAGTGCACGGCGTCCGACAGCGGCTGCGCGCACCCGAAGACCGCCGCCCTGGCCCGGCAGATCGACCCGAAGTTCTACCTGACGATGGGCGACAACCAGTACGACGACGCCCGGATCGCCGACTTCCGCGCCTACTACGACAAGAGCTGGGGCGCCTTCAAGGCCAAGACCCACCCCGTACCCGGCAACCACGAGACGTACGACCCGGCCGGCTCCCTCGCCGGATACAAGGCGTACTTCGGGAACATCGCCTACCCGCAGGGCAAGAGCTACTACAGCTTCGACGAGGGCAACTGGCACTTCGTCGCCCTCGACTCCAACGCCTTCGACCAAGCCGCCCAGATCGACTGGCTCAAGGCCGACCTCGCCGCCAACGGCAAGAAGTGCATCGCCGCCTACTGGCACCACCCGCTGTACTCCTCGGGCGGACACGGCAACGACCCCGTCTCCAAGCCCGTGTGGAAGATCCTCTACGGCGCCAAGGCCGACCTGGTCCTGAACGGACACGACCACCACTACGAACGGTTCGCCCCGCAGAACCCCGACGGCAAGGCGGCCGCCGACGGGATCGTCGAGATCGTCGGCGGCATGGGAGGCGCCGAGCCCTACCCGATCGAGCAGGTGCAGCCCAACAGCCAGAAGCGCATCAGCGGCCAGTACGGGGTCCTCAAGCTCGACTTCACGGACTCGGGCTACAGCTGGACCTACGTCGCCGCGGACGGGTCGGTCAAGGACACCGGCCCGAAGTACAGCTGCCACTGATGTACCTGGCCAACACCGGCCGCCCGGACGCGCCGCCCCGCCCCCACGGGGCCCGGCGGCGCGTCCCCGCCACCGTCATCGCGCTGGGCGCCGTCAGCCTCGTCACCGACGTCTCCTCCGAGATGGTCACGGCCGTGCTGCCGCTCTACCTCGTCCTGGGGCTCGGCCTCTCGCCGCTCCAATTCGGTTTCCTGGACGGTGTGTTCAACGGAGCCACCGCCCTCGTGCGGCTCCTCGGCGGCCGGCTCGCCGACCGCGGCGGCCGCCACAAGAGGGTCGCCGGCGCGGGCTACCTGCTCTCCGCCCTCTCCCGGCTCGGGCTGCTCCTCGCCGGCGGCGCCACCGCGGGGATCGCCGCCTCGCTCGCCGCCGACCGTCTCGGCAAGGGCGTGCGCACCGCCCCGCGCGACGCGCTGATCTCGCTCAGCGGCCCGCCGGAGTCACCGGGCCGGGCGTTCGGCGTGCACCGCGCCATGGACACCACCGGCGCGCTGCTGGGCCCCCTCGCCGCGTTCGCCGTGCTCTGGGCGACCGCCGACGCCTACGACGCGGTGTTCGCCGTCAGCTTCTGCACGGGCCTGCTCGGCGTGCTCCTGCTCGTCCTGTACGTCCCCTCGGCCGCTCCCGCCCCACGGCTCCGGCCGAGACCACTCCAGCACGCGGCACTTCGTGATCCCGCCTTCCGCCGGATCCTGTACGCCGCCTCCCTGCTCGGAGCCGCCACCATCGGCGACTCCTTCCTCTACCTGCTCCTGCAGCGCGGCCTCGACCTGCCGCCCGCCCTGTTCCCGCTGCTGCCGCTCGGCGCCGCCGCCGGATACCTGCTGCTCGCCGTCCCGGCCGGCCGGATCGCCGACCGCGTCGGGCGCCGGCTGCCGTTCCTGGCCGGACACGCCGCGCTGCTCGGCGCGTACGCCGTCCTGTTGCTCCCGGTGGCCTGGCCGGCCGTGGCCGCGGTGCTGGCACTCCTCGCCGTCTTCTACGCCTCCACCGACGGGGTACTGATGGCGCTGGCCGGCCCCCTACTGCCTGCGCACCGCCGCGCCGGCGGGCTCGCGGTGCTCCAGACCGGCCAGGCGCTGGCCCGGCTGCTGGGCGCCGCGGGTTTCGGGGCCGCCTGGACGTTCTGGGGGCAGGAGCCCGCCCTGTGGGCAGCGGCGCTCACCCTGGCGGGGGCGCTCGCGGCCGCCTGGCGCATTCTGCCCGCCGCCGCACCCGCCCTCGACACACCGGAGGCACCGTGAACCACCGCCCCTCTCAGCTCCGCCGGCTCGCCCTCGTCGTGTTCGCCGTCCTGCTGCTCGGGGGCGGCTCCCTGGGCTACGTACTGCACGCCAGGCACCGCGATCTGCCGCCTGCCGCCGCAGACGGATCGTTCAGCCTGGCCGAACCCGGGCTCTACTACCGGGACTCGGCCACCGGGCGGATCGCCCGCCGCAGCGGCACCGGCGGGCCGCCCGCCACGGGGGGCCCGGCCTGCGAGCGCTTCTACGCCGCGGGGGAGCGCGCCCTGTGCCTGCGCAAGCTGCCCGGCATCCCGGCCCGCACCCAGGCCCTCGTACTGGACCGGCAGCTGCGCGAGGTCGAACGCCTGACGGTACCCGGCATCCCCAACCGGGCCCGCGTCTCGGCCTCGGGCAACGTGCTGTCCTGGACGGCCTTCGCGATCGGCGACTCGTACGCCACGACCGGCTTCTCCACCCGGACCTCGATCCTCGACCTGCGCACCGGCTACCTGATCAAGTCGATGGAGGAGATCCCGCTGACCATCGACGGGACCCGCTACCACGCGCCCGACGTCAACTACTGGGGAGTGACCTTCGCCCGGGACGACAACCGCTTCTACGCCACGGTCTCGACCAAGAGCCGCACCCACCTCGTCGAGGGGGACCTGCACGCCTGGTCGGCGAAGGCTCTGCGCGAGAACGTCGAATGCCCGTCCCTGTCACCGGACAACACCCGCATCGCCTTCAAGAAGAAGGTCTCCGACGACCCCGCCGCACCCTGGCGGCTGTACGTCCTGGACCTGGCGGACCTGCGCGAACACCCGCTCGCGGAGATGCACAGCGTCGACGACCAGGCGGCCTGGCTGGACGACGGGACCGTCGGCTACGCCCTCCCGGGAGGCGAAGGACGCGCCGCCGGTATCTGGTCGGTCCCGGCGGACGGCACGGGCGAACCCCGCCTCCTGGTACCCGGTGGCTCCTCTCCGGCCGCCGCGAGCTGAAAGGAGGCGGCCGGCTGCCGAGTCGGCCGCTCCGGCAGCTCCCGACCGGCTGCGGGCACGCCCCCCCGTGCCCGGCGGTCATGCCGATCAGGTCGAGGGGGGCGGTGCGCACGCCCGCTGGCCGGATCGGCACTCTGACGCGACCGCGCCGGGCTGTGTTGAGCTACGTCCCGGCACGGCCACGCACCGGCACGCACTTCACCGGTGCGTCTTCGGTGTGCCGCCGCACGGCCCTTGTACGCCCGATGAGGTAGGAGAGGTCATGCCCCGTATCACACGATGGACCGCGGTCACTGCTGTCGCCTTCGCCACCGTACTGGCGGCAACGCCCGGTGCCGGCGCGGCCGAAGGACCCGCCGCCGCCGGGGCCGAGGCGGCGCCCCGCCCGGTGTACTGGACCGCGCAGCCGCAGGGTGCGACGGCCGCGGCGCCGCAGCGATTGCTGAACCAGGCCGTTCGGATCACCAACGACTTCGCCAAACGTCCCACCACCCAGTGCCTGGACGTCGACGCGAACGGCGGCGGCAACGGCACGGTCGTCCAGGTCTGGCAGTGCAACGGCTCCAACCAGCAACGCTGGTACCTCTGGAACAACGGCGCGCTCGAGAGCTACCGCTTCCCCGGCAAGTGCCTGGACGCGGACCTCAACGGGGGTGGCAACAACGGCACCAAGGTGCAGATCTGGGACTGCAACAACACCCCGCAGCAGAGCTGGTCGCACCCCTCGGGCGACCGTGCCCTCTACAACGCCCGCTTCTACGGCGGCGGCAACATCGTCATGGACCGTGACGCGAACGTCCTGGGGAACGGCGCCCGCGTCCAGTTGTGGCAGAAGAACTTCCAGTCACAGCAGTGGTGGGACGTGTGGACCGACTGACCCGGTCGCGGGGCGGGGCAGCCCTGCACGGCGTCCGGACGTACGGCGCAGCGCGTCGTCCCGGCCGGGTCGGCGGTCACGGGCTCGGTGGGCCGGGCCGTCGGCGGTGGGGGAGCGGGCGGGTGTAGCGGCGGTGCAGCGCCGCGCGCGCGGCCTCGAAGGCGGTTTCGCCGCAGGAGGCCGGTCCCGCGGCGACGTCGGAGAGGGCATGGATCCGGGTGCGCTCCTCGGCGGCGATGGTTTCGCAGGCCCGCAGTATGTCCAGGGTCGGGGCTCCCGCGTTGACCAGGAGGACGGGCGCGTCGGGTGCGGCGGGCATCTTGAGGGGGAAGGTGACCAGCGACAGAACGGCGAGTCGGTCGCGGCTCTCGGCCCGGGCCCTGACCATGCCGGTGGTGGCGGCCAGGTGCCCGCCGGCCGCCGTCACGTCGTGGAGCAGCCGCAGTGGGCCGGTCTCGGCCGACCGGCGGGAGCGCCGGGGCGTCACGAGCGGGTCCCGGGTGGCGATTTCGTTGCAGGCGAGCTCCAGGCGGCGGGCCACGTGTGGGTCCCGGAGGCCGGAGGCGAGGGCGAGGGCGTGCGGGGCCAGGCGGCCGTCGATCAGCTCGTCGAGCGACAGCAGTTTGAGGGTGCGGGCCCGCAGCAGCCAGGCCACCTCCACCCGGTAGCGGCCGTTGGGGTCGACGGCCTCCAGCTCGAGTCCGCTGTGCCAGCTGACGATGACCCGGTCATGGCGGTCATCCGTGGGGGAAACCTCGACCTGCACGTCCGCCACGGACCAGCGGCGGTTCCCGTACTCGACGAGCGGCAGGCACAACTCCCCACCGGGGGCCAGGGCGCCGGACCGTGCCAGGCCGCTCAGGGTGGTGGTACCGGAGGGACATGAGTGCAGCACGGCGCCGTGGAGGCGAACCGGCAGGAGGCCGCCGGCGAACGTCAGCACCGCCTCCCGGGGCAACCCGGATCCGCATCGGCCGTCATCGGGCTTCCCGAGGCGCAGGGTACTGGTACCGGAGCGGTCCATGGTCTCGGTGTCCGACTCTGCCCGAGCCATCAGGTGCGTGAGATCCATGACGGACCCATACCAGGGCCGAGGCGCTCGCGCAGGACGCCACGCCGGTGCGGGTCGGCCGGCAGGCGCGACGTCGACTTGACGGATCGAGCAGGTGACGGTGCCGCCGCGGCCGGGTCGCCTGTCAGCATGCCGATCATGACTGAGAGTGCATCTGTACGTCCGGTTCGCAGAATATTGGACGGCCGGAACGATCCCGACAGTCCGGTGTCGGCCCGCGAGGAGGGGGGAGCCCCGAGCGGCGACGCGGTGGTGGACGGCGCCTATGACGCCCTCGGCGTCACCTGGGACTTCTTCCGCACGGTGTACGGCCGCAACTCGATCGACGGCAGGGGCGGTCCCGTGGAGGCGGTCGTCCGCACCGGGGAGCCGGGTATGGCCTGGCAGCGGTCGCGCATCCTCCTCGGTGACGGCGGGGTCCCGCCAGTGGAGGCGTTCGCCGAGCAGTTCACGGCCGGCATCATCCACCACACCGCCGAGCTGGAGTCGTACGGTGAGCCCGGCGCGCTCGCCGTCTCGCTCGGGAACGTCTTCGGTGTCCTGGCCAAGCAGTACGGCCTGCAGCACACGGTGCAGGAAGCGGACTGGCTGTTCGGCCGGGGCGTCGCGTCCTCCGACGGAGCCGGCGGCTCACTCAAGGATCCCGCCCGGTTCCACCAGGCGGCCCACATGACCGAGTACGACGACACCTCCGGCGACGACGGGGGTGTTCACGCCAACGCGGGGATCCCGGGCCACGCGTTCTACCTCGTCGCCACCGAGCTGGGCGGCCACGCCTGGGACCGGGCCGGGCGCATCTGGTACAAGGCGCTGATGGAGTACGCCGCCAGGACCACGAACTTCTCCGCATTCCGCTACGCGACCATCGGTGCCGCCCGGGACCTCGACTGGTCGACGGACGTGGTGGCCAAGGCGTGGAGCGCGGTCGGCGTGGAGCGCTGACCGCACTCCACTGGCTCGGGCCCCGGCAGCCGCGTACGGCTGCCGGGGCCCACGTCGTGTTGCCGGTCGTGCCGGTCGTGCCGCTCGGCCGCCCCGATTCGCGGCGTGATACCTGACATTCTCCCGCTTTGGGCAGAGGCCACCCTGCGTGCAGTCAGGATCATGAGGGAGGGCGTTCGACGTGCGAACGCCAGTGCGCACTCCCATCGTTCGCAGGAGGACATTCGCATGGTCACCAGACGTCGCGTGCTCGTCGGCACGCTGGCCACGACGGGCGCGGGCCTGATCACCGGTGCCGGCCTGCTGCCCGTACTGCGCACCGCCACCGCGCAGGCCGCCGACGACGCGGGCCCGGCGGTCGCGCCTGCGCCGTTCACGGTGAAGCTGCCGCCGCTGCCCGTGCTCACCCCGTACTCCACCGAGGGCGGGCAGGACGCGTACCGCATCACCGTCAAGGAGGTCTCGCGGGAGATCCTGCCCGGGGTGCAGACCAAGGTGCTGACCTACGACGGCCACTTCCCGGGGCCGGTGCTGCGGGCGCGCAGCGGCCGACCGGTGTCCATCCGGCACCGGAACACCCTGCAGATGCCGATGGCCGTGCACCTGCACGGCGCGAGCGTTTCCCCCGAGAACGACGGCGCCCCGATGGACACCGTCGCTCCGGGCACCGCACGCACGTACACCTACCCGAACCAGCAGCCCAACGCCACGCTGTGGTTCCACGACCACGCCCACCACATGGAGGCCGAGCACGTCTACCGGGGGCTGTCGGCGGCGTACATCCTCACCGACGACACGGAGCGGGCCCTTCCGCTGCCCTCCGGCAAGTACGAGATACCGATCGCGCTGCGCGACGCCCGTTTCGACGAGAACGGGCAACTGGTCTACGTGATGGACGACTTCCGGGGCCGCACCACGCTGCTCGCCAACGGCCGCCCGAGCCCGTACCTGGAGGTCGCGGCCCGCAAGTACCGCTTCCGCCTGCTCAACACCTCCAACCTGCGCTTCTTCAAGCTGCGTCTCGCCGACGGCGGGCAGTTTGTGCAGATCGGCTCCGACGGCGGCCTGCTGGAGCGCCCCTTCACCACCGACACCGTTTCGCTGTCCCCGGCGGAACGGGCCGACGTGGTCATCGACTTCTCCCGCTACCCGGTCGGCACGAAGATCGTCCTGGAGACCACGATGGGCGGAGGAGCACCCGGCCAGGTCGGCAACGTGCTCCGGTTCGACGTGGTCCGCACCGCCCCCGACCCGAGCCGGGTCCCGGACGTGCTGCGCACCCTGCCCCCGCTGGACGCGCTGCCCAAGCCCGCCGTCGAGCGGAGCATCGTCTTCAGCATGGACGAGGACGGCCGCACCGAGCCGCGCGGGCTGATCGACGGGCTCCAGTGGGACCCGGACCGGATCGACCAGAGCGTCACGTTCGGGACCTCGGAGATCTGGACGGTGACCAACGCCAACAAGCTCATCCCGCACAACTTCCACATGCACCTGGTCCAGTTCCGGGTACTGGAGCGGGGCGGCGTCCCCGTCGGACCGGCCGAGGCGGGCCTGAAGGACACGGTCCAGCTCCTTCCCGGCGAGACGGTGAAGCTGCACGCCACCTTCGACGCGTACCGGGGCACGTACGTCTACCACTGCCACCTGCTGGACCACTCGGCGATGGGCATGATGGCCAACTTCCGCGTGCGGTAGCCGGACCAGGGCCGGGCGGTGACGCCCGCCCTATTCGGCCACCGATCGGTCGTCGACGGGGATGTCCAGGCGGTCGGCCAGGGTGGTGAGGGTCCTCCCCAGGGGGAGCGCGACCCGGGTGACGGCGTGCCGGTCGCCGCGGGTCGGATCGCGGTTGACGATCAGTACGGGTTTCCCGGCCTGGGCTGCCTGCCGGACGAACCGGAGCCCGGACATCACTGTCAGTGAGGAGCCCAGGACCAGCAGCGAGGTCGCCTCACCGACCAGTTCGCGGCAGCGCTCGACCCTTCCCGGCGGAACGGCTTCGCCGAAGAACACCACGTCCGGTTTGAGGATGCCCCCGCACCGCGAGCAGGGCACCACGCGGAAGTCGCGGACCTGGTCGTCGGTGAGGTCGGCGTCACCGTCCGGGTTCAGGCCGGCGGCCACCGGTTCGAAGCCCGCATTGGCCTCCTCGAGCCGCCTGGCGAGCTCACGGCGGGAGCTGGAGACGCCGCAGGAAAGGCACACGACCCGATCCAGCCCGCCATGGAGTTCCACCACGCCCTGGCTGCCGGCGGCCTGATGCAGGCCGTCGACGTTCTGGGTGATCACACCCGAGAGCAAGCCGTGCCGCCCGAACGCCGCCACAGCCCTGTGTCCGGGGTTGGGGCGGGCGCGGCCGAACGTGCGCCAGCCGAGGTGACTGCGCGCCCAGTACCGGCGCCGGGCCGGGGCGCTGGCGGTGAATTCCTGGTAGGTCATCGGGGTATGCCGACTCAGGCTCCCGCCCTTCCCCCGGTAGTCGGGGATCCCTGATTCAGTGGACATGCCCGCCCCGCTGAGCACCAGCACGCCGCCGGTCCTCAGCGCATCGGCGACCGGCTCCGGATCCGTGGTGCCGGGCCGGAGGTCCTCGGTGGGCGTCCAGCTCAGAGTGGGGCGCATGCGCATGCCCCCAGCGTACGGAACGGGCAGGACACCGGCACAGGACCCTGACGTCCGGGTCGGTCTCCGGAGCCGGTAGGACTCGGTGCCGGTCCGGATCAGGGTGCAGCAGAAGCTCAGCGCTCCGCAGCGTCGTCGCGTTCCTCACCCGCCCGCGCGAGGGGCTGCGCCGGGCGTCGGTGATGCGCCGGACAATCGCTGGTCCCCGCTGATCTCGGTGCTCGCGCACATGACGGCCCAGCACAGGCGCAGCCTTCCTTCCCGGCGCCGGGCCATCGGATTCCACTTCCTCGACTACGTGGTCCACACCTGCGACGTCGCCCGTGCCCTCGATCTGCCCTTCGCTCCGGACCCCGACATCCTGGACGCCGCCCTCCCCATCGCGCTGGCCGTCCCCAACGGAGCCGACCGCACGCGGCCGGGCGCCGCCTTCGCCCCGAGCCACCCCGAGCCCACCGACTCCGACACCCTGACCCGAATCCTCCTGCACCTGGGCCGCTCCCTCTCAAGGGGCCCGTCTCTGCGATCACGTGCTTCGCCGGACATGGCGCCGGCCCACGACGGCCCCCAGACGCAGAGCGTGAGACCGGCTTCTTCGACGGCATCGGCTCGTCCGTGAACAACCTGCCGGTTCCAGCAGCGACTCCAGCTCTCCCGCGCAGTTCGGCCAGCGCGGTGCCGTGTGCACCGGCGGCGACAACCCCAACGCAGGCCTGTAGCGGCTGAACCACAGCACGGCCGGGCCCCGGTCCGCGCGCGTCGTACGACGACCGCGCGGACCGGGGCCCGGTCCGTGTCCCCGGGGCCCGGCCGTGACCGGGACCCCCGGATCAGCAGCCCGGGTTCTTCAGTGCGCTCCAGGTCTTGGGGCCGACGATGCCGTCGACGGGCATGTGGCACATGTCCTTCACCCGGCGCTGGAACTCGCGCACGGCGCGGTCGGTGTCGGGACCGAAGTCGCCGTCGACGCCGGAGGAGCCGATGTACACGTTCCAGGTCTTCAGCAGACACTGGGCCTGCCTGACCGCAGCGCCCTTGGCACCCCTGCTGATGGTGGGCTGGGAGTCGGTGTAGTTGCAGCCGCGCGAACCGGTCACCGACGTACCGGAGTTGGTGGCCGCCACGGCCGACGGGGCCAGGGCGACACCGGTGCACAAGGCAGTGGAGGCGACGAGGAGCGCAAGACGCTTGCTGACGATCATGGCTGTTCCGTCCTTCGATCGGCGCGGGCCGTTCCCCCGTAGGTGTCCCCCGAGTGACCCGCTGTCCTGGTGTGCGGGACCGGTGGTCGGCCGGCCCCGTGCTGCCGGGACATGAAGCTACGGGCCGGGACCCGGGCCCGTCGTCCCGTGCCGGATGGATCTCCGCGCCAACCTCCGGCGCAGCGCCACTCCTTCTCCCACTCAGGGTTGAGTACGGGAGTGGGAGGTCGGCCTGCGCCGTCCGGGCTAGGCTGCGGCGATGCGGATCCGCCCCTCCTCCATGGACGCGCTGACAGCCCTCGCGCAGACGGGTGTGGCCGTGCTGCTGGGCCGGGAGGCGGTCGCCCAGGGCTGGCCTCCCCTGGACCTCGCCGCGTACCTGCTCGTCGGGCTGGTGACGGTGCCGGTGGCCGTGCGGACCAAGGCACCGGTGGCGGTCTGCCTGTTCACCCAGCTGATGTGGGTCGTGTACATCACCGCCGGGTACTGGCCGGTGGTCACCTGCTTCGGTCCCATGCTCGCGGTGTACACGGTGGCCGCGCTCTGCCCGGTCCGCACCTCGGCGGCCTGCGCTGCCCTGATGGCGGCGGTCTGGGTCTACGCGGGACTGCTGGGCAACGGCCCCGGCGGTTCCATGGCGACCGTGCTCGCGCAGGCCGTGGTCTTCCCGGCCGTGCTGTGGCGGTTCGGGCTGGTGGCCCGCCGGTCGGCCGAACTGGCCCGCCAGCTGCGGCGCGAGCGCGACGAACGGGCACGCCGCGATGTCGCCGAGGAACGCGCGCGCATCGCGCGGGAACTGCACGACATCGTGGCCCACCACATGTCCGTGATCTCGGTCCAGGCGGGCCTGGCCGGGTACGCGTTCGACTCGGCGCCCCACACGGCCCGGGCGGCCCTGTCCACCATCGAGGACACCAGCGCCGAGGCGCTGGACGAACTCCGCCGCATGCTCAGCCTGTTGCGGGACACCGACCGGGAGCAGCCCGACGGCGGGGCCGGCCCGCAGGCCCCGGACCGGGACGCCCCGATGCCGGGCCTGTCACGGCTGGCGGAGATGACCGAACGGGTCCGGGCCGCCGGCGTTCCGGTGAACCTGCAGGTCACGGGCGATGCGCGCGCCCTGGCCCCTGGCGTGGAGCTGTGTGCGTACCGGGTGACGCAGGAGGCGCTGACCAACGTCCTCAAGCACGCCCCGGGCTCCCGCGTGACCGTGACCCTCGACTACCGGCCCACGCACCTCTCGGTCACTGTGACCGACGACGGCGCGGGCGGGGGCCCCGTTCCGGCCAAGTTGGTACGAGGGAGCGGGAACGGGTTGATCGGCATGCGCGAGCGGGCCAAGCTCTACGGAGGAACGATCAGCACCGGGCCACGCAGCGAAGGGGGCTACGCCGTGTGCCTCACCCTGCCGAC
Source organism: Streptomyces sp. R33 (assembly GCF_041200175.1). Lineage (NCBI taxonomy): Bacteria > Bacillati > Actinomycetota > Actinomycetes > Kitasatosporales > Streptomycetaceae > Streptomyces > Streptomyces sp. R33. The sequence goes on along the minus strand of NZ_CP165727.1, from coordinate 661,291 downwards.
CTCCGCCCGGACCGTACCGCCACGCGGGGACGGCCGCCCGGCGTGACGGGATCCGGACCCTTGAGGGTGCTCGTGGCCGACGACCAGTTCCTCATCCGGGCCGGGCTCGTGGGCCTGCTCGAGGTGGCGGAGGGCTTCGAGGTCGTCGGCGAGGCCACGGACGGCGCCGAGGCGGTCGAGCTCGCCGCCCGTACCCGCCCCGACGTGATCCTGATGGACATCCGGATGCCGCGCATGGACGGGATCGACGCCACGGAGAAGATCCTCGCGCAGACCCCGACCCCGGCGCCCCGCGTGCTGATCCTGACCACCTTCGACCTGGACGAGTACGTGTACGGGGCGCTGAAGGCCGGAGCCTCCGGCTTCCTGCTGAAGGACTCCGGCCCCCAGCGGCTACTCGCCGCCATCACCGCCGTGGGCAGCGGGGACGCCCTCTTCGCGCCGACGGTGACCCGGCGGCTCGTGGAGGCCTTCGCCACCCGAGCGGGCCGCGAAGGGGCCGGCGACGCCGGCCGGGCCGGGGCGGCCGGACTGGACGCGCTGACGGGCCGCGAGATCGAGGTGCTGGAGCTGGTCGGGCAGGGCCTGGCCAACGCCGAGATCGCCTGGCGGCTGTTCATCACCGAGGCCACGGTCAAGAGCCACCTCAGCCGGACGATGACGAAGCTGGGCCTGGAGAGCCGGGCCCAGGCGGTGGTGACGGCGTACGAGAGCGGGTTGGTGGTCCCCGGCCGGAACACCTGAGGAGGCGGCTCGTTCGGCGCTTCCCGCGACGGCCGGGGTCAGGCGGGGTTGAGGGTGATCGCGAGCCTCTCGACCTGCGTGTACACGTCCGCCTTCGCGCGCGCCGTGCCTCGGCCAGGCCGGCGGCCAGATCCGCGGTGCCACTCGGTTGCTTCTTCGGCGAGTAGCGGCGGGGCGGCTCAACCGGACTGCTAGCTTGAGCAAATGATCACTGGTGCACACACGATCATCTACGCAGGATATGCCGAGGCGGCACGCGCATTCTTCCGCGATGTGCTCGAGTTCCCGCACGTCGACGCCGGAGCCGGCTGGCTCATCTTCAAGTCCCCACCCGCCGAACTGGCCGTGCACCCGGCCGACCCGCACGCCGACGGCGTCACCGAACTGTTCCTCATGTGCGACGACCTCGCCGCCACGGTCACACAGCTGAAAGCCAAGGGCGTCGAGTTCACCACCGACATCACCGAGCAGCGCTGGGGCTCGGTCACCACCCTGGCCGTGCCGGGCGCGGGCACGATCGGGCTGTATCAGCCGAAGCACGACACCGCCTACGACCTCTGACCCGCACTCCGTAGTTCTGCGGCGCGCTGCATCAGTCGCGAGAACAGGTCGTTACGACGGGGCCACACACAAAGATGCGTTCCCTCGATCCGTACGGGGCGCCTCGATGCGTATGGCTTCGACTTTCAGATGATTGCACCTGTGCAGCCACGAGAACTGAAGCGGGCTCAGGCCCGTCCCCTCATGCTGGTGAAATCGATGGAAAGGGCCTGGCGCAACTGCCCACGAGTTTCCGGGCCGGCGCTGCCGTGGGCCCTGGCAGCGGGATTCTTCGTGGTCTATGCGGCTCTGTCGGTGCGGCAGCACCAGCGGATGCTGACCACCGGCTACGACCTCGGGATCTTCGAGCAGGCCGTGCGTTCCTACGCCGAGGGCCATCTGCCGGTCTCCGCTTTGAAGGGACCCGGCTTCAGCCTGCTGGGTGATCACTTCGCTCCGGTCCTCGCCACCCTGGCCCCCTTCTACCGGCTCTTTCCTACTCCGCTGACGCTTCTGGTCGCCCAGGCGGCGCTTTTCGCGGTGGCCGTGGTGCCGCTGAGCCGCTGGGCCCACCAGGCCCACGGCACGACGGCTGCCCTGGTCGTCGGTCTGGGGTACGGGGCGTCTTGGGGCATTGCTTCGGCTGTGGGCTTCGATTTCCACGAGATCTGCTTCGCCGTCCCGCTGATCGCCTTTTCGGTCACCGCCCTGGGCAACGAACGATGGCGGGCTGCCGCCCTGTGGGCCGCACCTTTGCTTCTGGTCAAGGAAGACCTCGGCATCACGGTCGCGGCGATCGGTACCTACATCGCCTGGAAGGGCCCCCGCCTCCTCGGCCTGGCCACCGCCGCAGCGGGGATCGCCGGCACCCTGCTGGAAATCCTGGTCGTCATCCCGGCCTTCAACCCCGACCACACCTACGCCTACTCGGGCTTCCTGGACCAGACAGCCGGTGGAGGCTCCATGGCCGGCCTCCTGCACCTGCCGCTCGACCTCATCACCCCCCAAGCCAAGGCCACCACTCTGGTCCTCCTGCTGGCCCCCACGGCGTTCATGGCGCTGCGCTCACCCCTGATCGCCCTGGCGCTGCCGACATTGGCCTGGCGCTTCCTGTCCAGCAACCCGGCCTACTGGGGCACCGACTACCACTACAGCGCCATCCTCATGCCCATCGTCTTCGGGGCCTTCATCCACGCTCTCAGCCGGTGGGCACCCGGACAGTCGGCCAACGACCGCCTCACCGTGCGAGCCGCGCTGGCCATCAGCGCCGCCACCACCCTTCTGCTCGTGCCCCAGTTTCCGCTTTCCAGGATCATCGATGCGGCGGCCTGGCGGACACCTGCACGCGCAGCCGCCGCACACCGTCTCATGGCCCGGATCCCCGACGGAGCGACGGTCGCCGCATCCAACCGCTTGGTCCCCCAGCTCACCGACCGGTGCACGGTCGCCGTGTTCGGCTTCCCCGGCATCCCCCTGACCTCCGACTGGATCATCGACGACACCCACGCCCCCATGGGTTGGCCCCTGTCCCCCGAGGACGAAACCCAGACCCTCCAGGCCGCGCGCGACGCCGGCTACCGCACCGTCGACCAGCGCGAGGGATACGTCCTTCTCCACCGCCCCAGCACCGGACGAAGCGATCCCTGAGCTGCACCGGCCCACCGCGGACCGCGAAACAGGCGCGCTACCGGAGCGGCGGAGTGGGCAGAGGGGTACCTTGTCGGGCGCGCAGCGTCATGACTGCCAGGGCGTCCGTCCAGCCGAGCGGCGCGACGGACGAGGGGTTTCCCGCGCCGTTGACCGTCTCGGGGAACTCGCCGAGCTCGTTGCGCTTGGCGAGGACCCAGTCCAGCACCGCGTCCGCCCGGCTCGTGTCGCCCAGCTGCGCCCAGGCCAGCGCGAAGAAGCCGGTACTGGCGGTCCAGGCGTACGAACCCCAGGGCGCATCAGGGTCATTGCCCGGGACCAGGCCGCCGTTCGGCAGGAGCAGGGCGCGGTAGGTGGAGACCAGGGCGGCGGGCAGATCGGCCGGGGCCTCGTTGAAGGGCGGCGCCATGAAGGCTGCCGCGCTGTCCCTGCCGTGGTCGCCGTCGATGGTGCGCGGGTAGCCCAGCGGCGCGAAGTACCGGGCGATCGCGGTCGAGAGCTTCTGGGCCGCGGCGGTCCACTTCGCCCGGTCGGCGTCCTGCCCGAGGAGTCCGGCGAGGTCGGCGGCTGCGTTGAGTCCGGCGAGGAGCGGCGCCGCGGTACCGATGTTGGTGGTGCCGGTGGGCAGTTCCCAGTAGTCGGGGGAGGCCGGCGGGAGCCCGTTGGAGCCGAGGGAGGCAGCGGACCGGTCCGCTGCCTTGCGCACCATCGGGTAGAGGGCGTTCAGCCGCGCGTTCCGGTCGGCAGCGGGCGCTGCCCGGTACCACTGCCAGGTGGCCCAGGGCACCCAGCCGTTGGAGTCGAGCTGCCAGGGGCGTGCGTCCGGCGGGCCGCTGCCGTCCAGTTTCGTCCGGGCCTCCCACGTCCCGTCGGCCCGTTGCGTGCGGGCGTCGTACTGGAGGATGCGGTACGCCTCTTCGTCGTGGCCGGTGGCCGCGAAGGCCGTCGCCACGAACGCACCGTCCCGGGGCCAGGAGTACTCCCAGGGCGGGGACCAGGCTGCCGCCGAGGCCCCGTTGGGCTGGAGGAGGGCGCGCATGGACAGCAGTGCACGTCGTGCGGCGCCCCGTTGGGTGTCCGTAGTGCCGGGGATCGTACCCGCGGCCAGCCAGCGCTCGCTCTCGGCGATCTGGGAGAGTGCTCCCGGGTCGTTCGCGGGGACCACGACGGAGGTCCGTGCCCCGGCGGGCAGGTACCGCCAGCGGCCGGACGGCAGGCGCAGCACGTTGCTGCCACCCACATAGGACGCTCCGACGGCGAAGGCGGGCAGCACGGCCTCGGTGGAGCTGAGGTTGCCCAGCAGTCCCGAGGTCCGGGCCGCGAGTGCCGTGGTGGGGACGTAGCACTGCTCCGTCTCGCCGCACCGCTCGCTGCCGGTGGGCTCGACGTAGAACGCGAGCCGGGAGGCGTAGGCGTGCCAGCCACCCCAGTACGTCTTGTCGTAGTTCCAGCTGGTGAGGGAGCCCGGCACCGAGGAAACGGTTCCGTACCAGGCGATCGGCTTGTTCTCCGTCGTGGTCGCCTGGAGGTGGAGGTAGTAAGTGGCTCCCGGGGTGACGGCGGCGTCCACGGGGAACTCCAGCCACCCTGCGCCGGCTCCTCCCAGGGAGGCCAGGTTGATGGTCCTGCTCGCGATGGAGGAGGCGCCGTCCGCCTTGTTCCTGCGGATCTGCGCTGTGATCTGACCGGTGGCGGCGCCGCTGGCCACGTACGCGCTCACCCGGGTGATGCGGCTGTTCCCGGTGGTGAAGGCCTGGGCTGCCGCGTTGTTCGTCGCCTTGACGCTGAACAACGCCGTGCCGTGCAGAGACTGCCCGTCGTACGACGCGGCCGCGACGGCCCCGGGCGCCGCTCCCCCCAGTACTGCCACGGCCATCACGGGCGCCAGCATCCCAGCCACCGGAATGATCAATGCCTGTGCCCTTCCGAAGACGTGAGGCACGGAAGAGCCGCACCATCGGAACAGCATGTCATCGGGCGACCGCCACGACGGTGAGCGCTCGGCGCTCCCACCCGGATGGCTCAATCATCCAGCCGTGCGGGCGTCCCGGGTTACCAGAGCCAGCGCAGCTCGGGCTGATGGGGGAAGCATGCCTGCAGGGTGAGGCGGGGTGAGAGTTCCGCCAGGTCGTCCTGGTGGAGGCAGCGCTCGCCCGACCCGATCCTGCCGTCGGCGTCGCGCCACCAGGTCTGGCCGCTCGAGCCGTTGCAGGGTGCCACGCCCAGAGCGGCGGTGAGGCAGCCGTCGGACGCGGCGGCCTTGATGCTGCCATCGACGAAGGTCCACCGCTGGGCGGGGCTGCCGTCACAGTCCTCCGTCGTCACGGCGGCCTTGGGCCGCCCGACGCCGAGCGTCAGGCACCGCTCGACGGCGACCCGTTCTGCGGTGCGGCCGATGACCGACATGACCTCCCCGGGACCGGGCTGCCGGTGCATCCTGCGGTGCTCCCTTTCCATCCACTGCTGATGGCTCCGGCTCAGTGTGATGCGGGACGGGCAGGGCAGTGTGATGCATCCCGCGTACGCGGCGTAGGCCTCGTACGCGGCCTTCTTGTCGCGTCGCTGCCGCGGTGTCAGGTTCGCCGGCAGCAGCGGCAGACCGTAGCCGACGTACGGCGTGACGGCAGGACGGGCGGGGGATCGGAAGGCAGCCCTCCGAAACAGCCGTCCGGTGATCTCGTGATCGCTGTGATCGGCCGGATTCGGCGGGCCGACCCCGAACGTAGCGCTGTCGTAGTCCAGCGTCAGAACGTGTTCCGCCTTGCGTAGGGTGAGCACCCCGGACAGGACGGAGGCCAGCTCAGCCTCCGTGTAGGGCCTGGTCCCGTCCACCGGTCTCATGGCGGCGGACTGCCCCCGGAACAGCTTCAGCAGGCTCTGCCGCCCGTACCGCGGACTGCCGACACCCCTCGGGAACCCGTCGGGCAGTCGCAGGAAGACCAGCCGTACGTCGGGGCGGCCGGCCAGGACGTAGGACACCAGGTCACGCCCACGCACCGTGAGATCCGCCCGGAACCAGTGGTCCGCGGCGCCTGCCATACGTGCGTATGCCGCCCGCAGACCCCGCTCCCGACGGCGTACGTAGGAGTCGCCGCCGGTGAACGGGCGCCCGGCGTCCCCAGCCGTCAGATAGACGGTGCCGACGAAACACCGGGCGCGTATGAGCCGTTGAACCTCTGGGCTGATGAAGAGGAGGTCGTCGTCCTGGTGTGCCACTCCCGCCAGCGTGGGCCGACACCCCGCGTCCGGCTCCACGCCCCGGCGGACCCCGGCGCTTGCCGCGCCGTGCGCATGCCCGTTCCCGACCGGCAGGGTCGAAGCGATCGCGCCGAGGGCCAGCCCCAGAGCGACCAGACGCGCCCGCGAGCGATACCGCTGGACCCCTCGCGGTGCCGAGCAGGGGGAGCGGCCCGACCCCGCACGCCTCCTGCTGTCGAGCGGCTCAGACCTCACCTCGGATCCCTTCGGCTGACGCGTGGCACGCCGTGCCGCGAGCGGCACCTCGAGCCTGCCGGGCCGCCTGCGCCCGATCCTACGAATGAGCGTGCGATGGCTGCGACACGAGTGGGCCGACCGGTGGACGAGGCGGAACACGGCCCGTGCCCTCCCGCGTCACTCCTCGACCACGTCGGCGGCGGTTTCGAATGCGCGTGGTACGCGGTGGCCGCGACCACCGGTCAACGGCGTACTCCACGTCGGCTGTGAGGACGGCCTGGACGCAGTATCGGTCTGAGCTCGACCATGTCGGGGATCTTTCAACCGTCGAGGTGGGCCGCTGACGGCCCGTCAGGACTTCAGCCGAGGACTCCCATGCTGGTCCACGCCTCCGTCGGCGCGTACGTCGGCGCGCCGATGGGGCCGACCGCGGGAGGCGGGGCCGTCTCAGGGGCCGTCGATGAGCCGCTGGAGGCCGGGGGCGTAGAGGTCCGCCAGGCGTTCGGCGCCGGCGTGCGAGCCGGCGCCGTCGGGGCGGTGCAGGCTCAGGGTGGCGCCGAGGCCCAGCAGCTGGCCGGCGATCAGCTCGGCCCGCAGCTGTGTGTCCGGGCCGGTCAGGGCGGCGGCCAGGCGGTCGGTGACCTGTTCGCGGAAACGCGCGCGGAGCAGGGTGCGCTCGTCCTCGATGCCCAGCGAGAACACGACGCGCAGCAGCGGGTCCCCGCGGAGGCGGTCCCGTAGCGCGACCATCGTCAGGACCAGGTGCCGGCCGAGGGCGGGGGGCGCGGCAGCGAACAGTTCGTCGGCGGCCGCCCGGAAGTCGGCGACCGTGTTGAACAGGGCTTCCTTGCTGCCGAAGCGTTTGACGATCAGCGACGGGCTCACCCCGGCGTCGGCCGCGATGCCGCGCATCGTGACCTCGGCGTACGGCCGCAGCGTGAACGCGCGGCGGGCGGCGCGGACGATGGCCTCGCGTCCGGTCTCGGCACTTGCCTCCCCGCCTGCCTCCCCGCCCGTCTCCGCGCCGGCCTCCGCGCCGGCCCTGGCGGACGCGGTGGTGAGGGAGTCCTCGGTGCTGTTCATGCGCTCTCCCGGGCGGCGGTCACGGACGCTGACACCGTGACCGTACCGTCCACGCGGCTGCGCAGCGGACCCCGGCCGGCTCCCGTACCGTCCGACGGCAGGAACAGTGTGGCGACGAGGGCGGCGAGCGCCGTCCCCGCGGCGATCAGGAAGATGAGCAGGTAGGCGTGCAGGGTCGGTGCGGTGCGCCCGCCGACGACGAAGGTCACGTGGGCCAGGACGGCGGCGACCACGGCGCTGCAACAGGCCTGGCCGACGGAGCGCATGAGGGTGTTGAGGCCGTTGGCCGCGGCCGTCTCGCTCACCGGTACGGCCCGCAGGACGAGGGCGGGCAGCGCCGAGTACGCGATGGCGGTGCCGGAGGCCACCACGGTGGCACCGGCCACGATCAGCCAGAGACTGTGGCTGGTGAAGAAGCGGACCACGTAGCCGACGGCCATGACGACGGCGGCCAGCGCGAGTGCGGTGCGCGGCCCGTAGGCGGCCGAGATCCGTGCCGAGACGGGGGAGAGGACCACCATGGCCAGGCCGCCGGGCAGCAGGCACAGGCCGCTCACCACGATGGATGCGCCGAGGCCGTACCCGGTGTTGGTGGGCTCCTGCACCATCTGCCCGGTGACCAGGGAGTTCGCGTAGAACGCGAAGCCGATCAGCAGGGCCGCCACGTTGGTGAGCAGCACGGCGGGCCGGGCGGAGACCCGCAGGTCGACCATGGGGGAGACGGTCCGCAGCTCGAACCAGCCCCACAGCAGGCCCACGGCCACGGAGGCGCCGACCAGGCCGAGCGTGCGCGGGGAGGTCCAACCCCAGTCCGGGCCCTGGGTGATGGCGAGGAGCAGTCCGACGAGGGTTGCGGCCAGTCCCAGGGTGCCGGGCAGGTCGAAGCGGCCGTGCGAACGCACCGGCGACTCGGGGACGATCCACAGCACCAGCAGCAGATCGAGGAGACCGAGCGCCGCCGAAGCCCAGAACATGGTGTGCCAGTCGAAGTTCTCCATGACCACCGCGGCAACGGGCAAGCCGATCGCCGCACCGATGCCGAGCGTCGAGCTCATGAGGGCTATCGCGGAGAGCACCCGGTCGGCGGGCAGCTCGTCGCGGATGATGCTGATGCCCAGGGGGATCACCGCGAGCGCCGCTCCCTGGAGGGCCCGGCCGGTGATCAGCACACCGATGTCGGAGCTGACCCCGCAGAGCGCGGATCCGAGGGTGAGTACGCCCAGTGAGGCCAGCAGGACACGCCGCTTTCCGTACATGTCGCCGACGCGGCCGAGTACGGGAGTGAAGACGGCGCCGGTCAGCAGCGTGATGGTGACCAGCCAGCCCGCGGCGCCCGGGCTCGCCCCCGTCAGGTCGGGAACGTGCGGCAGCAGCGGGACCACGAGGGTCTGCATGACGGCGACGACCATGCCGCAGAAGGCGAGGACGGGCATGACGAGCCCGGGGTGACGGCTGTGGGGGGCGGTCGGCGCGGGGGAGGGGACGGCGCCTGGGGTCGGACCGGATGCGGGTATCGCGGCGGGCATGGTGCTCCAAGGGCGCGAAGGGAGCGGGACACACGGGGTGCACACTCGTTCACCCCCAGGGTAAACGATTGTGCACCCCCGGGTCCGCCGCCTTCGGGGTCCGGCTGTCCGGGGCAATGGTCCAGACCTATTGACGGGACTTGTCGACGCTCCTACGATCCGGTCCGGCGCAGCCCCACATGTCCCCACCTCACCCAGGCCGGGCGTCACGCCCCCACGCGTCGTCATGCCCATGACACCCGGCGGGAAGGGAGCACAGCATGTTCCGTCGAAGGTCGCGTACTTCACGTACTTCACGTACATCGGACGGTCTCCCCCCTCGTCCCGATCCCGGCGCGGCCGTCCTGAGGCGCGTTCTCGCCGCGGTCAGCGCCACTGCCGTCATCGCTACCGGCCTTGCCGTGGCCGGCTCCGTCACGGCCGGGGCCGCCACCACCAACCTGGTGGCCAACTCAGGCTTCGAGAACGGGCTGACCGGCTGGACGTGCCCTGGCGGTGCCGCCGCGGCCGTCGGCAGTCCGGTCCGCTCCGGCACCTCCGCACTCAGGGCGGCACCGACCGGTCAGGACACGGCCCAGTGCACCCAGACCATCAGCGTGCAGCCCAACTCCTCGTACGACCTGAGCGCCTACGTCCAAGGCAGCTACGTCTACCTGGGCGTCACCGGAACCGGCATCACCGGCGCCCCGTCCACGTGGACGCCGAACAGCCCGGCGTACAGCCGGCTCGGCGTCGCCTTCACCACCGGGCCGAACGCCACCTCCGTGACCGTCTACCTGCACGGCTGGTACGGGCAGCCCGCGTACCACGCGGACGACGTGTCGCTCAGCGGCCCCGGCGGCCCCGACCCCACGCCGACCGCCACGCCGCCGACCGCCACCCCACCGACCAGCGCCCCGCCGACCACCGCCCCGCCCACCACCCCACCGACCAGCGCCCCGCCCACCACCCCGCCGGGTGACACCTGCCCCACCAAGCCCAGGCCGTCAGGAAAGGTCCTCCAGGGCTACTGGGAGAACTGGGACGGCGCCTCCAACGGCGTCCACCCCGGCATGGGATGGATCCCCATCACGGACAGCCGGATCGCCGCGCACGGGTACAACGTCATCAATGCCGCCTTCCCGGTGATCCTCTCGGACGGCACCGTCCTGTGGCAGGACGGTATGGACGCCGGCGTCAAGGTCTCGACCCCGGCCGAGATGTGCCAGGCCAAGGCGGCCGGGGCGACCCTGCTGATGTCGATCGGCGGCGCCACCGCAGGGATCGACCTGAGCTCAAGTGCCGTCGCCGACAAGTTCGTGGCGACCGTCGTGCCGATCCTCAAGAAGTACAACTTCGACGGCATCGACATCGACATCGAGACCGGCCTGTCCGGAAGCGGCAACATCAACACGCTGTCCGCTTCCCAGTCCAACCTGATCCGCATCATCGACGGCGTCCTCGAGCAGATGCCGGCCGGCTTCGGTCTCACCATGGCCCCCGAAACCGCGTACGTCACCGGCGGAAGCGTCACCTACGGATCGATCTGGGGCGCCTACCTGCCGATCATCAAGAAGTACGCCGACAACGGCCGTCTGTGGTGGCTGAACATGCAGTACTACAACGGCAGCATGTACGGCTGCACCGGCGACTCCTACCAGGCCGGCACCGTCCAGGGCTTCACCGCCCAGACCACCTGCCTGAACAACGGCCTGACCATCCAGGGCACCACCATCAAGGTGCCCTACGACAAGCAGGTGCCCGGCCTGCCCGCCCAGCCCGGCGCGGGCGGCGGCTACATGGCGCCGAGCCTCGTCAGCCAGTCGTGGAACGCCTACGGCGGCTCGTTGAAAGGACTCATGACCTGGTCGCTCAACTGGGACGGCTCACAGGGCTGGACCTTCGGCGACAACGTCAAGACGCTGCAGGGTCGTTGATGTCCAGCTGACTCCCCGCGGCCCGTCACCTGCCTCTCGCGGCACCGGAAAGGACGCGATTCCCCATTTCTCCCGCGCCCCGCGCCGCCCGCTGCCATGCTTCGGCCGGTATCGCCGGGCCCCGCTCCGCGAGCGGAGCGGCCAGGCGGCGATACCGGCGAACGCCTGTGGCGCCACGGGGAACGGCGCGCCGGTTCGTCGTGCCGGAGTGCCCGGCAGCGGCTTCCCGGGAGACTTCGCCTCCGGCCGCCGCCGGGTGGAACTGAGAGGGGGAGACGTCGATGTCATCGAGAGCGGTACTCCAGGGACCGAGATCCCGCTGGCGCGACCGGCTGCTGGTCGTGGCCGCGTCGTCCGTGCTCGCCGCGGGCGGCCTGACCGCCCTGGCGCTTCCGGCGGAGGCCGAAGGGGTGTGCGCCGCCCCGGTCGTCGCGGACGGCCTCACCACGATCACCTGCACGGCAGGCGGTTCCGGAAGCCTCACCGTGCCCGAGGGTGCCACCGGCGCCGTGGTCACCCTCGACGGCGCCGGAGGCGGCAACGCCTACGACGGCACACCCGGTGGCAAGGGCGCGCACCTCGTGGCGAAGCTCCCCACGACCCCCGGGCAGACGTTCAACGTCACCGTCGGCCGACGCGGCGCCAACGCCGCGGCGAACCCGCAGTTCGGTGCGCCCGGCTCGGGCGGCGCCCTCGTCGCGGTGACCACCGCCTCCAACGCCCCCTTGCTGACTGCGGGTTCAGGCGGCGGCGCGGGCGGCCCCGGCATCGGCTCCCCGTCCTACCGGGGCGGAGCCGGCGGGGACAGCGGCGGCGCGGGAGCCGACGGCAACGGCCTGGTCCCGGACGCACAGGGCGGTACGGGCGGCGGCCCGGGCACCGCCACCGCCGGCGGAGCGGCGGGTACCGGAGGGCCGGGCACGGACAACGAGGGCGCGAACGGCTCTCCCGGCGCCTACCCGAACGGCTCGGGCGGCTCCGCCGCACAGGGCGTCTACAACCCGACGGGCGCCGGAGGGCGCGGCGGCGCCGGGTACGGCGGCGGCGGTCGGGGCGGAGCCGGCGGCCGGTACGGAACCACCGGCGGAGGAGGCGGCGGTGGGGGAGGCGGATCCAGCCTGGTCTCCGGCACCGTTCCCGGCTCGCCGGTCACCCTGACCGAGGGAGCCAACGCCGGGGACGGCCGGATCGTGTTCACCTTCCTCCCGGACGCGCCCACGGTCACCGGCATCAGCCCGGACACCGGCCTCGCCGCGGGCGGCACGCCGGTCACGCTCACCGGCACCAACCTGACCGGCGCCACCCTCGCCTTCGGCCCGGGCAACCCCGCCACCGACGTCACGTGCACCCCGAGCTCCTGTACAGCCACGGCCCCGGCCGGCACCGGCACGGTCGACGTCCGAGCCACCACGCCCGGTGGCACCAGCGCCGCATCCCCGGCCGCCCGGTACGTCTACCTCCCCGTACCCGTGGTGACCTCGCTCAGCCCCACCTCGGGCACCACGGACGGCGGAACAGTCGTCACAGTCCACGGCACCGGCCTCGGCGGGGCCACCGCGCTCATCTTCGGCCCCGGCAACCCGGCCGGCGCCCTGTCCTGCACCGCCACCACCTGTACCGCCACTGCACCCGCACACGCCGCAGGTCCCGTCGACGTGCAGGTCACCACTCCCGGCGGCACCAGTGCCGCGTCCCCCGCGGTCCGCTACACCTACCAGCTCCCGCCCGCCGACATCGACGTGGACCTGGCCGCGCAGCCGGGCCTGAGCCTCCTCGTCCCGTACCTCACCTACACCCTGACCGCCCACAACACCGGCCCGGGCACGCTCACTTCGGCCACCCTCACCGCGACCCTGCCGCCGGGCTCCTCGGCCACCTCCCTCCCGTCGGGGTGTACCGCCATGGGGGCCACCGTGACCTGCGCCTACGGAACCATCGCCGCCGGCGCCGCCTCGGCCAAGACCTTCCGGGTACCGCTGAGCCTGCTCTCGCTGGGCCGCGTCTCGGTCACCGCCACCCGCACGGTGTCCGCCCCGGCCGACCCCAACCCGCTCAACGACAGCGCGACCGCCACCTGCACGGTCGTCTCCGTCCTCCTGGCCACCTGCCCCTGACGCGCCACGGACCCGGGCACGGCGCCGGAGGCGAACGACGCTCCGCGCGGTCGTGCCCGGGAGGCGGGGCTGCGGGGCCGGGTCCCGCCGCCCGGTGGGACCCGCCCCATCCCGACTGAGCGCCCCCCCGACCGGGGACTGCACCCGGCTCCTGGGCTCCGGCAGCGGCCAGGGAGGCGGAATGAGGCCGTGCCGGGCGATCCGCCCGCTCGGACGGCTCAGCGGGTGAGGATGACACGCCGACGGACCCAAGGGCCGCTGATCGCGGCGGAAAGCAGGAAATCCGCGACATCGGCACGGTTGATCCTTCCGCTGATGCGTCCGCCATGAGCGCGCCCATCACCAGCTTCGACGCCCCGGCCTGGAAGAGGGACTGGCGCCGGGCGGTGCCGCCCGAGCCGAGGGCCGAGAGCCAGACGAGACGCTCCACGCCGGCTGCGGCCATGGCTTCCAGGACGGGACCGGCGTGCGGGTGGCGAGAGTGGACTTGAAGTCCCTGCCCGGTTCGAGGGCAGGGGACCGGCACACCGGATCGTTTCGCCGCTGCACAACGTCTGGCGCTGGCCCTGTGCGGTTCTCCGCGCCCAGGCGAGCCAGGTGGGGGTGCACGGGCCGAAGCAGCCGCGCCGGGAATAGCCCGTCCGGCCGGCATCGTTGCATCGACCGGGGGTCTGGCGCTGCACGGGTGGGAACAATGTCATCCGCCCCGGCAGGATCCGGCCTCCCGGGATCGCGGAACGCCCGCCGCGCACTCGGACCAACACACGTCTCTGCAGGAGGACTCCTTCATGACCGACCGGCCCCTGACACTCATGGCCGTGCATGCCCACCCCGACGACGAGGCCACCGGAACCGGAGGAGTCCTCGCGCGGTACGCGGCAGAGGGCATCCGCACGGTTCTCGTGACCTGTACCGACGGCGGTTGCGGTGACGGGCCGGGGGGTGTCAAGCCGGGTGATCCCGGGCACGATCCGGCGGCCGTGGCCTTGATGCGCCGACAAGAACTCGAGGCGAGCTGTGCCGTCCTGAACGTCAGTGACCTGGAGATGCTGGACTATGCCGACTCCGGGATGATGGGCTGGCCGAGCAACGACGCCCCCGGATCCTTCTGGCAGACCCCCGTGGAGGAAGGCGCCGCCCGGCTCGCGGCCCTCATGCAGCACTACCGGCCCGATGTGGTCGTCACCTATGACGAGAACGGCTTCTACGGCCACCCCGACCACATCCAGGCCCACCGCATCACGATGGCGGCGCTCGAGATGACCGCGCTGACACCGAAGGTGTACTGGACGACGATGCCGCGCTCGGCGATGGAGCGGTTCGGCAAGATCATGCGCGAGTTCCAGGAGGACATGCCGGAGCCGGATCCTGCCGAGGCTGCCGCGCTGGCCGAGATCGGCCTCCCCGACGATGAGATCACCACGTGGGTGGACACCACCGCATTCAGCGGTCAGAAGTTCGACGCGCTGGCCGCACATGCCAGCCAGGGCGAGAACATCTTCTTCCTCAGGATGGGCAGGGAGAGGTTCGGCGAGTTGATGGGCGTGGAGACCTTCGTACGGGTCAAGGACGCCACCGGCGCGGCCGTGCCCGAGAACGACCTCTTCACCGGCCTGCGCTGACCCGACGGGGAAGTCGCGGGCGGCCAGAAGGCCGAGGTGCTTGAGCGTCCAGGAGCCGCACGTGCGGAACCCGGGAACGCCGGGGTGACCCGGTCGGACGGGTGTCTGTGAACAGCGGCGTTCTCCTGATGACACTTTTGTGTACTGCTGAACACTATCGGACCGGTTCGCGCTCACGGGCTGCGACGATGGGTCGAGGCTGTTCGGCCGCCCGCCCGGAACGCGTCACACACGCCGGGGCGTCTCTTCATCACCGCTGGGATGCGTGTTCATGGCTGTCTTATGCCGTCCTGCCGTCGCCGTGCCCGAGTACGTCATCACCGCAGAGGAGACGCTCGGCCTGGTGCGCACCGTGCACCAGGGCCATCCCCAACTGGGGCTCGCCCTGCGGTTGATCGAGAACACCGGCGTGGGTAAACGGCATCTCGTGCAGCCGCTCGAGGACACCCTGCGCCACCCGGGATTCGAGGCCCGCAACAAGCTGTACGAGGCGCAGGCGAAAGCCCGGGTCCCGCAGGTGGTGCGGGAGGCGCTGGCGAGCGCCGGGCTGTCGGCACGTGACATCGATCTGATCGTCTACGTATCGTGCACCGGCTTCATGATGCCCTCCCTCACGGCGTGGTTGATCAACAGCATGGATTTCCGGCCGGATACCCGGCAGGTGCCGATCGCCCAGCTCGGCTGCGCTGCGGGAGGCGCGGCCGTCAACCGTGCTCACGACTTCTGTGCGGCCTATCCGGGTGCCAACGTGCTGATCGTGGCGTGCGAGTTCTGTTCGCTGAGCTACCAGCCGACCGACCTGGGCGTCGGCACGCTGCTGTCCAACGGTCTGTTCGGCGACGCCGTCGCCGCGGCCGTGGTGCGGGGCGAGGGCGGCACGGGAATCCGGCTGGAGCGCAACGGCTCCCACTTGGTGCCGGGGACCGAGGACTGGATCGCGTACGCGGTGCGCGACACCGGATTCCATTTCCTCCTCGACAAACGGGTTCCGGGAACGATGGAGGCGCTGGCTCCGGTCCTGGCCGGCATGGCGGGGCAGCACGGCTGGGACGTTTCCCGGCTCGGCTTCTACATCGTGCACGCGGGTGGCCCCCGCATCCTCGACGACCTCTCCACGTTCCTGGGCGTCGCGCCGGAAGCCTTCCGTTTCAGCCGCGCCACGCTCACCGAGTACGGGAACGTCGCCAGCGTCGTCGTGCTGGACGCCCTGGCCCGCCTGTTCGACGAGGGCGGTGTGGAGGAAGGCGCCCAGGGCCTCCTCGCGGGCTTCGGCCCGGGCATCACGGCGGAGATGGCGCTCGGCCACTGGACGTCGGCGAAGCAACCGGTGCTCGTGGGGGCGGCGGCCGGCGGTGCCCGGGCCGTGGAAGGGCGGGCCCCCGCCGTCCCAAGGGCACGGCAGGGTGGCAGAGCCGCACTGCCGACGCCCGCTCCCGCCCGCGCTCCCGCGTCCGTTCTGCCGGCGGCCCGGACGGCCGATGCGCAGCGCGTGCACTTCTGGTCCCCGCCGGACCTGCCGGGGCTCACCTTCGACCCGCTGCTCGCGCGCCTGCTGCACGAGGAACCGGTGGCCCGGGTGAAGCTGCCCCACGGCGACGGCCACGCCTGGCTGGTGACCCGGTACGACGACGTACGGTTCGTGTCCATCGACCCCCGCTTCGGCCGCCGGGCCGTCATGGGCCGCGACGTCACACGCCTGGCACCGCACTTCATCCCGATGGACGGGGCGGTCGGCGTCTGCGATCCGCCGGAGCACACACGGATGCGGCGCGTCGTCGCCCGCGCGTTCACCTCCCGGTCGCTGGGTCGGCTCCGCGCGTACGGGCAGCACGTGATGGACGCTCTGCTGGACCGCATGGAGGAGCACGGCGGCCCGCTCGACCTGGTGGAGTACCTGAACCGGCCCTTCCCGCTGGCCATGGTGGGTGCGTTGATGGGGGTGCCGGAGGAGGACCGCCCGCAGATGGCGCAGTGGACGGACACCATCCTGTCCGCCGCGCGGGGGCGGGAGGCGAGCGAGCGGGCGAAAGCGGACATGGCCGCGTACTTCCGCCGCATGTCGTCCGGCCGCACGACCGGCCGGGATGACGACCTCGGGGGCGCGCTGGCGGAGGCCGTCGGCGAAGGCGTGCTGAGCGCGGACGAGGCCGCCGGACTCGCCGTCCTGGTCCAGATCGGCGGCGCGCACGCCGTACGCAACAACAGCGCCAACATGGTGTACGCGCTGCTCACACACCCGGCGCACCTGGCCCGGCTGCGCACGGAGCCGGAGCTCGTCCCCCAGGCCGTGGAGGAACTGCTGCGCTACATCCCGCACCGCAACGCGGTCGGTCTGGCACGCATCGCCCTGGAGGCCGTGGAGGTGGGCGGCGTGCTGATCCGCGCGGGCGAGCCGGTCTACGTCTCGTACCTCACCGCCAACCGCGACCCGGACGTGTTCGCCGATCCGGACCGGCTCGACTTCGACCGGGTGAACAACCCGCACGTCTCCTTCGGGTACGGCCCGCACTTCTGCCCCGCCTCCACACTGGCACGGATGGAGTCGGAGATCCTGCTCCGGTCGCTGTGGGACCGCTTCCCCCGCCTGCGCCTCGCCGTACCGGAGGGCGAACTGGCGTGGGAGCAGGGGGCATTGATCCGCGGCCCCGAGAAGCTGCCGGTGACGTGGTGACCCGGCGACCGGACCGATACCCGAGGGAGACAACCGTGTACGAGTGCGACACCGTCCGCACCGAGGGCCTGATCGTGCCGCCCGGCGGTGGCCGGACCATCAAGACAGCCGCGCAGGAAGTGACGTTCAAGGTGACGGGCGCCCACTCGGCCGTCGCGTCCACCTTCGAGGTGACGGTGCCACCCGGCTTCGACGTCGGTGCCCACGCCCACAGCCGCAGTGAGGAACTCTTCTACCTCATCGAAGGCGAACTCGATGTGATGGCGTTCGAGCCGAAGGTCCGGACCCGGGACGACTGGCGGGAGTGGGAGTCCCCCTCCGGCAGGCGACACGTACGGGCCACGGCCGGCACGATGATCCTGGTGCCGCCCGGATGCCCGCACGCCTTCGCCAACCCGACCGGCAGCCCCGCCAGGATGCTGCTCCAGGCAGCTCCACCCCCGGACCACGAGCGCTACTTCGAGGAGCTGCTCGAGCTGCTGAACAGCGGCGGCGAGATCGACCAGTCGGCCGTGGAGAGGCTCCGGATCCGCTACGACATCGAACAGCTCACCCCCTTGCGGCACATCCCGCCACAGGCTGTTCCGGCACCGGCCGTCCCCGCGTCGGCGGCCTCGCAGGAGGCCGCCCCGGTGAAGGAAGCCGTACGCCCGCCGACCGCCGAAACGGCCGCTGCGCTGCCGCACGCGAGGAGCGGGGAACCCCTTGGCCCCGCCGGCCCGACGACCGTGCACTACTGGCCGGTGGAACACCTCGACGCCCTCGACTTCGACCCCCTCCTGCACCGGCTCGTCCGTGAAGAGCCCGTCGCGCTGGTCCGGATGCGGTACGGCGAAGGCCACGCCTGGCTGGTGACCCGCTACGAGTACGTCAAGGAGGTGACCTCCGATCCGCGGTTCAGCCGTGCGCTCACCGTCGACCGTCCGGTGACCGGCATGACACCCCACAACGTCGCTCCCGCCCGGGGCATCGGCCGCACCGACGCCCCCGACCACACGCGGCTGCGCCGCCTCGTCGCGCAAGCGTTCAACCGCAAGCGTGCGGCCGCCCTGCGGGCCGAGACCGAGGCGACCGTGGAACGGCTGGTCGACACCATGATGAGCCGCCCGGCACCGGCGGACCTTGCCGAGTACGTGAGCGGACCCCTGCCCGAACGGGTCATCGGCAAGCTGCTGGGCGTCCCGCGCGCGGACCTCGGACGACTCCAGCAGTGGCGGGCGGTCATCCTGTCCACCGATGTCCCCGTGACGCAGACCAGCACGGTCAAGTCCGATATCGCCGCCTACTTCCGGCAGTTGGCCGACCACCGGCTCCGAGAACCGGGCGACGACCTGTTCAGCGAACTCGCGGCCGCCGAGGCCCGCGGAGACCTGAGCAGGGCCGAGCTGGTCTCCCTGTCGGTCATGATCGTGCTCAACGCGCTCGACCAGGTCCGCAACCAGTGCACGAGCATGGTCTACGCCCTGCTCACGCACCCGGAGCAGCTGGCGGCGTTGCAGGCGGACCCCGGGCTGCTCCCCTCGGCGGTCGAGGAGCTGCTCCGGTTCATCCCGCAGCGGTGCGGTGTCGGCATGCCGCGGATCGCCACGGAGGACGTGACGGTCGGTGGCGTCACCATCCCGGCAGGGGACGCCGTATACGTGTCCTACCTGGCCGCCGACCGCGACCCGGCGGTCTTCACCCATCCCGACCGGCTCGACCTCACTCGTACCGAGGCACCGAACCTCGCCTTCGGCCACGGTCCGCACTACTGTCTCGGCGCTGCGCTCACCAGGATCCAGTGCCACGCGGTGCTGTCGACGCTGCTGCGCAAGGCGCCGGGGCTGCGGCTTGCGGTGCCGCCCGAAGAGGTGCGCTGGCGTCGGGGCACCATCAACCGGGGCCCGGAGGCGCTCCCGCTGGCCTGGTGAGGCCAGAGCCCGGCGGTCACCACGCTCTGTTCCGGAGCGCCTCACGTCCTTTTCCGGCCCGTACGGCGCCGGTTCCCACGCCTGGGGGCCGGCGCTTCGGCATGAGAAGCGAAAATCCCCTTGCCCAATGGTCAAGAGTCGTTGACCATTGGGGGCATGCCTACCGATGATCTTCCCGAGACGTTCCACGTCACCACCGACGAGCAGCTGCGCGCCGTTTCGAATCTCACGCGGCACCGGATCATGGCCGTCCTCCGCTTCGAGCCCGCGACGATCACGCAGATCGCCGAGCGGGTGGGCCTTGCGAAGGGGAGTTCCAGCTACCACGTACGGCTGCTGGAGCGGGCCGGCCTGGTGAAGGTGGTACGGACGCGGAAGGTCCGGGGGGTCACCGAGCGGTACTACGCAATGGCCGCGCGGGCCCTTGTACTGCCGGATCCGGGCGAGGGAGGGCCGGATGTGCTGATGCGGCATGCGGTGGCGGACCTGGAGGCAGCGCCGGCCGATGGCGAGCGGCACGTGCGGATGGCGCACCTGCGGCTCACCGAGGAGCAGTTCGCGGAGCTGGGGGCGCGGCTGCAGGCGCTGGCGGACGAGTACCGAGAGCTGTCCGATCCGTCGCTGCCGGACGCGTCTCTCGTCTTCGCACTGTTCCACCCGGCATCGCGCGCGCAGGCCGAAGGGGACGCCAAGTGACTTCAGACGTTCGGAAGGTGCCGACCGGTTTCGGGCGGCTGTGGACTGCGCAGACGGTGTCCTCGCTCGGTGACGGGGTGACGCATGCAGCGCTGCCGCTGCTCGCGTTGACGTTGACGCGGGATCCCATGGCGCTCGCCGTCGTCACGGCCGCCGGGACGCTGCCGTGGCTGCTCTTCGGGGTGCTCGGCGGCGCGCTGGTGGACCGCTGGGACCGTCGGCGCACGATGTGGGTCACGGACGCGGCGCGTGCGGTGCTGCTCGCGATGCCGGTGGCAGCGGCCGCGCTCGACGTGCTGAGCATTCCGCTGCTCGCGGCCGTCGCCTTCCTCCTCGCTCTCGGCGGACTCTTCTTCGACACGGCCGCCACGGCCTATCTGCCGGATCTGCTCGGCCGCGACCCCGCGCTCCTGGAGCGCGCCAACTCCCGCCTGCGCGGCACCCAGACCGCCGCGTCCGGGTTCGCCGGGCCGCCTGCGGGCAGTGCCCTGCTCGCGCTCGGGCGGGCGGTCCCGCTGCTCGCCGACGCGGTCTCGTTCGCGCTCTCCGCACTGCTCGTTCGGTCGCTGCCTGCCGCACCCCGGCCCGTACCGCAGGCCCGTGAGTCGCTGTTGCGGCAGGCGCGGGCCGGCGCCTCGTACGTATTGCGGGATCAGTTGCTGCTCGGGCTCGCGCTGCGTCCCGCGGTCGGGAACATCGCCTTCCTCGCGGTGGAGACCGTACTCGCCCTCTTCGCGCACGACCGTCTCGGCATCGACACCTTCGGCTTCGGCCTGCTCCTCACGGCGGAGGCCACCGGCGGTCTGCTCGGCGCGGGCATCGCCTCCTTCCTCGGCCGACGACTCGGCACCGGCGCCGCGCTGACCTGCACGGCCGCGGTCGAGGGACTCGCCATCCTGGGCCTGGCCGCCGCCCCGAACCCGTACGTCGCCGGCCTCGCGCTCGCCATCTGCGGAGCGGGCATGGGCGCCACGATGGTGCTCGGCCCCTCCCTCAGGCAGGCGATCGTCCCCGCCCGTCTGATGGGCCGGGTCGCCTCCACGTCCCGCATGCTCGGCATGTGCGCCGCCCCCTTCGGCGCCTTCCTCGGCGGCTGGCTGGCCACCACCTACGACGTGCGCACCCCGCTCTACACCGCAGCCGGCCTCCTCCTCACCATGACCGCCGTCACGTCGACCATGACCAGGAACCGCCGGGTCGAGGCGGCGCTGCGTGCCGCCGCTGCGGCCGACGATCGAGATCACCGGGAATCCCGCGATACCGTTCAGGAGCGTGCCATGTAGGGCTCCGTGAGGTCGTTGAGCCGGTGCTGAGCCCGGCTCGGCGTTCCTGGCCTCGACCGCGAGCAAGGGACGTCGGCCGCCTGGTCCCGTGGAGCCCCGCGCCTCGGTCAGAGGCCTGGCGGGGGCGTCAGGCCGAACCTGGAGATGACGTCGGGCAGCCAGGCGGGCCGCCCGAGCACGAGCCCGTACTTGGCGGCGAGCACCGGTATCGCGTCCTCGGCCGGCGGCTGCCCGTCGGCGAGCATCTCGGCCACCTCGCGGAAGAAGTGTTCGAATCCGGCCGGGCTGATGATCTCGATCATTCGGGCGGGGACGGACCCGGCGTTCCACATCGTGTGCAGTTCCCCGCGCGGCTTGGTGATGTAGCCGCCGGCGCCCAGAACGGTTTCACGGTCGCCGGAACGGAACCCGATCTCGCCTTCGGTGACGATCGAGTACTCGTCCTCTCGGGTGTGCAGGTGCGGCGGCACCAGTGCCCCGACCGGGAAGGGGTGCTCAACGACGGAGACTGCGCCGCCGGTGTCTTCCCCCCATAGCTTGAAGGCGACGCCGATCGAGCCGAGGAAACCCTCGGAGCCCTCTCCCGGGTGAACGATGGTGAGCGGCGGGGCCAGCGGCTCTGTCATGGCGATCACTCCTCGACAGAATTTGGAGATACACTGGTGTTCTCTTAAAAAGTCTCCACCGCATACGCCAGGACGTCAACAATTGGGTGATCAGCAGCGTTCGACGACACCGCGTGGCTATGAGATGCGCAAACGCGCCGAGGATGTCGGCCGGACGCGGCAGCGCATCATCGAAGCCGCCGTGCATCTGCACGGCACGGCCGGCCCGGCGTCGACGAGCATCGCAGCGATCGCCGAGCGTGCCGGCGTCACCCGGCTGACCGTGTACCGGCATTTTCCGGATGAGAAGGCCCTGTTCGAGGCGTGTTCAGGGCACTGGCTGTCGCGGCAGCAGTTGCCCCGGCCCGAACGGTGGAGTGCGTTCGAGAGTCCGCTCGAGCGGCTGACGGCCGGGCTCGCCGACCTCTACCGCTTCTATCGCGCGGGCGAGCAGATGCTGACGCTGGTCATCCGCGACCAGCACGCCGTACCCGAGTCGGTCCGCGACGCTCGAGCGGAGATGGGCCGAAAGTACGTCGAGGTGCTGGCCGGTGCCTGGTCTGAGGCCGACGCCCCGCTCCGGCGGGCGGTGATCGGGCATGCCGCTTCGTTCTCGACGTGGCGCTCTCTGTGCCGGGAGCAAGGGCTCACGGACGACGAGGCGGTCGAGGCCATGGTCACGCTGGTGGAAGCGGTCGACGCAAAGGTTGGTTGGCCTCCCCCAGGTAGCTCAGGGCTTGGCGGAAGTCCTCGAGGGCGGGCTTGAACTCGCTGGTGGCGGTGTGGAAGGTCGATCGGTCGATCAGGATGGCGGCCAGTGTTCGCGTTCCTTCCGCCGGGTCGTGCTGAGACAGTCGGCGGGCCAGGCTCACTCCGTCGTCGAACAGGGAGCGCACTTGATCCGCGAACAGGTGGGTGCGGTTCTCCCAGTAGCCGGCGGAGCGGATGGTGAGGACCCGATGCAGGCGGACCAGTTCGGCCAGGTGTTGGTCCGGATCTTCGGCGGCTCGCGGAGCGAGGGCGTCCACCTCTTCGCGGAGGGCATGACGGCTGTCCAAGTAGCGCTGCCTGACATCGGGCGACCACTGCATGGGCGCAGCCCCCGAGGGCGGACGCGGTCCATCGGGCGCAGGCCGATCGCTTCCGGCGCCGGAGAAGGCCGTGGGCGTCGAGCATCTGTGCGTACCCGATGAGCGAGTTGAGATGGCAGGCTGCCGGGTCGCCGTCGTGCGCGGCTTCGGCCGCTTCCATGTTGACGAGTGTCTCGAACGCGGCGAGTGCTTCGCCGGAGCGACCGGCGTCATGGAGAGCGGCGATCCACGCCAGGAGCGACCAGGCGAGAGCCCCGCTGCGGGGCGCGTCGGGCAGGATCGCTGCGACCAACGCGAACATGGCATCGGCGGCCTCGGCATACCGGCCTTCCTCGGAGAGTCCGGCAGCCCACTCATGCAGCCCCATGACCACGGGATCTCCGGACAGTTCGGCCTGTGCACGGCTGATGGCGAGCATCTCGGCGCGCATGGCGAGTCCGTCGGCGCGTCGGCCTATTGTGTACAGCTCTCTCTGGCACGTGTTAAGGGCGTCGTACAGAACGTCCGCGCGGGCCGGTTCGGCCGGATCGATGGACCGCGCCGCGGCCACCGCTTCCTCGCACAGCGCCAGAGCGGATGCATGCCTTTTCCCGGAGCCGGTGTCGTAGCTCAGACGTTGCAGGGCCTTGGCCAAGAGCGGTAGGTACGCGGCGGGGCTGACCTGAGCGAGCACGCGGTAGGCATCGGCTTCCTCGCGCGGCGTGCGGCGTCCCGAGGCGAGCAGCACATTCCGCGCTCGCACGATGTCGTCCTGATCGACTTTCCCCAGTGATTCACAACGGGGATTCTGGGTGCCCCGGAGAGGGCCGAACAAGGCTGGCTCCCTGTGCTGTTCCTCCTACGAAAACATCATCTGACCTGTCATGATGGTGTGACATCACTTTCCCTCGGAGTGTCGCCGTGAAGGCGGCTGAGGACGACGGGCTGCACTCGCCACTGCACACCACCCGTCCCGCCGAGATCGGACGAGCCGCACACCACGATCCGCCGCCGCCGGTCGATGACCCGGCCGTTCTCGAAGTCGCCCCCGGCATCCGGAGCGGTCGCCGACACCACCAGGTGCGAAGGGCGCCATGCCGTTCGTAGAAGGCGATGGCGCGGGTGTTGGCGCGCAGCACTTCCAGGTAGACCGGCCTGGCGGGGTGCTCCTCGGCGGCCCAGGCCAGGGCGTGCACCAAGAGCCGGCCGCCGGTCCCGAACCCGGTGCGCCAACTTCCGGCGCGCAGCGTCGCAACCTCGATGGCATCGCCCTTCTGGCCCTTTCTGATCTCCATGCGCCCAGCCTCGCCCATGACCAAGATCGAGGCCGTAAGTGGGATGTGCCAGGGCAACTCGGGTGAACCTCCGACCGTGCCACCGCAAGGTCCCGCTCTCGGGCAAGGCGTACTCCTAGGCTCCGGATGGGTGTCAGCCGACCGGCATCCACAACACGGAAGAATGGAATCCCCATGCGTATTCGTACCGCAGCCGTCGCCCTCGCCGGAGCCCTCGCGCTCACTCTCCCCGTCGGCGCCCAGGCGTTCGCCGACGACGGTCAGTCCTTCAACTATGTCTTCCTCAAGGACGGAGAGAGCCAGCAGGCGCAGATCAGCGACTTGACCGAGGGCACGTGTCACGAGCTGGCGGTCACCGACGGCGCCGTCCAGGAGATTGCCAACGACTCCGACATGGTCGCCCTGCTCTTCGACAACGCCACGTGCAGCGGTGAGCCGGTCGTAGCCGCCGGCCCGGGTGAGAAGGTCGGCGACATCAAGGCTGTCGCCGTGGCCTTCGAGCGCGCCGAGCGCGCCGAGCCGGCCGAGCCCGCCGAGCACTCCGAGCACGCCGAGCACGCCGAGCACGCCGACGGGGCAGTGATGCCCGGAAGCGACGAGGATGAGGACGAAGACCTCTTCACGAGGATCTTCTCCGCCAAGGGCTGACGCCGCCCGCAGTGCCGGCCCGGAACCCACGGGGTTCCGGGCCGGACGTGCAACGAGCGCCGTAACAGCACGCGGAAGAGATCCTCAGCGCCTTGGTGCTCGGCTCCGTCATCAGGCTTCCCTGTCAGCGAACCTCGTCGCTCTTCGGCCCGATGCCTTTGATCCTGGTCGGAGTTCCCTCCGGGGCGAACGAGTGGTGGAAGGTGAAGGCGTGCGGCGCGGGGCCGTGGTCATGGAGGTGTTCCAGCCTGGAAACCCCGTCCTGCCAGGTGGGTATCACGCCGTCGGAGACCCACCAGCACACGTAATTCGGGAGCCCTGTCCTCTCGAACCAGTCGTAACGCCTGTTCAGCGCCTCACGGTGCAGACCGGTGTAGATGGCGTCGAAGGCGGGGCGCAGGCCGGTCCAGAGTGAGAGCGTCGCGGCCAGGGCGGTGGTTTCCACCGTACGGCCCTTGCCGTACCAGGTCGGTACGGCGAACTCTCCCCATGCACCCCAGTCCGCCTCGAAGAGCATGCCCCGGTCACCGCCTGCCGCTTCAGCACGCGCGAGGTATCCGGGGTGCTCACTGATCTTCCGGTAGACGGACTCACCAATGTCGTAGAACTCGCGCGTGAGAGGTGCGGGATCGGCGAGAGGTGACTTCAGGACGCCGAATGTGTACAGCGCAAGATGGGGCAAGTGTCTCTCCCTGGCTGGGGGTGGCTGGTGTGGACCCGGTTCGGCGGCTTGCCCATGGGGACGAGGATTCGTGGGGCGTGACCACTCATGCCGTCGCGGGTGGCTCAGCGTGAAGGAACTCCTGTGCGACCGTGGGCGGTCGGCGAAGACCAGGTAAACGTAGCCGCCTCTGCGGGCCATGTCGAAGTTGCGTTTTCCCCGTCCAAGTGGCCTTCTTGCACCGGTCATCGCCCGGGAGACGGGGCTGCATGCGGACGCCGTGCGCCGCTCATCACCATCACCATCACCATCCCCGGCCCGGCCCGGCCCCGGCTTCCGGCTGACGGCCACCTGGGTGATGGACCTCTACGCCCACCTGGCAGGGCGAACAGCTCGGCGATGATGAGTACGTGATCAGCGCGGACGAGAAGACCTGCATCCAGGCCCGCCGCCGCTGCCACCCCACCCTCGCCCCGGCAAAGCCAGGGATCCTCGAGTCATCCTCCGGTGGCAGTGCAGCGTGGCTCTTCGTGGAAGGCGCACAGTTTCTGAGAAGCCCCGTGAACCGCAACCCGGTTCACGTACCCCCCACCACCCGGTGACCGCACCAGGCCCTCGCCGGGCACCTGACTACCCGCACACGCTGCCCCAACGGGTCGAAGGACAGCCCGCCTTACGGAGACGGACCGTATGAACACCCATCAGACCACCTCACTCCTCCTCGGCCTCGCCGCCATCGTGATCCTGGCACGCGTACTCGGCGCGTTGGCCCGGCGGCTCGGACAGCCGGCGGTGATCGGTGAGGTCCTCGCCGGCATCGCGCTGGGACCCACCCTGTTCCACGGCGCCATCTCCGACGCCCTCTTCCCCGTGTCCATCCGGCCACTGCTCAGCGCGCTGGCCGCGGTCGGAGTCGCGGTCTTCATGTTCATCGTCGGCCTCGAGTGGGACGCCAAGCTGATACGCGGCAGCGGAAGCCTTGCCGTCGGAATCTCGTTCAGCTCCATCGTGGTGCCCTTCGGCCTCGGTACGGTCCTGGCCCTCTACTTGATGAACGACTACGGCACCGACAACCAGACGGCGTTCATGCTGTTCATGGGCATCGCCATGTCGATCACCGCGTTCCCGGTACTGGCCCGCATCCTCACCGACCGGAACATGACACGCACCCCGCTGGGCGTGGTGGCCCTGGCCTGCGCCTCCATCGACGACGTCCTGGCATGGTCGGTCCTCGCCGCCGTGGTCGCCATCAGCGGCTCCGCAGACGGCGACCAGTGGCGCATCCTGCTCGCGATCCCCTACCTGCTCGGCATGCTCTTCGTCCTGCGCCCGCTGCTGCAGCGCTACGTCGCCCGCCGGCCCGCGCTGCGGCTCACCCCGACCGTGTTCGGGTGCATCATCGCGGGCCTGCTGCTGTCCGCCGCTGCCACCGAGTGGGTGGGTCTGCACTACATCTTCGGCGCGTTCCTCTTCGGCGTGATCCTCCCGCGCACCGGCACCGAGCAGCTCCGGTCGAAGGTGCACGAGCGCCTGGGGGAGATGAACGGCACGCTGCTGCTGCCGGTGTTCTTCCTCGTCGCCGGCCTCAAGGTCGATCTGTCGGGGCTCAACATGGACGGGCTGGGCGCTCTGGCGCTGATCCTCCTGGTGGCCGTCGGCGGCAAGTTCATCGGCGCGTTCACGGCCGCCCGGCTGAACCGGATGCCGGTACGGCAGTCCGCTGCCCTCGCCACGCTGATGAACACCCGGGGCCTGACCGAGCTCATCGTCCTCAACGTGGGCCTGCAACTGGGCTTCCTCGACAAGGGGCTCTACTCGCTCATGGTCGTCATGGCCGTGGTCACGACCGCGATGGCCGGTCCGCTGCTGAGCTGGCTCCTCGGCAAGCCGTCGCGCAACAACCTGACCGAGACGCCCGAAAATCCCGAGGCATCCGAGGCATCCGAGGCACCCGGAGCACCCGAGAAACTCGAGGCATCCGAGCGCACGGCCGCAGCGGTACGCACGAGCGTCTAGAGGGGCCGGCCCGAGCCGACACGGTACTCGGACCCTGTGGCAGGAGCCACTGACCGGCGCAGCAGTGCAGGCCGCCACCCTCGCCGGGTGGCGGCCCGCACTGCTGCACTGCTGCTGCACTGCTAAGCGTTCTGGCCGTCAGCGACGGTGCGCTGAGCACGGAAGTTCTCCCGGTAGGCGTCGTGCACCGCCGGTCCTGGTATTTGAGCAGCGCCTCGTCGTTGCTGACGAGCCCGCTCACCGTGCAGGGGTGGCTGCCGGTGAAGACGATCTTCTGGTCGGGGAGGCCCTTGTAAGTCCGCTCGATCAGCAGGTACTTGGAGTGCGTCGCCGTACGGCCTTGCGCGTCGTCGTCCAGCTTGTGACGTGTGATCCCGCCGAACTCGGTCGGCTTGGCGAGCTGGTCGGCGATTGCGGTGCCGCTGTTGTCGAGCTTGCGGTACACGATTTCGACGTAGCAGCCCGCTTCGTCGAGCTCCCACAGCTCCTCGGTCACCTCGGCGCGAGTGATCTGGTGCATGGCGATCCGGATCACCGTGCGGCCGTCAGCCGTGCCGTAGTAGCCCGCCGAGTTTCCGTGGCATACCGGCTGGCCGCTGACGGGATCGTCCACCGTGTTGTTGAGGACGACGTCCGAGCCGGACCGGGGGAAGGAGTACGCCTTCGCCTTCCCGGCCTGCCCGCATGATGCTTGAGGCTCTCGCTGTCCAGGATCACCTCGACGTTCACCCCGCGCAGGTGCGCCGCACTCAGCCGCCCCGCGAGCCAATCCGATCCGAGGACGTACATCGAAACCTTGATGCTCGACCCGGGTACGGCGCCGTCGATCAGGCGGGAGATGTGCGTGAACACCGCTTCCTGCCGGGCCGGGTCGGTCGGGTCGTTGAAGGTGGCACCGGTGGTCACGAGTGGCGCCGTGCAGGGCGTGCGGGCGCCGGAGAGGTGGTGGGCCTCTCCGGCGTCTGCTGTGTCGGGCGGCTCCCGGGGAGTGTTCCCCGGGGGCTGTGGGGTTGTGGGGTCTCACTTGCCGAGCTTGGCCTTGAGTTCGTCCTTGAGCTGGTCCGTGATGGTCTGCTTGTTCACCTGGCCGCCCGTGCCGGTGCCGTTGCCGCCGACGGCGGTGGCGTCGCCGGTGTTGATGGCGTCGGCGCTGGCGTCACCGCCGGTGGCGTTGCCGGTGGTGACCTCGCACCCGCCCTCGCAGTTGCCGACGCCGGTGCTGGCGTTGCCGCCCGTGGCCTCGCCGCCGACCGTGGTGTTCTCGGCGTTGGCGTCGCCGCCGGTACCGATGCCGTCGGCGCTGTCGTCCTGGAGGAGGTTGACGGCCTGCTGCGGGGCGGCGGTGGGCGCGGCCATGGCGGTCGCGGGGAGGGCGATGCCGCCGCCGACCAGTGCCAGGGAAGCTCCGGCCAGAACGATACGACGGGTCGGGAAACGCTCGAACATGGGAAATCTCCATTCGGCATGAATAAGGTTTGGTGAGCCGCCCCGCAGAATAGGCCGGGGAAATTCCTGGGCCTGTTGTTTCTCCGGTGCTTTCCCGTGGGGGCGTACTTCAAATAAACCCTGCCTGGGAGCGTGCGTCATGCCCCTTGAGTACGTGGCTTGACGCCAAGAGTCGATCTTGATAGAAGAGCGGACGGCCGGTGCTGCCTCGCCCGGATGCATACCGGCGGCGCGGCGGCCGTCGGCCGTCGCCGCGGTGAGTCGACGTGTCATGGGGCTGTCCCGCCACCGCCTGCAGCCGCCCGGCCATGCCACCCGGTTCCGAGGGCCATCAGCCCCCGGGGTCCACGTACGGAGCGGGGCCGTGCCGCGGCCGCCGTTCCGTAGCTCGGCGGACCTCCCGAAATCCGGGGTTGCGCCACGAACGGCCATCCCGGAGCCGGGACCGTAATCGCACATGCGTACGATAAGCGGCCTCGCCGTCATAGTGGGATCTTGTGCCACTCACGTTCTTGGCTGCGGGACGGCTGGCGCATGATCTGTATGCCGCCGCGAGCCAGAACACGGGGCCCGGCCTGGTAGGCGCCGGGATCTCCCGGGTCCTCGCCCCCCTCCTGTCCCATGACGGGCTCAGCCTGGTGGCCACCGACCCGGCAACGGGACTCGGTCCTCCGGAGATCCCCGCACAGGCATGCGTGCGGACGCCTACACCGGCGTGTTCGCCGGCATCGTCGAGGTCTACCCCGTCACCGATAAGCCCGTCATGGGAGGCGCGGTCATGGCATCACGAGGGTTTCGTCGTCGAATAGGCCGTGACCGTGGCCTTGTTGTCGCACAGGGCGAAGACTCCGTCGTCGAGGCCGGTCTGGTGCGCGCCCGCGCCCGGGACCCCGACGACGAGCGTGGGGTACGAGGCGGGCGTCGCGCCGGACTCGCAGTACCCGTCGGCCTCGCCCTGCACGTTGACGAAGGTGAGCTTGGTCCAGGCGCGGGCACCCGGGGCCAGGGACACCGTGGCCGCCGAGCCGCTGTGGGTCGTGGCGAGCGGTGTGTTCTTGTCGGGGGACCCGTTGCCCGCACCCGCGACGGTGGGGAATCCCTTCAGCGTGCAGGCGCTCTTCGAGACGTTGGTGACGGCGACGGCGGCGGCGCCGGTTCCCGTACCCGGCGGCCGGACGGCAGCCTGGCGGGCTTCCGTGACCTTCACATCGTCGATTGCGCAGGGCTTTGCCTTACCACCGGACGCGGTGGGGGAGACCGAGACGGCGGGCTTCGCCGAACCGGTGCCGCCGGAACTGCTGCCGCCCGAGGCGGCCCCGGGAGCCGGTGACTGCACGGACTGCGTAGGCCCGTCGGCCGCCTCGGCCTCGCCGGACGGCGTGCAGCCCGTCATCAGGGCGGTGGCCGTCGCTGCGACCACCAGCGCGGCCGCGGCCCGTCGGACACCTGCTGTGTACTGCATGGGGAACCTCCCAAGGATCGCCACCGGTCCCGCGCCGGCCCGCACGCCGAGGGACACGGCGAAGCGCCCGGCAGGAGTTCCCGCGGGTACAGCGCTGTGCCGCTCCGGTGACACAACCATGACGTACCGGACCCGCCGCCGCCCGGAGCCGAGCGGTGAGCAGCAGTTCCGTCATGCGTTCGTACGTGGGATCACCGGTTTCCTTGCGCAGTGGCTCGATCCAGCGCAGGTAGACGGTCAGCGCGTCGGCCGGTTGCCCGTCCCGGATCCGGTCGGCCAGGGCCAGCCACTGATGCCGGTCCGCGTATCCGTCGGCGGCGGCATGCCAGGCGGCCTCGAGGTCGGCATCGTCCATGAGCGCGTCCACCAGCACCGAGCCGCCGTACCAGCGGTCCTTCATCGGCTGGTCGGAGGCCCTCAGTGCCTCCAGGGCGGCCGCGCGCTCGGTGCCCTCCCAGGTTCCGGCCGTGCGGGCCGCGGTACGAAGATGCCGGTAGGCGGCCAGGGACGGACGGGCCCGCAGCGCATCCCTGCGGACCGTCACCGCATCGGCCAGGCGGCCGGCCCGCGCGTACCGGTCGCAGACGAAGGCGACCAGCTCGTCATCCGGCCCCCAGTCGGACTCGGCCTCCCGTATCCCGCGTTCGGCCCACTCCAGGGCCTCGGCCGTGCGGCCCACCCCCTCCAGCTCCCGGGCAGGGCCACGGGTCCCCGGACGAGGACCCGGGTCGCCGGGCCTCTGCTCGGGGAAGATACTGAAGGTCACGGTGCGTGGAGGCGACATGCGTGAACCCGAGCATCGTGGCCCGAGGCCGGCCTCGGTGCCCGTCAGCGAAACGGCAGCGGTCGTACTGGACGACGCAGGCGTGGTCGTCGCCTGTTCTCAAGGGGCTGTGACGCTGCTCGACTGCTCGCCGGGTCAGACCTGTGCGCCCCTTCTGGGGCTGGTGCCGCGAGCCGGAACGGACGGGGGACCGGCCGGGCGCCTGGTGACCATTCCGGATGGTGATCATGCGGGCCAAAAGGTCGCCCTGACCTGCACCGTTGTCCGGCTTGCAGCTCGCAGCCCAGGCGATCTCGGCGCTGACGCGCAGTGGCTCGTCCTGGTGACGCCGGCGCAAACTGCGGCGCAGGCAGCCGAGCGAGATGCGGGGCGACGCCGGACGGGGCTGTCCCACGCCGCCGCCGAGGGCATCGGCGCCTCGCTGGACGTGATCGAGATGGCCCAGACCCTCGTGAATCTGCTCGTGCCTGATTTCGCCGACCTGGCGACCGTGGACATAGCCGAGCAGGTGCTGGTGGGCGACGAGCCCCCGCACCTTGACACCAGCGGCGACGTGCGCCTGCGCCGGACCGCTGCCGCGCAGAGCCCGGAGATATCCGCCGAGGACCTCCTGGCGGTGGGGGAAGCGCTTCCCCCTGTAACGGACGGTACGTTGATGCGTCCCCTCATGAAGGGGCTTCCCGTGGTGGTGCCGGACGTCGCCATCCTGCACGCCGAGCTCGGCGTGGATCCGGAGAGCCTGGCGCTGTTCGTCCCGAGCGGGGCTCACTCCTCCATCGCGGTACCGCTCTACGCGCGAGGTCTGATCCTCGGCTGCGTTACGGTCTGGCGCAGCCAGTTGCCTTCCGCGTTCGGCGACGAGGACGCCGCCCTGCTGCAGGACGTCGTCTCCAGGGCCGCGCTCGGCGTGGACAACGCGCGCCGCTACACCAAGGAGCACCTGTCGGCGGTCGCCCTGCAGCGAAGCCTGCTGCCTCGCTCGGCCCTGGACTCCGCCGCCGCGGAGACGGCGGGCGTCTACCAGCCGGCGGGCGGCGGCCTGGGAGTGGGCGGGGACTGGTTCGACGTGATCCCCCTGCCGTCGTTGCGCGTGGCGTTCGTCGTCGGGGACGTAGTCGGCCATGGCCTCGATGCCACCGCGGCCATGGCGCGGCTGCGGACCGCGGTGCAGACCCTCGCCGACCTCGATCTGGATCCGGGTGAGCTCCTCACGCACCTGGACGACCTGGTGCTCGGTCTCTCCGGCGAGGAGATGACCGGCGCCTCCCGCTCCGAGACGGCTGTGCTCGGAGCGACGTGCCTGTACGCCGTCTACGATCCGGTGACAAGGGGGTGTGTCGCTGCCACGGCGGGACATCCGCCGCCGGCCATGGTGTCGCCTGGTGAGGAGCCGGTCTTCGTAGGCTTGGTGCCGGGACCGCCTCTGGGAGTCGGCGGAATGCCCTTCGAGGTCACGGAGTTCGGTGTACGGCCCGGCAGCATGCTCGCGTTCTTCACGGACGGACTCGTCGGGAGCCGCGGCGGCGACATCGAGGAAGGAATGGGCAGGCTGAGGAGTGCGCTCGCCGGCGCGAACTCGAGCCGGCCCCTGGGCGAGATCGGCCAGAGCGTCTTCGACAGCGTGCTTCCTCAAGAGCCCTCCGACGACGTCGCCCTGCTGCTCGCCCGCACCCACGCCCTCTCGTCCGACCAGGTCGCCGAGTGGGAACTCGAGGCCGACCTGTCCCTCGTCGCGTACGCCCGTGAGCTGGTGGTGGGCCAGCTGTCCAGCTGGCAGTTGGACGAATTGAGCTTCGTGACGGAGCTCATCGCCAGCGAGCTCGTCACGAACGCGATCCGTTACGCAGGGGGACCGGTCAGGCTCCGGCTGATCCGCGACCGGGTGCTCGTCTGCGAGGTGTCCGACCCCAGCAGCACGCAGCCGCGCCTGCGCCGTGCACGGGACACGGACGAGGGCGGGCGTGGCCTGTTCCTCGTCGCCCAGCTCACCGAACGTTGGGGCTGCCGGTTCACCCGTACCGGGAAGACCATCTGGACGGAGCAGCCCATGGACGGGCCCCTCGGCTAGGTTCCTCCGTCAGTTCGGGGCGAGATGGGAAACGGCCGCGGTGACGGCGTCGAAGCGCATCGTGGTGCGGGACTGTCGGTGGTACCGGTCCCAGCGCGGCATGGTGGGATGGTTGGGGTCGCCGGTGCGTATGAACGAGATCCATGCCTGGTGCACGGTCCTGGCGAGGCCGTCCCTGATCCTCGTGTCCATTCCCGCCAGGAACGGCGCGTGCGACCACTTGTCGAAGTTGTCGAAGACGAACTCGTACGCCCAGACCGGACGTCCCCGCGCCGCCCGCGACTCCGCGAACGCCAGGGTGGGCTTCCTGAACAGCTCGTCGGTGGTCAGGTCGATGAGGACGTCGACGGGCCGTGCGCCCGGGCGGGCGGCCTCATACGCCGCGTAGGCATCGCCGCGCCGTCGCCGAAGCTGTCCCGCGCCCGGTGGAGCACCTGTTCCTTGGTCGCCGACGCGTACGTCTCGCCCAGCGCGAAAGTGAAAGCCGACTCTTCCCCGGTCCAGCCGATGAGGACGTCGATGTCGGCGCCGGGACCGTCGAGCAGGTTGTCCACGGGTTGCCGCGCCGCCGTCCCGCTGTCGAGGACCGGCATGAACGGCGCCGTCCAGTGTCCCCATTGCATGGTGGCCGCGAGGAGTCCGGCCGTGGCCTCGACCAGCCGTGGCCACGGCACCGTCCGTAGCTCGTCCACGTCCTTCGCACCGACGGTATCCAGAGAGGCGGCGGTGCGGGCACGGGACTCGTCAGGTGTGGCCAGGGGCATGGAGAGCGGGACGCTCTGGAGGATGGCCCGGCGGAACAGAGGGCCGTCACCGCCGTGGCCGGC